>NZ_JBBMFT010000002.1:0-378154 GCF_040095835.1 Flavonifractor hominis
ACTTCGTCAACGGCCACATCCTGTATGTGGACGGCGGCATCCTCGCCTACATCGGCAAGCAGCCCTGAGCGGGCACAAGGGATTCAGAGAGAAGAGAATAAAAAGCAGCGCCCCCGCATTTAGCGGGGGCGCTGCTTTTTTGCATCCTTCAGAGCAGGCCGCGGGCCTGCAGATAGGCCTTCCGGCCCGTCTCATAGAGGTTGTTGCCCTGACTGTCAATGACCACGGTGAGGGGCAGGTTTTCCACCTCCAGCCGGCGGATGGCCTCCGCTCCCAGGTCCTCATAGCAGACCAGCTGGGCGGATTTGACGCACCGGCTCAGCAGGGCCCCGGCGCCGCCGATGGCGCCGAAGTAGACGGCGCCGGTCTGCTTCATAGTTTCGATCACCTCGGGGCTGCGCTTGCCCTTGCCGATCATGCCCAGCTCTCCCAGACGCAGCAGAGTGGGAGCGTAGGCGTCCATGCGGTAGCTGGTGGTGGGACCGGCCGAGCCGATGGGCTGGCCGGGGCGGGCGGGCGTGGGGCCCACATAATAGATGACCGAGCCCTCAATGGGGAAGGGGAGCGGCTTGCCCTCCGCTACCAGGGCGCACAGCCGCTTATGGGCGGCGTCCCGGGCGGTGTAGACCGTGCCGGTGAGATAGACGCTCTCCCCGGCCCGGAGGGAGCGGGCACATTCGCTGGTCAGCGGGGCAGTGAGGTATTTGGCCATATCAGAGCACCTCCGTTGCGTGCCGGGACACGTGGCAGTTGATGTTGACCGCGCAGGGCAGTCCGGCGATGTGGGTGGGCATGGTCTCAATGTGTACGGCCAGGGCGGTGGTGCGGCCACCGAAGCCCTGGGGCCCAATGCCCAAAGCGTTGATCTGCTCCAGCAGTTCCCGCTCCAGGCCGGCGTAGAAGGGATTGGGGCTTGGCTGACCCATATCCCGCAGCAGGGCGCGCTTGGCCATCAGGGCGCAGCGGTCAAAGGTACCGCCGATGCCCACCCCGACCACAATGGGAGGGCAGGGGTTGGGGCCGGCCAGATCCACCGTCTCCAGTACGAAGCGGCGGACCCCCTCCAGCCCGTCGGAGGGCTTGAGCATGGCGATGCGGCTCATGTTCTCGCTGCCAAACCCTTTGGGCGCCACCGTGACGCGCACCTGATCGCCGGGGACCAGGTCGATATACAGCACGGCGGGGGTGTTGTCCCCGGTGTTCACCCGTTCCAGCGGGTCGGATACCACCGATTTGCGCAGGTACCCCTCCGTATAACCACGGCGCACGCCTTCGTCCACCGCCGCGTGGATGTCGCCGGTGATATGGACTTCCTGCCCTACCTCCAGGAATACGCAGGCCATGCCCGTATCCTGACAGATGGGGGTCTGCCCGCCGATGGAGTCGTTTTCCAAAATATGATCCAGGATTTCCTGGGCCACCGGCCAGTCCTCCGCCTGACGGGCGGCCGTAATGGTGTCCAGAACATCCTGGGGCAGGCGGGTGTTGGCCTGAATGCACAGCCGGGCCACCGCCTCTGTGATAACGCTGGAAGAGAGTTCACGCATCGTGCTGATTCACTCCTTTTTGCCACATTTGGCTACATTATAAACAGGGCGCAAGACCTTGTCAACGCAGGATAAAAAAGGAAAAATGTTTCGCGTTCGTTGAACTGCACAAAGAAAAAAGCAAAAACATAGTGCATTATAAACGAATCGGGGGCAGTTATTTTAATCTACCTTGACTAATTCCAACAGAATGATTAGTATAATTACAGCAGTTGTGCTAACAGCTCTAACTAGAATGTTAGTATATCTAGCGATAGCACACAAAATCAATCTGGAAAGGGGGAGCAGAAGAAAGAGCGTTCCAAACAACCGGCGTGAAGAAAAGGAGAGGATTCGTGTATGAAACATAGGTATCCCAAGAGCAAGGGATGGCAGCGCTGCCTGACCCTGTCATTGGCTGCCGCCATGACATTGAGTCTGGCGTCCCCGGCCTTTGCAGCGGACGCGGACGACGGCTACATCAAGGCCCCCTATGAGCCCGCCAGTACGATGGAGAGCCAGGAATATCTGGAGCCTGTGATCTATGAAAACGGCGAAGGGGAACCCTCCATCGGCGTGACCACCGTGGATGTGATCCAGCAGGATGGAAAGTATTTCCGTGACTCCGACAACGACAAGGAGCTGGATCCCTTTGAGGACTGGCGCCTGAGCACCGACGAGCGTGTAAAAGACCTGCTGAGCAAGCTCTCTCTGGAGCAGCGTGCCGGTCAGCTCATGATTCACTCTGCGCTTCAGCCCGCCTACGCCACTGGTCAGGCGCCTGATGAAGGTGCCGGCGGTATCATCGGCGCGCTGCCCGGGAACGACGACAAGACCTTTGTCAGCGGTATTCTGGGCACCAGCGTGATCTCTGCTTTGGACAACAACGAGATCCGCCACGGCGTTATCCGCAACAACCCCAGCCCCAGTGAGCTGGCCCTGTTCAACAATGCCATGCAGCAGGTCACCGAATATCTGGCTGCCACCGGCGAGGATACGGTTACCCTGCCTTATATCAATATCTCCAATCAGCGCAACCACAGCGGTAAGACGGCCGTGGGCTTCTCCGAAGCGACCGGCATCTTTGCCACCTATCCCGGCACCCAGGGCCTGACGGCCGCCGCCCTCGGCATGGAGGAGCGGGAAGAAGGTTCCGGCTATGAAATGATTTCTACCTTTGCCGATGAGTCCCGCCAGGAGTGGGTGGCCACCGGCATTCGGAAAGCTTATATGTATATGGCCGACGTGACCAGCGATCCCCGCTGGACCCGCGGCTATGAGACCTGGGGCGAGGATCCCGATGTGGTGGCTGAGATCATCTCCCGCCTGGTCATCGGCTTCCAGAACGGTTCCGAGGGTGTCAACGAGGGCAGCGTGGCCATGACGGTCAAGCACTTCCCCGGCGGCGGCGCCCGTGAAAACGGCACGGATCCTCATAAGGAGAACGGCCGCTGGAACGTGTATGCCACCGAGAACTCCCTGGCGACCTACCACCTGCCCTCCTTCCAGGCCGCGGTGGACGCCAACGTCGGTTCCATCATGCCCTACTACGCCATTGCCGCTGGCGATGAGCGTTCCGCCACTCAGGTGGTCAACGGCTACACCATGACCTTTGACGACCAGAAGGGCATGGCCTACAGCCCCGAGATCCTGGAAACGCTGCTGCGGGGCATCATGGGCTTTGAGGGCTATGTCAACTCCGATACCGGCATTACCGAGGGTACTGCCTGGGGCATTGACAAGAGTGTGTATGACACCACTGCCCGCGTAGCCATGGCGCTCAACGCCGGTACGGACATCATCTCCGGCCAGAGCAACCTCAGCCAGGTGCTGGAGGCTGTGAAGCGCGCCGAGGCCAAGGCCGGCGGCGAAGAGGCCATGAAGGCCTATTGCGAAGCCAATGAGCTGGTGTACGAGGATGTCAAGGACACCCTGTTCTCCGACAACGCGGTGCTGACCGAGGAGCGTTTGAACGAGGCAGCCGGCCGCGTGCTGGGTGAGGCCTTTGACCTGGGCGTGTTCGATAACGCCTATGTGGATCCTGACAACGCCGAGAAGGTAGTCTCCGAGATCAAGGCCACCGGTCATGCCTATGACGTCCAGCAGAAGTCCGCGGTGCTGCTGAAGAACGACGGCGCGACCCTGCCCATGACCACCGACAAGGCCGACGGCAAGAAGGTCTATGTGACCTATCTGGATGAGAAGGGCAACGAGACCACCACCAAGATCGCAGCCGAACTCAAGACCATGTTTGAGAGCGCCGGCTACACCATGACCGACGATCCCAGTGAGGCGGCCTATGCCTACTTCTTCATCGATCCCATCCGCTATCCCAGCAGCGGCACCACCGGCTATGTGCCTGAGCTGGTCCTGGGCGAGAACATGGAAGTGCCCACCATCAACGACGATGCGGGTGAGACCGGCAATCTGTCCGGCGAGACCATGTCTCTGACCACCGTGGCGGGCTTCAACTCCATTGCCACCACTGCCGAGACCGTGCATCAGAACGGCGGCAAGGTCATTGCCCTGCTGAACATGAACCAGACCTGGATCGTGGACAACCTGGAGCCCAACTGCGATGCGCTCATCGTCCACTTTGACACCCAGCAGCCCGCTCTGCTGGACGTCATCTCCGGCAAGGTGGACGCGGTCGGCAGACTCCCGGTCTCCATGCCCGCCAACTACGACGTGGTGGAGCTGCACAACGAGACCCTGACCGGTCCCGACGGCAAGCCCACTGAGTACGCCATCTGCGCCTCCCCCAACGATGTGCCCGGCTATGACAAGGACAAGTACATGGATGCCGATGTGCTGGCTACCACCAGCGGCAACAGCTATGTCTACAAAGACAGCGCAGGCAATTCCTACAAGGTGGGCTTTGGCCTGAGCTATGACAACTACTACATCCCCGCGCCCTATGAGCCTGTGGATGATGTGGAGAGCCAGGTTTATCTGGAGCCCGTGGTCTATGAAAACGGCAAGGACGAGCCTTCCATCGCTGTGACCACCGTGGGCGTCATCTATCAGGACGGCAAGTACTTCAAGGACTCCGACAACGACAAGGTCCTGGATCCCTTTGAGGACTGGCGCCTGAGCACCGACGAGCGTGTGAAGGACCTGGTAGAGAAGCTGCCTCTGGATCAGAAGGCCGGCCAGGTCATGATCAACACCCTGAATGCCGCAATTGCCTCGGGTGAGTCTCCCGAAGGCGGCGCAGGCGACCTGATCGGCGGCCTGCCCGATCCCAGCGAGACCGACGCGTTTGTCAGCGGCCTGATCCCCGAGTCCGGCCTGAGCATTCTGGTGGATAACCAGATGCGCCACACCATTCAGCGCGCCAACCCCAGCCCCTCCGAGCTGGCGCTGTACAACAACGCGCTGCAGCAGACGGCGGAATATCTGGCCGTGACCGGTGACCCGGGCGATGTGGCGATTCCTGTCGTGCAGACCTCCAACCAGCGCAACCACAGCGGCCAGGCTGCCGTGGGCTTCTCCGAGGCCACCGGTATCTTTGCCACCTATCCCGGCACCCTGGGCCTGACGGCCGCTGCCCTGGGCATGGAGGCCCAGGAGAAGGGCTCCGGCTATGACATGATCTCCACCTTTGCCGACCAGTCCCGCCAGGAGTGGGTGGCCACCGGCATCCGCAAGGCTTATATGTACATGGCCGACGTGACCAGCGATCCCCGCTGGACCCGCGCCTATGAGACCTGGGGCGAGAAGCCCGATGTAGTGGCCGAGATCATGTCCCGCCTGGTGATCGGCTTCCAGAACGGTTCCGAGGGTGTCAACGAGGGCAGCGTGGCCATGACGGTCAAGCACTTCCCCGGCGGCGGCGCCCGTGAGAACGGTACCGATCCCCACAAGGAGAACGGCCGCTGGAACGTGTATGCCACCGAGAACTCCCTGGCGACCTACCACCTGCCTTCCTTCCAGGCTGCGGTGGACGCCAATGTCTCCTCCATTATGCCTTACTACGCGGTAGCCGCCGGCGACGAGCGTTCCGCCACTCAGGTGGTCAACGGCTACACCATGACCTTTGACGACCAGAAGGGCATGGCCTACAGCCCCGAGATCCTGCAGAAGCTGCTGCGCGAGATCATGGGCTTTGAGGGCTATGTCAACTCCGACACCGGTATCACCAACAACATGGCCTGGGGCGTGGATAAGGAAGTCTACGACATGCCTGCCCGCATCGCCATGGCGCTCAATGCCGGTACTGACATCATTTCCGGCGCCACGGACCTGGCCTCTGTGCTGGAAGCTGTGGAGCGCGCCGAGGCCAAGGCCGGCGGCGAAGAGGCCATGAAGACCTACTGCACCGAGAATGGCCTGGTGTATGAGGACGTCAAGGACACCCTGTTCTCCGACAACGCGGTGCTGACCGAGGAGCGGCTGGACGAGGCGGCCACCCGCCTGCTGAGCGAGACCATTGCTCTGGGCGTGTTTGACAACCCCTACACGGATCCCGATAACGCCGAGAAGGTAGTCTCCGAGATCAAGGCCACCGGCCATGCCTACGAGGTCCAGCAGAAGTCTGCGGTGCTTCTGAAGAACACCGACAAGACTCTGCCCATGACCGCAGAGAAGGCCAAGGGTAAGCTGGTTTATGCCACCTACATGGATGCCAACGGCGACGAGACCACCACAGAGATGGCGGCCGAGCTGGTCACCATGTTCGAAAATGCCGGCTACACCATGACGAGCGACCCCGCCAAGGCGGATTATGCCTACTTCTTCCTGGATCCCATCCGCTATCCCAGCAAGGGCACGGAGGGCTATGTGCCCGAGCTGCGCCTGGGCGAGGATCTGGATGTGCCCACCATCAACGACGATTCGGGTGAGACCGGCAACCTGTCCGGCGAGTTCACCAAGATGACCACGCTGAAGGGCTTTAACAGCATCAGCACCATTTCGGACAAGGTCCATGCCAATGGCGGCAAGGTTATTGCCCTGCTGAACATCAACAACATGTGGATCGTGGACAATCTGGAGCCCGACTGCGATGCGCTCATCGCGCACTTTGACACGCAGCAGCCCGCTCTGCTGGACGTCATCTCCGGCAAGGTAGAGGCGGTCGGCAAGCTGCCCGTCTCCCTGCCCGCCAACTACGATGTGGTGAAGCTGCACAATGAGACCCTGACCGGTCCCGACGGCAAGCCCACCGAGTACGCCATCTGCGCCTCCCCCAACGACGTGCCCGGCTACGACAAGGATAAGTACATGGACGCCGACGTGCTGGCTACCACCAGCGGCAACAGCTACACCTACAAGGACAGCGAAGGCAACTACTATGGCGTAGGCTTTGGCCTGACTTACAGCGATGTTCAGGAGCCCGATGACGGCGGCAATACCGACGGCGGCAACACCGGCGATACCGGCGACACCGGCACCACCACCCCGCCGGTGGTCATCGTGCGGCCTGCCTTCAACGACATCGCCAACCAGTGGTACACCGACGCGGCCAACTATGTGGGCCGCAACGGCATCATGAGCGGCGTGGGCGGCGGCCGGTTTGATCCCAACGGCTTCTCCAGCCGCGCCATGGTGGCTCAGGTCATCTACAATATGGAAGGCAAGCCCGCCACGGCCGGTGTGTCCGGCTTCACCGACGTGCTGGCCGGCCAGTGGTACACCGACGCGGTGACCTGGAACGTGTCCGCCAAGATCGTCAACGGCTACGGCAACGGCCTGTTCGGCACCAACGACAACGTGACCCGCGAGCAGCTGGTGGTCCTGCTGTACCGCTACGCTCAGTATAAGGGCTACGGCACCTCCGCCTCCGGCAGCCTGGCCGCCTTTGTGGACAGCGCCAGCGTCTCCGACTGGGCCACCCAGGCTATGAGCTGGGCCGTGGCAAACGGCATCATCAACGGCAAGGACGGCGCCCGCCTGGATCCTCAGGGTACCGCTACCCGCGCTGAGATGGCCAAGATCCTGATGGTCTTCTGCCAGAAGATCGCCCAGTAAGTTTAGCAAATACCGTTCACCCTTCCTTGTTTCCGCCGGGGTCCCTCATCCAGATCGGATGTGGGGCCCCGGCCCTTTTTCGACCCAATAGGACCGTTGACAAAGGCGCTCCTTCCGGCTAAACTGGACGGCAGTCAGGAAAGGAGCCGAGTACATATGAACGAAAAAGAAGTGGGGGAGCTGCGCCGGCGTTTCCGGCCTGAGCGCAACGGGATCACCCATATCCGGGGCTGCTATGTCAATGAGATCGGCGAGATCGTGGCCCAGTTTGACCAGTCCCTGGCCCTGCTCAGCCAGGAGGAGACCGAGACCTGCCTGGGCCTGCTGCGGCGGACCCTGTCGGGAACGCTGGGGAAAAACCTGCATTCCCTGGAATTTGCCACCCGTCAGGTGGCACAAGGGGAGGAGCACAAGCTGCTCATGACCCTGCGGGACTCCGCCCTGCGGGAGGAGGAGGCGGTACAGGCCTTTTTTCAGAAGGTCATCGGTGCGGTCCAGATGGAGGGCAACTATCTCATCCTGCTGGTCCACGACACCTATGACGTGCCCTACCGGGCCAAGGACGGCCAGCAGCAGGACGACGCCTCCGCCGAGGTCTATTCCCACATCCTATGCAGCATCTGCCCGGTCAAGCAGACCAAGCCCGCCCTGAGCTATCAGGTGCGGGAGAATGAGTTCCATAACCGGGCGGCAGACTGGCTGGTGTCGCCGCCGGAATTGGGTTTCCTCTTTCCCGCCTTTGACGAGCGCACCACCAATCTTTACGGCGCGCTCTATTACACCCGGGACAGCGCCGACGCCCATCCGGATTTTGTGCAGGCGGTGTTTCAGTGTCCGGTGCCCATGGCGGCCGACACCCAGAAGGAGACCTTCCAGAGCATGCTGGAGGAGACCCTGGGGGAGGAGTGCAGCTACGACGTGGTGCAGGCGGTCCACGACCAGCTGTGCGAGCTCATCCAGGAGCACAAGGACAACCGCGAGGAAGAACCGCTGACGCTGTCCAAGGGGGCGGTGAAGTGCGTGCTCCGCTCCTGCGGTGTGTCGGACAAGCATGTGGAGGAGTTCGATACCCAGTATGACGACCAGTTCGGGGCGGACACCGCCCTCAGCCCCCGGAACCTGGTGGAAAACAAGCTGGAGGTGACCACGCCCGACGTGGTCATCAAGGTCAGCCCCGAGCGCAGCGACCTGGTGCAGACCCGGATCATTGACGGGGTGAAATACATCCTCATCCGGGCGGAAGAGGGCGTGGAGGTCAACGGCGTCAGCGTACAGATTCCGTAGCCGGAGGGCTTGCAGCCGGCCGGTCCGTGTGGGATAATGGAACAAAGCGCAAAAGGGAGGTTTTGTCCATGACGCCCATCAGCACCTGCCAGCCGGAACACCTGCACTATCTGAAGATGCTGGCCCGGCAGTACCCCAATGTACAGGCGGCCAGTACCGAGATCATCAACCTTCAGGCCATCCTGAACCTGCCCAAGGGGACCGAGCACTTTATCTCTGACGTCCACGGGGAGTATGAGGCCTTTCTCCACCTGCTCAACTCGGCCTCCGGCGTGGTGCGGGAGAAGGTGGACGACCTGTTTGCCGCAACCCTGTCCAAACACGAGCGGGACCAGCTGGCCACCCTCATTTACTACCCACGGGAGAAGCTGGAGGAGGTGGAGCGGGAGACGGAGGACATGCGGGAGTGGTACCGCATCACCTTCCACCGGCTCATTGAGGTCTGCCGCCTGGTGAGCTCCAAGTACACCCGCTCCAAGGTCCGCAAGGCCATGCCGCCGGAGTACGCCTACATCATTGACGAGATGCTCCACACCCACTACGGGGACAACGATAAGCGGGACTATTACGAAAAGATCATTTCCACCATCATCGACATCGACCGGGCCTCCAACTTCCTGGTACAGATGTGCGAGCTCATCAAGCGCCTGGCGGTGGATCACCTGCACCTGGTGGGGGACATCTTTGACCGGGGCCCCCGGGCGGACATCATTCTGGACTCGCTGCTGGAGTACCACAGCGTGGACATCCAGTGGGGCAACCACGACATCCTGTGGATGGGGGCGGCGTCCGGGTCCCGCACGCTGGTGGCCACGGTGCTGGCCAATTCCCTGCGCTACAACAATCTGGAGGTCATCGAGACCGGTTACGGCATCTCTCTGCGGCCCCTGTCCGACTTTGCCAACGAGGTGTACGGCGGGTGCGATACCCACTGCTTTGCCGTCAAGCTCTCGGGAGAGGACGCGGGCAACTTTACCGAGCGGGATAAGCTCCTGGCGGCCCGGATGTACAAGGCCATTACCATCATTCTCTTCAAGCTGGAGGGGCAGAAGATCCGGCGCAATCCCGCCTTCGGCATGGACGACCGGCTGCTGCTGGACAAGATCGACTATGCCCACCGCTGCATCACCCTTCAGGGGGTCACCTATCCCTTGGAAGACACCGACTTCCCCACCGTGGACCGGACCGATCCCTACGCCCTGACACCGGAGGAAAACACCCTCATCAACCAGCTTACCGCCTCCTTCCGCCACAGCGAAAAGCTCCAGCGGCATGTGCGTTTCCTCTACTCCAAGGGCAGCCTGTACAAGGTGTTCAACGGCAACCTGCTCTTCCACGGCTGCATCCCCATGACGGCGGAAGGGGAGTTCATGACCTTCGAGACCCGGGAGGGACCGCTGAGCGGCAAGGCCTTCCTGGATTATGCCGACCAGACCGCCCGCCGGGCCTACTACAGCCGCCCGGGGAGCGAGGAGCGGGAGTTCGGCATGGACTTCCTCTGGTTCCTGTGGGCCGGGCGCAACAGCCCCATCTTCGGCCGGGAGCGGATGACCACCTTTGAGCGGCGTCTCATTCTGGACGAGTCCACCTGGACCGAGCCCAAAAATCCCTATTACCAGTTCTACAACGACCCCGCCGTCTGCGACGCCATGCTGCGGCAGTTCGGCCTGGAGGGCCCCCATTGCCACATCATCAACGGCCACATCCCGGTCAAGTCCAAAAAGGGGGAGAGCCCCATCAAGGGCGGGGGCAAGCTGCTGGTCATCGACGGCGGCTTCTGCAAGGCCTACCAGAAGACCACCGGCATCGCCGGGTATACCCTGATCTACAATTCGGCCTGCTTCCGCCTGGTCTCCCATGAGCCCTTTGCCGGGCGGGCCAACGCCATCCGGGAGAACCAGGACATCGCCTCCACCTCGGTGGTGTTTGAGCGGCTGGAGTCCCGCATGAAGATCGCGGGCACCGACGTGGGCCGCCAGCTCCAGGAGCAGATCGACGATCTGATGGCCCTGCTGTGGGCCTACCGCAGCGGCGCCATCGTGGAGGACCACAAGGAATAAAAAAGGGCCGCATCCCACCGGGATGCGGCCCTTTTACAGGTTTAGGGCGTATTCAGACGGTAGCAGCCGTCACTGGTCTGGGTGAACTGTGCCTGGAAGAAGGCGGTGCACGCCCGGGAGAGGTACTCCGGATCCCGGCTGCCTGCGGTCTCCACCGCCGCGTGCATGGCCAGCTGGGCCATGCCGATGTCCGCCATGGGAATGCTCACCGCCCGGCCCAGCAGGTTGCCCAGGGTAGAGCCGCCAGGCTCGTCGGCCCGGTTGGCAAAGATCTGCACCGGCACCTCCGCCCGCTGGCAGATGGCGCGGAACAGACCGGCGGTGAGGCCGGTGGTGGTGTACTTCTGGTTGGCGGAATACTTGACCACCACCCCGCCGTTGGGGTAGACCCGGTTGGCCGGGTCGGCCTTTTCCGGGAAGTTGGGGTGGACGGCGTGGCCGTTGTCGGCACTGAGCAGCAGGCTGTTGGACAGGGCCAGCTGCTGGGCCTGGGGACTGAGGGAGAGGACCTGAGCGATGCGGGCGAGCACGTCGGGCAGGAAGGAGCTCAGCGCTCCCTGCCGGGTGCCGCTGCCCACCTCCTCATTGTCGAACAGGCAGTAGACCTGACCTGCGTCGGCAAGGGGCTTGGCGTTCAGAAAGCCCTCCAGCGTGGCATAGGCGCAGCCCAGATCGTCGATGCGGGGGGCCTGGAAGAATTCCCCGCCGGCGCCCAGCAGCACCGGCTCCTGCCGGGGGCAGAGGAACAGGTCGGTGGAGAGGATGTCCTCCTCTCCACAGCCCAGTTCCCGGGCCAGCAGAGTGGTGAGAGATTCCGCACCCGCCAGGGCGTACAGGGGCTGCATGTCTTTTTGGGCGTTGTAGTCGTGGCCACGGTTCACGTCCCGCTGCTGGTGGATGGCAAGGCTGGGAATGGTCAGCAGGTCACGGTCCAGATAGACCAGGCGGCCCTCCACCCCCTCCGGGGTGCGGACCACGGCACGGCCGGCCACCGTCAGCGGGCGGTCCAGCCAGCTGGCGCAGTTCATGCCGCCGTAGCCCTCTGTGGCCAGGCGGATGTAGCGCTTGTCCCCCTCCAGTACGTCGTTTTTTACATAGAAGGTGGGGCTGTCGCTGTGGGCGGCGGTCATACGCCAGCCGGTGGGGGCCTGCTGGGGCAGGCGGAAGGCGATAAGGCTGCTCTGATTGCGGGTGGTGTAGTATCCCTTGCCGGGCTCCAGTTCCCACAGAGAACCTTCCTCCAGGCGGATAAAGCCGCCCTCTTCCAGTAGTGCAGCGGCACTGCGCACCGCGTGATAGGGGCTGGGACTGTTCTGTATGTACTGCATCAGGCGTTGGGTTGTCTGCATGATGGTATCCTCCTTTGCCGGTCCATTATAAGCCTTTGTCCGTGCCGTGTACAGTGCCGGACGAAAAAAAGCCCCCCGGCTGTGCCGGGGGGCTTTTGCAGATTTGTTAATTGCCTTCGTCCTGCATGGCCTTCTCCTGAGCGGCAGGAGGAGCGTCTGTCCCGGCGGAACAGGTTCCGCCGGGAGCCCTGTGGGCGTTATTTGATCTGCTCGGGGCAAGTGAATGGCCCCGGCATCAAGGTTTTGTGCCGTTGGCCCAAAACGCTTGAACGGCGCAAAGTGCCGCCCCGTCTTTGGCGGGGCCCCTGAGGCCGCTCTCCCTGCCGCCAACAAGAAAGCCCCCCGGCTGTGCCGGGGGGCTTTTGCAAATTTGTTAATTGCCTTCGTCCTGCATGGCCTTGGCGGCCTCGATGGCCTTCTCCTGAGCGGCAGGAGGAGCGTCCTCATAGCGGACAAAGTGGAAGGTGAAGGAACCGCGGCCCTGGGTCATGCTGCGCAGGTCGATGGCGTAGCGGCCCATCTCAGCCATAGGCACCTCGGCCTCCACGATCTGGTTGCCCTCGCCGTCGGGGTTCATGCCCATTACGCGGCCGCGGCGCTTGTTCAGATCGCCGATGACGTCGCCCATATAGCTGTCGGGGATGGTGACCTTCAGCTCGCCGATGGGCTCCAGCAGCACAGGGCTGGCCTGGGGCATACCGGCCTTGTAAGCCAGCTGTACGGCGGTCTTGAACGCCATTTCGGAGGAGTCCACCGGGTGATAGGAGCCGTCAAACAGGGTGGCCTTCAGATACACCACGGGGTAGCCGGCCAGCACACCATGGACCACAGCTTCCCGCATGCCCTTTTCGACAGCGGGGAAGTAGTTCTTGGGCACAGCGCCGCCCACGACTTCCTCACAGAACTGCAGCTCCTCGGTATCGCCGGGCTCGAAACGCATCCACACGTCGCCGAACTGGCCGTGGCCGCCGGTCTGCTTCTTGTGGCGGCCCTGGACCTCCACCTTCTTACGGATCTTCTCCCGGTAGGCGACGCGGGGCTCACTGAGCTCGGCGTCCACGCCGAAGCGGCTCTTCAGCCGGGAGACGATCACGTCCATCTGCATATCGCCGGTGCCAGAGATCACCATCTGGTGAGTCTCGGCGTTGTTGACCCACTTGAAGGTCAGATCCTCTTCGTTCAGACGGGTAAGGCCGGCGGCAATCTTGTCCTCCTGACCTTTGGCCTTGGGCGTGATGGCCACAGAGTAGCAGGGCTCGGGGAAGGGGATGGGCTCCATCTTGACCACCTTGCGGGGATCAGAGAGGGTATCGCCCGTCTTGACCTTGTCCATCTTGCCGATAGCGCCGATGTCGCCGCACTCCAGCTCCTTGACCTCTTCGGCCTTCTTGCCCTTCATGACATACAGCCGGCCCAGCTTCTCCGTAGCGCCGGTACGGGAGTTGACCACCTGCATATCGGGCTTCAGGTTGCCGGAGAGCACCTTGACGAAGGAATACTTGCCGTACTGGTCGGAGACAGTCTTCCACACCAGAGCGCAGGGCAGAGCGCCGGGGGAGGCCACGAATTCATCCAGATCGCCCTTTTCGTTCTCACCCATCAGGGGGCGGCCCTCCAGCGGAGAGGGCAGCAGCTCCACGATGGTATCCAGCAGCATACGGGTGCCCAGACCGGTGACGGCCGAGCCGCACACCACGGGGAAGAGGGACAGATCCTTCACGCCCGCCCGCAGGCCCTGGATCATCTCGGCATAGGTAAAGTCCTCACCGGAGAAATATTTTTCCATCAGCTCCTCGCTGGTCTCAGCCACCGACTCCTTCAGGGCGTCGTACAGCTCGTCCAGCACGGGCTTCTTGTCCTCGGGCACGTCGATTTCCACACGCTCGCCCTTGGGACCGGCTTCAAAGGCGCGCTTATGAAGCACGTCGATAAAGCCGATGACCTTTTTGTCCGCATCCCAGATGGGGGCGGCCACAGGGGCGATGTTCTTGCCAAAACGCTCCCGCAGGGTGTCAAAGGCGGCGTTATAGTCGGAGTTATCCTCGTCGGTCTTGGAAATATAAATCACCCGGGGCACACCGCGGCGCTCGCACAGCTTCCACGCCTTCTCAGCGCCTACGCTCATGCCGCCCTTGGCGGAGCAGACGATGATGGCGGCGTCGGACACGTGGAGGGCCTCGATGACCTCGCCGGAGAAATCAAAGTAACCCGGAGTATCCAGCACATTGATCTTACAGCCGTTGTACTCGATGGGAGCCACTGCGGTGGAGATGGAAATCTGGCGACGGGTCTCCTCGGGATCATAATCGCAAACGGTGTTGCCGTCGGCGGGGGTGCCCAGCCGCACGGTTCCGCCGGTCAAATACAGCATGCTCTCAGCCAGGGAGGTCTTACCGTTTCCACCGTGGCCCAGCAGACAGACATTGCGGATATTTTGTACGGAATAGCTCATTTCTTGTTTCCTCTCCTTACATTTGGAATCGGGTAACAGCGCTCCCGAGGGACTGGATCACTGTTATTGTTGATTATACATTAAATGGAGATAAGATACAACTGGAATTTTAGAAAAATCGCGCAAAAAGCCCCGGCGCGTCTGCGCCGGGGCTTTTGAGGGTCAGGAGAGGGGGATGGTCTGGCCGTTGAGGGTGACCGAGACCAACTGGTCCGGGTCGATGGGGTCCTCAAATTCCCACATCACCCAGCCTGCCTGCTGGCTCCACACCTCGTCGTAATAGGCAGGGGCAAGCACGGTGCCGTCGGCCATGGTGACGGTGAGGGAGAGCTCAGCACCGTTGAGCATACAGGGCGCTTCCTGCCCTTCAGGTGTGGTAAAGTCGGCGCAGACGCTGAGGGGGGAGACGGTGAGCTGGTGCAGCTGGGCGTCATGGGCCCGGCCGTAGGGCTGTTCCCCGTTCTGGGTGTAGGGGAGCACCAGCGGCTCCGCTGGGGCGGCGGTGCGCAGATCCATCACCTCCACCGGTACGGTGACCGCCCAATTTCCTTCAATCCGTCCCCCCGCCACCGAGTAATCGGCAGAAAGACAGAGCAGGTCCAGGTATTCCAAGGTGTCCGGCGTCAGACTGGGCAGGCAGAAGTCCCACCCTCCCTCCACAGCGGTGCAGATGGCGTTACCCACGCCCTGATCTGGCCAGCGCTCGGGGTTTTCCGGGTCGTATAGGTAGTAATCCACCCGGAAGGGGCACTCGCCGTCTGTGATGGGGGAGACCTTTTCCCCTTGGGCAAAGCGGATGTGGAAAGATCCATCAGAGGCAAAACCTATGGAGGAGATGGACACATCTCCATCCTCCCCCAAAACCATGGGGTTCTGGTCCGACAGGAGGACGGTGGTGCCGGCGTCGGTAACGGTGCTCTCCAAGGTCTCGGTGGGGAGTTCATCCCGGTCCAGCACCAGTTCCGCCTGCCTGTGGCCGGGAATAAAATAGGTGGCGTCCAGGCGGACCCGGGTGGGGGGAGTGCCGGCCAGGTCGGCGGTGCCCCGGCTGTACACCAGGGTAGCCAGATGCTGCTCCGGGTCGTAGGAGAGCACCTCCAGGCCCTTGCCTCCGTTGCCCCAGTCAAACTGCCCGCCGGTTTCTTGGGAGAGGATCAGATCACTTGTTGTGTCCGCGTCCAAAAGGGCCCCGGTCCGATCCTGCACGGTGAAGTAGAGCCGGGTGACCCGGGTGTCCGCCAGAGCGGCCAGCACCTCGATGCGGATGCCCTGGTCCTCACAGGCGGCCTCCACCTGCGTGGCGTAGGAGGCACGGTTCCCCAAGTCGTTCTGGATG
Source organism: Flavonifractor hominis (assembly GCF_040095835.1). NCBI lineage: Bacteria > Bacillati > Bacillota > Clostridia > Eubacteriales > Oscillospiraceae > Flavonifractor > Flavonifractor hominis. The sequence continues at coordinate 15,978 of NZ_JBBMFT010000002.1, forward strand.
GCCTGCCAGAGGGTGGGGCCAGCGGCCAGGGCGGTGACGGTGAGGACGGCGGCAGTGGCCAGAGCGGCCAGTCCCCGGCGGGTCAGATGGCGGCGGGGCTTCTCCCTGTTGGAGGATGCGGTCCGCACCCGGTCCTTGGTGGCCTCCACCAGCGCGGGGCTGGGGTTGATGGAATCAAACTGCGCGCGATACTCTGGTTCAAACACAGGAACTACCCCCTTCTTGCAGATCCTCTCGCAGCTGCCGCCGGGCCCGCATCAGGCGGGTGCGTACGGCGGACTCCGATTTGCCCAGCAGGGCTGCGATCTCCGGTGTGCTGTACTGTTCGTAGTAATAGAGATGAACTGTCACCCGCAATTCCGGGCTCAGACGTGCCAGACAGGCATCCAGATCGTCCGGCGGCGGTTCCGGGCCGGGCTGGATACAGTGCTCGGCCGCCTCCAGCGGCGCGGTGCGCCGGCGGAAGGGATTGCGCCAGTAGGAATTGGAACAATTGATAGTCACCCGGCAAAACCAGGCTTTTTCGTGGGCGGGGCTGTCAAACACCGGGGCCTTGCTGACGTAACGGAGAAAGACCTCCTGAAAGATGTCGTCCGCCTCCTCCCGGCTGCGGGTACGGGCGAAGGCCAGTTTGTAGACCATGGAGGCGTATTTTTCCACCATGGCCTCTGCGGGGCACGGCTGCGGCTGCATACAGAACTCCCTCCTTTTGTGGACATTGCGTGGAGCCGTTCACTTAAACTACGCAGACAGGGGGAAAAACGTCGCACAAAAGGCAAAAAAACACGGCCGGCAAAGGCCGGCCGTGCTTGTTACGGGGTTTCGGTTCGGATCTCGCTTCCGTCCAGGGATACCAGGTAAACGATTGTGGCGTTTTCCCCTTCTTCGCAGACGCGCTGGAATCGGTAGAACTTCCCGTCGGAGGACAGGCCCAGACCCGTCACCTCGATGGATGCGGGCTGTGGAGAGGCCTGGGGATCGGTTTCGCCGTTCTCTTCTTCCTCCAGCCAGAGCAGCAGCGCCGCACGTGCCTCTTCCTCGCTGAGGACAGTGGGAGTGGCGCTGGGGGCAGGCTCTGCAGCCGGAGCGATGGTGAGGGGAGATGCAGAGCGCAGGCCGTTGGGATCCTCAGCGGGGGAGGGCTGGGGCGTGGGGGCGGATTCCGCCGCGGGCGCAGTGGGCGCTGCGGGGGGCTGGGTGCCGCCGGATGCGCCGGACGCCTGCTTCTCGGACTGACTGGTAAAGCCAACCTGGCTATCCGGCTGTGCTGCACCACCGGCGTCTTCCGGTACGGCTTCGTTAACCGGGGGCGCGGAAGCCTGCTGGGGCTGCGCGGCGGATTCCGGTTCGTCCTGGACAGTGGCTGTATTGGGAGAAACGTCCGAGGCGCTTCCCGTCTGGGAGGACTCGTCTTCGGGGGCCTGGGCGCTGTCATTGCCGGCGACGTCGGACATTGCCGGCGCCTGGAGCTGGGTACGCGCCAGGTCGGAAGCCGGACTGCCTGCGGCGTTCCACTCCCGCAGCGGACCGCTGCCCACCAGGACGATGGCCAACACGGCAGCCAGCGAAGCCCAGGCCTTCCAGCGAACCTTTTTCCGGGCGGGCGGGGCGAAGGGAATGGGTGTCTCCGCCGCGATGCGGGCCATCACCCCGTCCTTCAGGCCGGCAGGCGGCGGGACCTCCTGCCGGGGCATGGCCTCGTGCAGAGCGGTCAGGTCGGCCAGAAGGGCGCGGCACTGGGGGCATTGGGCCAGATGGGCCTCCAGCCGGGCCGCTTCCTCCGCCGTCAGTTCTCCGTCCAGCTGGGCGCTGATGAGCTCCAGCGCCGCTTCACACTCCTGCATGCCGCATCCCTCCTTTCCTTAGTCGGTTATATGGACGACGCTCCCGCGGAAAAGTTCCCACGCTGGAGCAAATAATTGCGCAGAGACAGACGGGCCCGGGCAATGCGGGACTTGACCGTTCCCTCTTCCAGATCCAGCAGCGCCGCGATCTCCCGGTAGGACAGACCTTCCAGCTCCCGGAGCACCAGTACCTGCCGGTGCTCCTCCGAGAGAGTCTTCAAGCCATCCTGGATGGTCTGGCGCAGTTCCTGGCGCTCGGCCTGCTGATGGGGGCTGTAGCGCTCATCGGGCAGCTCGGCCTGACGGGCCTGCTGCTCGTCATCCAGAGACACCGTCATGGAAAGGGTGCTGCGCCGCTTCTCCCGGCGGAGAAAGTCAATGCATACGTTGCTGGTCAGCCGGTAGATCCAGGTGGAAAAGGAACTCTCCCCCTGGAACTTCTCCAGTCCCCGCCAGGCGTTGAGAAAGGCCTCCTGGCTCAGTTCGGCCGCGTCGTCCGGATTGCCGGTCATGCGCAGGGCCAGGTTGTATACCCGGCTCTGGTTGCGCTCCACCAGAGCGGCAAAGGCATCCTGATTGCCCTGCCGGGCCAGATGCACCAACTCCTGTTCCTCTGACAAACCTTCCTCACCTGCCTTTCCTGCCGGGGCCGGTTACTTCAGGTCCCGCTTGATGCCCGCTGTTACCTGATAGATATCCTCCATAGTGGAGAGATGACTGATCTGCTCCTTATAATAGCCTGCGTAGGGTACCCCCTTGAGGTACCAGGCGTAGTGCTTTCTGGCCTCCAGACAGGCGATGTGCTCTCCTTTCTGAGCGGCGGAGAGCTCAAACTGCCGCACGGCGATGTCGCACCGCTGGGCCAGAGGGGGCAGGGGCGGGATCTCCCGCCCCTCCAGCGCGGCCTGGGCCTGCTGAAACAGCCAGGGGTTTCCGAAACAGCCGCGGCCGATCATGGCCATATCCGCACCGGTATAACGGAGGATGTGCACCGCGTCCTGGGCGGAAAAGACATCCCCGTTGGCGATGACCGGGATGGACACCGCCTCTTTCACCGCGCGGATGTAGTCCCAGTTGGCCCGGCCGGAGTACATCTGTACCTTCGTGCGGCCGTGGACGGCCACAGCCGCCACTCCGGCTCCCTCCATGGCCTGAGCGAACTCCACACAGTTGATGGAGCCCTTGTCCCAGCCCAGGCGGAACTTTACCGTCACCGGCCGTCCGCCGGCGCCCCGGATGACCGCCTCAGCTACCTTGACCGCCAGTTCCGGGGTGCGCATCAGCCCTGAGCCGTCCCCAGAGTTAGCCACCTTGGGCACGGGACAGCCCATGTTGATGTCGATGATGTCGGCCCCTGAGCGCTCAGCAGCAATGCCGGCGGCCTGCTCCATACAGGAAGGATCGCTGCCAAACAGCTGCACCGCCGCCGGGTGTTCTCCCGGTCCCAGCTGGAGCAGAGGCAGCGATTTTTTGTCCTGATAGCACAGCGCCTTGGCGCTTACCATTTCCGTAATGGTATATACGTCGGCCAGCTCCCGGCAGACGGTGCGGAAACCCAAATCCGTCACTCCTGCCATGGGAGCCAGTGCCAACTTGGTATTTATCGTGATTTTGCCAATATTCACGGTGTCCCCCGATGTGTTATAAATTGAATGTATCATACCACAAAGGAACCTGTTCAGCAAGGTATCTTTCCTTCCCGCGGTGGTGATACTATCAATGAAACGAAAAAAGGAGTTTATGAGTATGGATAAGTACGTCTGCGATATCTGCGGCTATGTGTATGATCCCGCCGAGGGCGATCCTGAAAACGGCGTGGCTCCCGGCACCGCCTGGGAGAATGTGCCCGACAGCTGGGTCTGCCCCCTGTGCGGCGTGGGCAAGGACCAGTTCTCCAAGCAGTAAGCAAACAGCAGCGTGGGAGCGGCATCTGCCGCTCCCACGCTGTTTTTTTACCTGGCGTCCGGGCACGGACAGCGCCGGGTTACGACCGCTTTTTTCCAATATATGGATTATACTGTCTCTGACACACGCCGGGCGGACAAGCCCCGCGAGCAAAGGAGACAGAAACATGGCGACAAAAGAGACCTTGAAGATCAAGGCGGCCCGGGTCCGGGAGGAGGCCCGGGAGACAGGAAAGGTGATCCTCCGCGCCCCCGCCCTGGTGCGCTCTGCCGAGTGCGGCATCCGCTTTTTGCTGGGGGCCATGCTGTCCGGGGCGGAGATCTTCGGGGGATACGCCCCCTTCGGGCTGGGACTGGTGGCCTCCTCAGGGTCGGGGGTGGACGGATTCTGCGCGCTGCTGGGGGCTTGCCTGGGCTATCTGTCCTTCCAGGGCTTTGCCGAGGGACTGCGGTATGTGGCGGCCTGTATCCTGGCCTATTCGGTGGCCTTCGCCTTTTTTGACGTCAAGGCCTACCGCCGGGCCTGGTTCATGCCCCTGGCCGCGGCGGGGATGGATGCGGTGACGGGGTTTGTCTACCTGTCCGACCGGGGGTGGACCCCGGAGAACGTCATTTTCTTCGGCACGGAGCTGTTGCTGTGCGGGGCGGCGACCTATTTTTACCGGATCGCCTTCACCCCCTGGACCGGACAGCGGGAAGAGGAGGAACTCACCGCCCGGCAGACGGTGAGTCTGCTTATTTTGATGGGTACGCTGCTCATCACCCTGAGCAAGATCACCCTCTTTGGCGATCTGTCGGTAGGCCGGACGGCGGCGGCGCTGGCGGTGATGGCCGCGGCCTACAAGGGGGGCATCGGCGTGGGGGCCACCCTGGGGGTGGCGGCCGGATTGGGCATGGACCTGGCGGCGGGAGAGACACCTTTTTACTGCATGACCTACGCTTTGTCCGGAGTGATGTGCGGCGTGTTCCACCGCCAGGGCAAGCTGGCCGCCGCCCTGGCCTATGTGCTCTCCAATGCCCTGGGGGTGCTCTGGACCTGGCAGCAGGGGCTGCAGGTGTCCCTGCTCTATGAGGTATTCATCGCCTCGGTGGTGTTTCTGCTGCTGCCCGAGCAGGTGCTGCGCCGGGTGGGGGCCATGGTGGGACAGCCGCCCCAGCGGGGCACCCGGGAGCGGGCCGGGGCCTATGTCCGCCAGCGGCTGGAGGACACGGCGGGGGCCTTCCGGGGACTGTATGAGTCCATGCGTACCTCGTTTGGCCGGCCGGCGCCCAACGACAACGACGCCGCTGCCGTCTTTGACCGGGCGGCCGCCCGGGTGTGCAGGCGCTGCCCGCTCCAGAACGCCTGCTGGCAGCGGGATTACATTTCCACCTTCAACGCCCTCAACGACGCCCTGCCCGCCATGCTGGAGCGGGGACGGGGGGAGGGGGGAGACTTCCCGGCCTATTTCTCCAACCGGTGTATGCACTTTTCTGATTTTCTCAGCGCCGCCAACGAGGAGCTCTCCGCCCTGCTCTGCCGCCGGCAGTACCAGAGCCGCCTGAAGGAGAACCGTGCGGCGGTGTGCCGGCAGTACGCCGAGCTGGCCGGCGTGCTGGGGGCGGCCGCCGCCGAGCTGGGGGCCGAGCTGGTGCCCGACCCGGTGCGGGAGAAACGCCTGCGTCAGTACCTCACCGCCCAGGGGGTGGAGTGTGAGGTGGGGGCCTATTACGACGAGGCCGGACACCTGCGCATTGAGCTGGAGGGAGCAGGGCTGAGCGCGGTGCGCAAGAGCGAGTCGGTGGAAAAGATCTCTAAGCTGATGAATTTCCCCCTGCGTGCGGTGGACCAGACCCGGAGGGACCAGCTGCTGCTGGTGCAGAGCGAGCCTTTGATGGCCGTGGCCGGTGTGGCGGCCCGGAAAAAGGACGGGCAGACCGTCTCAGGAGACGCGGGGGCCTGGTTCAAGCACGACGACGGTTCACTGTATGTACTGCTGTGCGACGGTATGGGCTCCGGGGTGCTGGCCGAGCGGGAGAGCTCCCTGGCCGTGCGCCTGCTGGAGCAGTTCCTGCGGGCGGGCATCCGGCCGGAGAACGCCTTAAAGACCCTCAGCTCCGCCCTGGCCCTGCGCAATGAGGAGGAGGCGGGGGGCTTTACCACCATCGATCTGATGCGGGTGGACCTGTTCACCGGTGAGACGGGGGTGTATAAGTACGGCGCGGCCCCTACCTATGTCAAAAAGGGAGGCAGCGTCCAGCGCATCACCGGTAGCGCGCTGCCCGCCGGACTGGCCGGCGGAGACGGCGCGGCTCCCGATGTGACCCGGCTGCAGCTGGAGGGGGGCGACTGCGTGGTGCTGGTGAGCGACGGAGTCTGCGGCACCGGAGCGGACCAGTGGGTGCGCGACCGGCTGAGCGCCTTTGACGGGGGCAGCCCCAAGGACCTGGCCCAGGCCCTCATCGACGAGAGCGGGGAACGGGTGGGAGCCGCCGACGACCGGACGGCGCTGGTGCTCAAGCTGGTGCGGCGGTGAAAAAAACGACCGGGCGGGGCGCTCTTTTCGGAGCGCCCCGCCCGGTTTTTGGGAAAGGGGTCAGTCGGGCAGATAGTCCAGCGGGTTGACCGGTTCTCCGTCCTGCTGCATGACGAAGTGCAGGTGGTCGGGCAGGGCGCTCTCGGCAATGGCGGTCTGTCCCACCGCACCGATCACATCCCCGGCCAGCACGCTGTCGCCCACCTCCACCGTGGGGACGGCGGCCAGGTTGGCGTAGGTGCTGGTCAGCCCCGCGCCGTGGTCGATGACCACCGTGGTGCCCATGAGGGCGTCCTCCACCAGGTCGGTCACAGTGCCGGCGGCGGTTGCGCGGACCTCGGTGCCGGCAGCGGCAGCCAGATCCAGTGCGGCGTGGACCCGCCAATCCTCCATGGTCTGGTCATAGGCCAGGGTCTCCACGCTGAAGTCGGAGAGCACTTCGCCCTGAACCGGCCAGGCAAATACCGTGGGGACGGTCTGAGTCGTTGTTCCGGCAGCGGCGGGGGCCGGGGTGTCAGACACGGCCGGATTGGTGGTCTGTACCGGCTTGGGGGTCTGGACAGGCGTGGGGGTGGCCGGCGGCTGGGACGGGGCGGTGGGGGTGGGCGTCACGGTGATGTGCACCGGGGCATTGACCGTGGCGTCCGCCTCCTCCGGAGAGAGGGAAGTGAAGAGATAATAGCCCGAAATTCCGATTGCGGCGACGCAGAGGAACAGGACGATGTAGAAACCCTTCCCCTCCAGAAAGTCGCCCATTCGCTTGAGGAATGGTTTTTTCATGCTTTTAGCACCTCCGAGCCTATTGTGGACACTCCGGCGGGCAGATATACATAAACTTGGAAAAAACCCTTGACCTTTCACCAGGTGCAGGGTGTATAACACGGAGGATGGTTTAAGAAATTTTTAATCTTCTCTTCATAGAGGCTTACATAGGTTTCTGATATGCTCATCTTTGGCAAATAAAAACAAACTGCAAACATTGCGCCGGGGACGTTGACATGTGACAGGTTGTCGCCTAATATAATGACAGCTTGTCAGGTGAGGAGGCGCGGCATGCCCAGCACGACCTTTTACAATTTACCCCCGGAGAAGCGGGAGCGGCTGCTGGCTGCGGCCCGGGCGGAATTTGTCCGTGTACCCTATGAGGAGGCCTCGGTCAACCGGATCATTCAGGCCGCTGGGATTCCCAGGGGGAGCTTTTACATGTACTTCACGGATAAGGAAGATCTGTTCCGGCATCTGATGGAGTGCTATGCACGGCTGCTGGAAGAACGAATGGCCCAGCTGCTGGACCGGAACGGAGGCGATCTGTTCGCGGCGTTTCTGGAACTGTTTGATCACATCCGTGGGGTGTGGAGGCAGGGGGAGTACCGGGAGATCGGGCAGATCCTCTGCCGCAACCGGCAAATGCAGCCGTGGCTGTTCCTGGACCGGGCAGGGCCTGAAGCGGTCCTGAACCGTCTGCGGGACAGGGTGGATCTGTCCCGATTGGATTTGCAGACCGAGACCGATCTGTCCGATCTGTTCCACCTGCTGGTTACTACGTTAGCCGGCACACTGGTTACCGCGCAGACGGTTCGGGAAGAGGAGGCCCGGGCGCGGCTGGTGCGGGTCTTAGGCATCCTTCAGCGGGGGGCGGCCAGCAAAGCGCCCAGCTGTGAAGAGGCATAGCAAAGAAAAGGAGAAAGCGTTTATGGAAGCAACCCAAGTCAAACCAAAGGTCTCAACATCCGCTCCGGCCACTCCGGAGAAGCAGGCGCCCAAATTCAAAGCGCCCAAGAAGAAACGCAAATGGCCCAAGCGGCTGATCATTCTGCTGGTCATTGTGGCGGTGCTGGCCCTGCTGCTCTCCCGGTGCATGAATGCCGGCAGCCAGATCGTCAGCAGCGCCTACCTGCCCTATACCACTGAGATGCGGGATATGACGGTCTCGGTGTCGGGTACCGGCACCATCGAGCCCATCCACTCCTACAAGGTCACCACCCTGGTCAGCGGCGAGATCCTGGAGGCGCCCTTTGAAGAGGGGCAGACCGTCCACAAGGGCGACGTGCTCTTCCGCATCGACTCCAAGGATGTGGAGAGCAACATCGAGCAGCTTCAGCTCAATGTCCAGTCGGCTCAGCTGGCGTTGAATGATCTGCTGGAGACCCAGAGCGACAACCAGAAGGACCGCAATCTCAAGGCTGAGGACGCCGGCGTGATCACCAAGCTCTATGTGGAGCAGGGGGACAGCGTGAGCATCGGCGCACCCATCGCCGACGTGCTGGACCGGGACCACATGAAGCTGAAGGTGCCCTTCCACTCCGCCGACGCGGCGGGCTTCTATGTGGGGCAGACCGCCACTGTGGTGGTGGACGGCACCGCCCAGAGCCTGACCGGCACGGTGGATGAGATCGCAGTCACCGACGAGGTGGGCCCCGGCGGTACCCTGGTGCGCCAGGTGACCATCCGGGTGGATAATCCCGGCGTGCTCTCCGAGACCAGCCGCGGCACCGCCAGCGTCAACGGCGCGGCCTGCGCCTCGGGCGCCGCATTTGCCTATGCCTCTTCCTCCCAGATCACCGCCAAGGCCGCCGGAGATGTGGAGACCCTGAGCATCAAAGAGGGCGACCGGGTAAGCGAGGGCCAGGTGGTGGGCGTACTCTCCGAGGTGGATCTGGACAGCCAGATCGAAAACGCCCGCATCTCCCTGGAGACCGCCCAGCTCTCCCTGAAAAATGCCCAGGAGAAACTGGACGACTACACCATTACCTCCACCATCGACGGTGAGGTCATTGAAAAGAACCTGGACGTGGGGGACAACATCAGCGGGGTGTCCAGCTCGGGTACGTCGGTGAGCTATCCCGCCGTCATCTACGACCGCTCCCAGTTGACCTTTGACATGGACATCGACGAGAAGGACATCAGCAAGATCCAGGTGGGCCAGAAGGTGGAGATCACCGCCGACGCCCTGGACGGGGAGAGCTTTACCGGCGTGGTGGATAAGATCAACATCAACGGCACCACCACCAGCGGCCACACCAGCTATCCCGTCACCGTGCTGGTGGACGGCTCCCCCGAGGAGCTCTACCCCGGTATGAACGTGTCCGCCAAGATCATCGTGGAGGAGGCGGGCAGCGTGCTCACCCTGCCGGTGGAGGCCGTGGAGCGGGGCGACACCGTACTGGTGGCCCTGCCGGGCTGCCTGGACGAGAACGGCAACGTGGCCGATCTCAGCGCCGTGGAGGAGCGGCAGGTCACCCTGGGCCGCAACGACGACAACTACATCGAGATCGTGGACGGCCTGGAGGACGGCGAAGTGGTGGTGGCCCTCAGCCCCCAGGGATCCAGCATTATGAGCGCAATGGGGATGGGCTAAGCCATGGAACACCTGATTGAACTCAAGGATATTTATAAGATCTACCAGATGGGCGACGAGGCGGTCCACGCTCTGGACGGCATCTCCCTGACCGTGGACCAGGGGGAGTTTGTGGCCATCGTGGGCCAGTCGGGCTCGGGCAAGTCCACGGCCATGAACATCATCGGCTGTCTGGACGTGCCCACCTCCGGCACCTATCACCTGGGGGGCGTGGATGTGTCCACCATGGACGACGACCAGCAGGCCGAGATCCGCAACAAGATGCTGGGCTTCATCTTCCAGCAGTATAACCTGATCCCCAAGCTCAATGTACTGGAAAATGTGGAGCTGCCCCTGCTCTATGCCGGGGTATCCGCCGGCCAGCGGCGGGAGCGGGCCATGAACGCCCTGGAGCGGGTGGGCCTGGCCGAAAAGTATAAAAATCTGCCCAGCCAGCTCTCCGGCGGCCAGCAGCAGCGGGTGTCCATCGCCCGGGCCCTGGCCGGGGAGCCGTCGGTGATCCTGGCCGACGAGCCCACCGGCGCGCTGGACTCCCGCACCGGCCGGGAGGTGCTGGGCTTCCTGCAGAAGCTCAATGCCGAGGGGGACACGGTGGTGCTTATCACCCACGACAACTCCATCGCCGTCAAGGCCAAGCGCATCGTGCGCCTGCAGGACGGAAAGATCATCTACGACGGCGACGCCCACGACCCCCGGGCCGTGGTCCAGCCCGACGCCGAGGGTGAGAACGAGAGCCGGGAGGTGCTGGGCGTATGAAGGTAGGACAGTCCTTCCGCATGGCCATCAAGAGCCTGCTGACCAGCAAGGTGCGGGCCCTGCTGACCATGCTGGGCATCATCATCGGCGTGGCGGCGGTCATCGTCATCGTCTCCCTGGGCAACGGTATGCAGCAGTACATGAACGCCCAGTTCGAGCAGATCGGCGTCAACCTGATCCAGGTCTACATCTACTCCTACGGGGGCAACCGCGAGGTGACTCCGGACGACTTTTACACCCTGGCGGAGAAATACCCCCAGTACATCGACAGCGTCAGCCCCTATCTCAGCGCCAGCGCCACCGTGCGCTGCGGAGCGGATGAGTACAGCCGCACCAGCATCTACGGTGTCAGCGAGACCATGTACAACGCCGAAAAGGGCCAGACTGCCGGCGGCGACAAGCTGGAGGAAGGGCGTTTCCTCAGCTATGTGGACGTGGAGCGCAACCAGAAGGTCTGCGTCATCGGCAGCTACCTCAACGAGGACATGTTTGACGGCAAGGGCCTGGGTCAGACCCTGACGGTGGGTGGCGTGCCCTACACCGTCATCGGCACCCTGGAGGAAAAGGCCGATTCCAGCGAAGGCAGCGGAGACGACCTTATCTACCTGCCCTACGGCATGGTGGAGCAGCTCAACGCCCTCAGCGGCGGCATGGGGATGAAATCCTATCTGGTCACCAGCACCAGCCAGGACACCTCCTCGGCGGCCAAGGGAGTCATCGAGAGCATGCTGCTGCGCATCTATGAGGACTCGGATGCCTATATGGTCATGACGTCGGCCGAGATGATGGATATGATGGACTCCATGCTGGGTGTGCTTATGACCATTCTGGTGGTTATCGCCGCCATCTCGCTGGTGGTGGGCGGCATCGGCATCATGAATATTATGCTGGTTTCGGTCACCGAACGCACCCGGGAGATCGGCATCCGCAAATCTCTGGGCGCCAAAGGCAAGGACATCCGCAGCCAGTTCATCATCGAGGCGGGCACCACCTCCGCCATCGGCGGCGTCATCGGTATTGTGCTGGGCATTGTGCTGGCCAACGTTTTCACTGCCCTGGTGGGAGTTCTGATGAGCAGTGCGGAGGGGTTTGCCGCCATACCCACCGCCGGGGGCATTGCGGTGTCCTTCGGCGTGAGTGTGGGCATCGGTATCCTCTTCGGCTACCTGCCCGCCAACAAGGCGGCCAAACTCAACCCCATCGACGCGCTGCGGTACGATTGACTTGCCTGCCGGCGGCGGTTGGTATATGATAAAGGCACAGGCTTTCATTTCCGTGAGAAGGAGAAAAAAGATGAAACAACGATTGTTATCCGGCCTGCTGGCTGTGGTGCTGGTGCTGGGCCTGCTGGCCCCCGCGGCCCTGGCAGCGGCCCCCACGCAGGACGAGGCGGCCCAGGTCCTGGCCGCCCTGGACATCATGGTGGGCGACGAGAACGGCGATCTGCGCCTGGATGCTTCCATCTCCCGGGCGGAATTCACCAAAATGGCGGTGGCAGCTTCCACCAGCCGGGATTCGGTAGGGGACACGGTCTCCGTCAAGCCCTATCCCGACGTGCCCCAGACCTACTGGGCCGCTCCCTACATCAAGGCGGCGGTGGATCTGGGCCTGGTGCAGGGCGACCTGTACGGCAACTTCAATCCCGAACGCTCCATCACCCTGGCCGAGGGCGTCACCATCGTATTGCGCCTGCTTGGGTATGAGGACGACGCCTTTACCGGCGTGTGGCCCTCCGGTCAGATGGCCCAGTACCGGGCCCTCAAGCTGGACCAGGGCGTGACGGCCGGCCAGGACAGCGCCATGACCCGCCGGGACGCGCTCTACCTCTTTTATAATCTGATGGTCACCAAGAACACCTCTGGGGTCTATTACCTGAACGTTCTGGAGCCCACCCTCAACCTGGTCAACAGCGCCGGTGAGCTGGACCGTGTGGCCCTCATCAACTCCGCCATGGACGGCCCTGTGGTGGCCGGCGCCGGCTGGCAGAGCGCGGTGCCCTTCTCCACGGCCACGGCGAAGGTCTACCGCAACGGCAGCGCCGCAGACCTCAGCGACATCCAGAGCCAGGATGTGGTTTACTGGTCCAAGTCCATGCGTACCATCTGGGCCTACGCCAACAAGGTCACCGGTACCTATGAGGCGGCTTCGCCCTCGGCCAGCAACCCCACCTCGGTCACCGTGGCGGGCAAGAGCTATACCATCGAGACCACCGAGGCGGCCTATGCCCTGTCTGATCTGGGCAGCTGGAAGATCGGGGATACGGTGACGTTGCTGCTTGGCCGCGGCGGAGGCGTGGCGGCGGTGACCCAGGCCCAGGCTGCGGATGGACCGGTGTTCGGCGTCATCACCGCTGTGGAGAACGCCTCCTACGATGACGGGAACAACAGCACCTACACGGCCCGTACCGTTACGGTGTATGCCACCGACGGCAATTCCTACCGCTACCAGTGCAGCGACGAGAATCTGGAGGAGGGCGATCTGGTCCAGGTGGAGAGCGGCAGCCTTCAGGTCCAGCGCCTGAGCCAGGCCAGCCTTACCGGTACCATGAATCAGTCCGGCACCAAGCTGGGGGACTATCCGCTGGCCGACGACGTGGAGATCATCGACACCTATGAGGCCTGCATTCCCATCCGGGTCTATCCCAGCCGGCTGGCCGGGGTAACCTTCACCAGCGGCATGGTTCTTTTCTACTCCATCAACACCCAGGGTGAGATCGACCGGCTCATCCTGAAGGATGTGACGGGGGATCTGCATTCCTACGGCGTGATCACCGAGGTCAATGAGACCGACATCAGTTCTTCCATGGGGTTTGTGCTGGCCTCTTCCTACACCTTTGATGTGGGCGGGCAGAAGCAGGTGTTCGGCTCGGAGAGTGCGGTCTACAACCTGAAAAAGGGCCCCTGCCAGGTCAAGATGGACGGGGCGGCCTCCATTGAGCGGCTGTACGCCCTCACCGAATGCAAGCTGGCCAAGGTCAGCGACCAGATCGCGGTGGGCGAGAACAACCAGCGCTACACCCTGGCGGAGAATGTGGCAGTCTATGTGCTGGACGACGGCACCTACCAGTACTCCAGCCTCTCCCGGGTGAACGGCGGGGATTACACCCTCACCGGCTGGTATGACAAGGCCGAGAGCGCCGGCGGACGCATCCGCGTCATCGTGGCCGAGGCCAAAGACTGATCGAAACCAATGCGCCGGTATCGGGCCAAACGGCCCGATACCGGCGCATCGTTTTATCACAGCAGCATGGCCACGCTCCAGCATACCGTGGTCAGCAGTGCCCCCGCCGCAGCGTAGACCGGGGCCGGGATCTTCCGCCACATCCGGTTCCAGCGGGTGTTGCGGCGTATATAACCGTCGGCCACCCGCCGGGCTTCCTGCAGCACGTCGTCAGCAGTGACGCCCTTGCCGAAGGCATCCTCCTTTACGATAAAAATCGCCTGTTCGAACAGGCGGGGATCGGGGGACTTGACCACAATGACCTGCCGGGACACACCCTTGACCACCAGACGCACATCCTTTCCTGTTTTCTTCCAGTATGACCCCTTTTCAGGCGGACTATTCCAAAAAGATGGCAAGCATTGCCGCTCATATCCGTGCCGCCGCCGCCGTACACTAATCGGGAACGGAGGCGGTAGACATGCAGCACAAACGCAGGCTGGCGGGCGCGCTGGCCATTCTCTTTGCGGTCAACATCGCGATCATTGCCTTGGCCCAGGGAGCCCAGGCGGCCACCTACCGGCAGGGCTCCAGCGGCGAGCAGGTGCGGACCATCCAGACCAAACTGAAAAACTGGGGCTATTACGACGGCGCGGTGGACGGCATCTATGGCAGCGCCACCACCCGGGCTGTGAAGTACTTTCAGCAGAAAAACGGGCTCACCGCCGACGGGGTGGTGGGTCCGGCCACGCTGAAGGCCCTGGGCATGTCCACCGGCGAGAGCGGAGGAACCGCCAGCCAGGCCAACAGTGTGGATCTGCTGGCGCGGGTCATCTCCGCCGAGGCACGGGGAGAGCCCTACAGCGGACAGGTGGCGGTGGGAGCGGTCATCCTCAACCGGGTGGAACACCCCTCGTTTCCCAATACCATTGCCGGCGTGGTGTATCAGCCGGGGGCCTTTACCTGTATGGTGGACGGGCAGTTCAACGAACCGGTGGCGGAGTCCTGTATCCGGGCGGCCCGGGATGCCCTGAACGGGGTCGATCCCAGCGGCGGGGCTATCTACTATTTTAACCCAAACACGGCCACCAGCGCCTGGATCTGGAGCCGGCCGCTCATCAAGGTAATTGGAAACCACCGCTTTTGCGCATAACAGGGAGGACCGGCCCGGCCGGTCCTCTTTGTGCTTATATGCGAGATGAAAAGGCCGCCTTTGCCCGTGGGGCAAAGGCGGCCTGGTGCTCAGCTCTCCATATGGCGGCCCAGAAAACCGGCGATGGTCTGCACCAGTTTGTAATCGGTCTCACTGCTGGAGAGGCTCTCCTCCGTGCTGGCAAAGAGTACGCACCCCAGCACATCCCCCTCGGAGAGGATGGGGGCGGCGCATACGATGCGATAGCGTTCGTTTTCGTCGCTGACCGGGAGAGAGGGAGCGCCCGGCTGGTACTGATAGATCTGCCGGCCCTCCATGATCTGCTCCAGTTCGGATGAGATCCGCTTGTCGCTCAGCTCCCGGCGGGCCGCGCCCGCTACAGCGATGCAGCTGTCCCGGTCGGTGATGACCGCAACCTCGCCGGTGGTCTTGTTCAGCGTTTCGCACATCTGCCCGGAAAAATCACCCAGGCCGCCCATCAGGGAGTATTTTTTGAAAATGACGCCGCCGTCCTTGTCCGTGTAGATCTCCAGCGGGTCGCCGTCACTGATAACATTGGCATGGAACACCTTGTCCGGACGTTTCTGAGACGTCTGAACGATGGTGACAGGTGAGATATGCTCCATGCCTGCCTTAAAATTTACGGTGTCCTCCAGAGTCTCAGACCGAAGGATTGCGTCGATGTCCGCCTGGAGCTGGATCTCCAGGCGGTCCTCGTAGACCTTGATTTGGCGGATGATAAGCTCCAGGTCGTTGCGTTCCAGACGGTCTTTGCTGAGGATATCCCCAAAGACTTCCATGGCAGTGCGGGCGGCCCGGTTCACCTGGATGATGGTGTTGCGCTTATCGGAAAGCATGTCGATCTGGTGGCTGATGCCTTCAATTTTTTTTTGCAGCTCGCCCTCCAGTTCGTCGTAGGTCTGCTCCAGGATCTCATCCTGGTCCGGATGCTTCATCAGGTCCCGTATGCGTTGGCGCTTGGTGACCTTCAGCTCTTCCTGGAGATCGGCCAGTACCTCTGCCAAGTGGTCGGCGCTCTGCTCCGTCTCGGCCATATCCTCCTGTTCATGGGCCAGGTCCTCATTGAGCCGTTGGAGCATGTCCATGGAGTGATCCATCACCTTCCGGACATAGCTCTTGAGCAGTTCATCCAGTTTGTCCGCCCGGATGTGGTGGGAGGTACAGCCTGCCCGGCCGCGGCGGTGGTAGGTGCCGCAGGTGTAGGCGCTCTTCAGGTCTCTGCGGCTCATGGCAAACATAGGGCTGCCGCAGTCCCCGCACACCAGAAAACCGGAGTACACATTGTCGTATTTCTTGACGCCCCGGTAGTTGGAGGTGGTGCGCTTCTCCCGCAGCGCCCGGGTGGTGGCAAAGGTGCGGTAGTCGATGATGGCTTGGTGGTGGTTTTCGATGACCACTTGCTCCCCCTCGTCCTGCCGGATGTCCTTACCGTTGATTTTTTTACGGGTGTATTTCCCCTGGCGCAGGGTGCCGATATAGAAGTCGTTGTCCAGAATGCCCTGCACCGTTACGATGGCCCAAACGGGCTTGACCGTCCGGCTGTACGCCTCCCCAGCGGCTTCCTTCCGGTCCCGCTCGGCCATACGGGGGGTGGGGATGCCCTGATCGGTGAGGTAGTTGGCGATCTTCTTATAGCCCCAGCCCTCGTCGTTGTAGAGGCGGAAGATGGTGCGCACGATGTCCGCCTCGGTGGGGACGACCTCGAACGCCTGCCGCTTGTTGACGATGTACCCGTAGGGGGCGGCGCAGATCCACTTGCCGTCGGCCTGCCGCCGTTTGATGACGTTCTTCACCTTTTTAGACGTGTCGGTGACAGGCATCTCGTTGATAAGAAACTGAAACTGGATCTTCAGCCAGTCGTCGTCGTTGGGAAAGTCGATGCCGTCCCCGATGGAGATGATACGCACCCCGGCATCCCGCAGATCCTCCAGTTCCACCAACCCCCGGCTGTTGCGCCGGGAGAAGCGGGAGAAGTCCTTGACGATGAGTATGTCATATTTGTGGCTCATCAGCCCCTTCCGCATGGTCTGATAGCCATCCCGCTGCTCGAAGGTGTAGCCGGAGCGGTCCCGGTCCTCGTAAAAGGTGAGGGCACTGTCCGGGAATTTCTGCTTCACAAAGTCCTGGATGATGGCTTTCTGGTTTTCAATGGACACATTGTCCCGGTCCAGTTCGTCGTCCACCGAGATGCGAGTATAGCCGGCGATATCAAATTTCTCAATCAAGGGTTCTCACCGCCTTTCAAGTACTGCTCCATGGCCCGGTCAAACTCTGAGATATAGTTCCTGTCCTGCTGTTTGCGGAACTCAGCGTAGATATCTCCAACCTTTTTCACGGCCTCCTCCCGGGAGATATGCCCCTTGCCCTCCAGCACGTTCCGGCGGTTGTTGGTGAGGAAACGGTCTGTCTCGTGGAGCCAGTCCTCCATGCTCATGAGCTGCTCGTCCTCCGCCATCAGCTCGGCGTAGTCGATGAACATGGTCACCAGCCGGTTGAGCCGGGAGATCTCTTTCTCGTTGAGGTAGTTTTTTGCCACCAGGGTGTCGCTTTTCAAAATTTTTCCGCCCGGTGCACCCTTCCAAGTAGTAAGGCCCATGGTGGGGCTGTCCAGGGTGGCCCGCTCGGCAATCAGCTCCGCCGCCGTCTTTCCGGTGACGGCGAAGTGGAGTTTGTTCTGCACGAAGGCGTAGAAGTCCCTGGTGGTCTGGCTGTTTTTGTCGTAGTCATAACTGCACTGCTCAAAGACGTCCGCGATTTTCTGATAGGCCCGGCGCTCGCTGGCCCGGATCTCGCGGATGCGCTCCAGCAGTTCGTCGAAGTAATCCCGGCCGAAGGGTCTTCCGTTTTTCAGCATCTCGTCATTGAGGACAAAGCCCTTCTGGATGTACTCCCGCAGTGTTTTTGTGGCCCACTGACGGAACCGGGTAGCCTTTTTGGAGTTGACCCGGTAGCCCACGGCGATGATGGCGTCCAGATTGTAGCACTGGGTCATGTAATTTTTGCCGTCAGCGGCAGTTACCGAGATTTTCTCGGTAACTGCTTTTTTGTCTAATTCCTCCTCTGAGAAAATGTTTTTCAGATGCAGGGAGATATTGTCTGCCGTACAGCCAAAGAGTTCCCCCATGGCTTTTTGCGTCAGCCAGAAGGTTTCATCCTTGAAGATGACACTGACAAATTCCTTCTCGCCGCCGTTATCATACAGAAGGATTTCACCGTACTTGGATCGTTCGTTTTCCATGCCGCCCTCCCTTAACAATATAATTTCAAAGTTTCGTTCTATTTGTAGATAACATTGTACATTGGAACGCGCAAAATAGCAAGCGGAAAATAAAAAATAAGGGGGAGACAGTACCAGGCCGCCTCCCCCTTACCATACATCACATTTGCAGAGATACCCCCGCCTGCTTTGCTGCCCGGACCTCCTTTTCCGCCAGACGCCGCCGGTTGTAGACTAGCAGATCTCGGGTTTGCTGGTACAGATCCGCCTCTCCGGACAAAAATACCGCTACCATGTATTTCTGCGCCTTATACTGCTGATAGATCGGCTTCAGTGACTCCCGAAACACCGGGTCATTATTTTCTTCCTTGGTCAGCCAGAGCTCTACGATCTTGCTCTGCTCTCTTACTTCCATGTGCAATTGGCGATCAACTCCTATCCAATATTTTCTTTTGTATGGAAAAAATTATTCATGTTGACCAATTTCGGGTCAAGGCGAGGGGAGACAGAGACCAGGACTGGAACATGTCCCTGGCGCTGCCAGAGGAACTGCCCGACCCGTAGGGACTGGAGGAGCCGCCGGTACTTGCTGACCTCGGTACGATCTCCCGGACAGAGCGTTCTGGCCAAGCGGGCAATGCCGCAGTCGTCCGGCCGGAAATGGGCTTGGAGAGCGGCCTGATGCAGTGCGGAGACGGCAGGCCCCTTGCTGAGCCACTGGGAGCAGAACCAGCCGGCCATGTCGAACTTCCGGCCCTCACGCAGGATGCGTATGGCCATGCCGTTCTCGCCCCAGCAGAGCCCCTGGCACTCATCCAGGACAACGATTAGAGGGACGGAAGGTGCTAAACTCTCGGAGCAGCGCTGCGTCCAGACGGTCTGGAGAATCATCTCTATCAAGATCGCACGCAACTTTTGGCTCAGGACCTGGCTTAGGTCTAAGACCAGGAGGCCGGGGGAGGTGAGGTCTACGCTGATAGGCTGGTCTCCGCAGCGGACCAGGTAAGCGACCAGCTCCACGGAGTCCGCAACGGTCTCAGATACGGGCTTCTGAGAGGACAGGCTGTAAACATACTGGGATAGGCCGACAAGGGAGGGGACGCCGGATTCGACCTTCAGGTAGGACTGCGTGACTTGTAGGAGTTCCAGAGCCGCCCGCGGCCCCATTCGGCACACCTGCTCCAGCAGTCCAAGGAGATGCTGGGCACATGCGACGCTGTCCTGGCCGGCGCGGGCCAGGGGATTCAGAGTGAACGCGGGACCCATCACGTCCACACAGCGGAAAGAGACGCCATCGGGGGGCGTGCAGCTGCGAAAGTCGGAGGAGCTGTCCAGGACAAGACAGAGCGCATCCTGCTCTAACGCCTGCCAGACTAGCTGCTTCAGGAAGGAGGATTTCCCGCTGCCGCTCTGGCCGGAGATATACACATGGGGATTGGGAGGCTCCTTCAGCCAGACCTTGGTGCCGGATGGGCTGCGCCCCAAGCAGAGCTCCAGATTCATAGGTCCACCTCGTCTTTGAGAAAAAGTGGGTCGCCGAAGGTCTCGAACACACTGCGCTTGACCTTGTAAACAGAGACTGTGTCCCGGACTCCGTAGACGTTCCATACACTGACCCGGGTCATCCGGGTCTCTGCATTGATCGGGCTCCCGCACAGCATGCCGGCATCTGCTAGCGCGCGCAGAAGGTCTGGGCGGCTCTGAGAAAGGGTCTGACAGATGAGCCGGAAGGCCGGGGTCGGGAAGTAGAGATACTCATTGTCAAAGTATACGAGGGTATCATCTGCAGGACGGCTGACATGGGTGGTGGGGCAGACGGCCAGGATGCCGCTGCGGATATGGGACCGGACCACATCCACGAAGTCGCGGAGGTCAGAGGAGCTGTCCTGCCCCCTCAGGGAGGCGCGGGAGAGCAGATCAAGCAGGTGGTCCATGCGCTCCTCCTGGGGGGAAGTCCAGATTGATGAGGCGGATATGGCATCATAGGCATCATAGAACCCGTACACGAATTCATCGAGGGCGGCCATGATGCCCCACAGGTGCAGACAGGGCTCACTCAGTGCCTCACCAGACAGCTTCAGAGCCTCCAAGCTCCATGCCTGCAGTGCGGACTTCAGACAATCTATGTGCTTCTGTGTGTAGGAGGTAAAGGCGGAGAGATAGTCCTGCCGGTACTGGAGAAGCGCAGTGCGATCGATCCAAAGCTTCCGGTCCAACTGCTCCTGGGTCAGCTCGAGGAGCATGAGTTCCGGGCTGCAGCTCAGCGAGGAGGACTGCCCCGAGAGGACGACCGGCAGAGCCAGGAGGGGAAGGTACTTGGTTTCCCTCTTGTGCTTCCAGGGGATCTGACCGGTGACGAGGACCTTCGCGAAGGCACCGGCGTTTGCCATCGCGTCGCTGGTCCGATACTCGTCCAGAATGAAGAGCGGCTGGTCTTTCCTGGAGAGAATGTGGTCAGTGAAGAGGTCGGGAGCGACGCTGAGAGAGACCGTGGGGTCTCCGTACCAATTCAGAAGGCTCTTTAGATAAGTCGCGCAGCCCCCGTCCGTGGTGAAGATGCTGAGGCCCATGGGCAGAGGGAACGAGAGTTGCTCCAGCAGCGAGTACAGCGCCGCTGCGTGGAACCACAGGAAGAGGTGCCAGCGGAGAGGTTCGTCGCGCACGACCTCAAAGAGCGGGCAGAACTTTTCCACCGCAGTTGCCGCGGAAGCGGCGGAAATGCTGTTGGTAATGGAAGCGTCGATCTCCTGTCCCTGATTTGACCTGTGGGTCACAAAGCCGGGAAAGAAGGTGAAGCGGAGATCACCTTGCCATCCAGCGTAGTAATCCAGAGAGATGTGCTGTACGACTCGAGAGATGGCTGAGCGGAGCAGGCTGGCAGTGTTCTTGGTGGAGCGGCGGAGTTTGACACTGACGCTGGGGCTCTCCTGAAAAGCATTGACCAGCGCGGAGTCGGCGAAGTAGTGCTCCTCGTCCAGGATCAGCGGTTCGGAGATCCGGAAAAGATGGAGTGAGTAAAAGGGTGGCATGGCATACGGCGGTTTGGGTACGACATGGAGCGCGGAGCAGACGTACGTGTTCATGAGCAGTAGAGCATTGTTGTGCTTCCCACTGGTATAGGTGCAGAAATCATCGAAGACTGCGGTATCGCTGAAAGCTTCCTCTGCCGTATTTTTCTGAGCCAGCTGCTGTTGGAGCTGAGCGTTAGCAGCAGTTGCGCGGAAGAGGGCGTTGGTAAGACCCATAATCTGCTCCGCAAACTGCGGCGGGACCATGAGTGTACCCTGATAGCCATAACAGCCAGTAGGGACGGCAAGGGGGTAGTACATAGTAGCTCCTTTCTTGCTTTGGGCAGGTTGGTTGGACGTCCGGACCGTCAGCTCAGAGTTGGTGGAGAGGCTCTGGGGCCCCGCCTGCCTGAGCACACTTATGATACGACACGCAGAAAAGAAACTACATAAATAATACATAATATGTTTTTTATGTCGCATTATTAAGGCGAAATGGGGGCTACCGGCGCGGCTACAAATAAAAAACCGTCGTGCAACTCATGCACGACGGTAAAGAAAAAATTAGGATTTCGCTGATGGGAGAATAGAGATCACGGGTCTTTTTGTGGGGAAGCCGATATGTTCGATATATCGGTGATGATAGACGGAAGCTCCCGTTCTACGACGATTTGCAGAAGCCACATGACAAAACTGCAGAGAAAGAGAGAAAAAAACTGAGCGACTTTTTGGAGCGAATATTGAAACGTCGGGTCCTCGATGACCTGAGTGTAGTAATTAAATGCAGCCTTTATTATCTCCAATGAGGGGAAGGGTGGCCTTTTATTGAAAAAATTCGCCGCTGTATTGAATTTCTGGTACAGACATTCCAGCGGAATCGTGGGCCAGAATGAGTCTTCCTCGAACGGTAAGGCAGGCTCACCGACGATGCAGCTCCAGGCCTGGCTACAAAGTGCCGATAGAGCCTTAATCTCTTTCTGAACGCAGGTATACCGCTCCACTATCTCTTCCTTGGTTTCTGCTGTTACAAAGATATCATCAGAGGTACGCCGCAGTTTTATTCTTTCATGTAAATTATATTTGTCAAGTGCCAAATAAGTGGCAGATTCCTGGAAGGCCCGCTGAAAAAGGAAAGCTATCGCTTGCTCAACAGGGGCCAGGTGCCGGGCAATAAGATTGTCGATCAGATACGACCTATAGTTATGATATGAGACCCCAGGCTTGGGATTCGGATTATAGCTGTAAAAGCAGTTGCAGAAATCGATAGCAGGACTCCAGTACTGTTTACAGCGTTCCAGGATATAACCCTCTAGTTCGACAGTGTCAGGGAAGAAGGTCGGATTCAGGTAGGACTGGAGCTTCAGATACTCCTTTTCAAAACCGGAAACCACAGACTTCGAGGACAGGTTTGATAAGTAGCTACGGCGTGCTTGCATCAGAAGCGCATGGCTGTAGGTCTTCGATGAAGTCAAGTCGTGGAAGGCACGCTCCATTTTGAACTGACTATCAGAGAAGTTATTATCTACACAATAGTAAGGAACGGAACTGTTTCCGTCGCGCTGTGGCTTCCGGTGGGCCAGCAGACATTGCAGCATATGCACCAAGGCTTGCTCTGAAGATGCGGAAGATGGATACTCTCGCTCGGACGGCTTTTTTGAAGACAGAAGGTTGATCTTATCATCTAGCAGGAACAAAAGATCAGAGATGAGTGCAACCTGATTCTCAGGAGACTCATATTTGACAAGCTGCTGCAGCCGCTGATAGCGTGGGACCACTTGGTCTTCCCATAAGTTTTCCAGAGCGAGCCGGCCAAATGTGGAATCCTGGAAAAGCTTATGACGGCAGAAATCGTTTTCATCTTCCTCGGAAGGATCGTGTGGAGGGGCTACCCGTTCACACAGTTCGCGGCACAGCGCATGAAGAAAACGGTCCATCGTGTTCTCGGAGTGGACAGGTCTGTTGAGGCGAAAGTCGTCCCGAAACTCGGGAGAAAATATCAGCCTGTAGAAGCAGGACAAGAGTGGGACGGCTTCCAAGGGAATAGGCAGAGCGTTGTCACGGTCATCAAGAAATAATTCGGACAACGCTTTTTTGAACATCTGATTGTGAAGCAGGTATTTCTTGATCGTGCGATAGTCTAGCCCTAACATTTTGGAAAACTCAGAGTAAGAATAGTCGATGGGGAAGATTTTGCGTGAGCCACTCTGATGCCAACGAAAGGAATCTGTGGACGGCGGTGGTGTGTTCTGTGCCATATAGTGGGCCTCCTTGCTGTTATTCGTTTTTATATACCATATATCGTTGTGCAGGATCGTGCAAGAGGGAATTGGGCCCGGGGCAAGACAGGGGTAATATGGTACTTGAGAAGACGTTCAGAAGCTAGGTTTTTGGACGAACCTGGCTATCTTGCAGACGACAGCACCTGTTTTGATCCCATCGAAAAGAAAACCTAGCAACGAGGAGCGCTCGCCCTTGCTCACAGACACCCGCTCGGCTGGGTCTCAGAGCGGTGTCGCAGGTTGCCGGTGATTGTCAGAGAAAGGCCCTGGCGTACCAGTTTGGCACGCTAGGGCTTACTTTCTATCAAGGCAATAATATATATTTAAAAGTCTGGCCGCTTACGGTACTCGGTCGGTTGATTGTTCCGCAAGCAAAAATAAATTTCTATAACGACTAAACATATATGTAGGGAAATGTAGTACAAAAAACATTTCCTTGCTCATGCTTTCCCAGATATACGGCCTGGAATTCTACTGTTGTTTTAGCCTCTTTCCTCTCTTATCTCAGTTTCTCTTCTCTATTTTAGTCGATTTGTTTTCTTGTCCTTGCTTCTCTTATCTGATTTATGCCTCTATAAGCCTATTTATCAGTAAGATACAATATTATCCTAAGCATTTATCCGTATGTTACTGTGAAATCATAAAATATCGGAGGTCCATATGAAAAAGAAGTCCAATACCATACAGGTCAGATTGAATGACCAGGAATATCAAACTCTTTTACAGGAATGTTCCAAAAGTGAAATGCAAATAAGCGCCTATGTCCGCGCTTGTCTGGCGGGAAGTCATGTCACAGAGATGGAAAACAGGCGTGAGATTGAAATCAAGTTGGTGGAGATGTACTCCATATTGAATCAAGCAGCAGACAGCGAGTCGAAAAGTGAACTCATGGAAAGGATGAATGATATATGCCGCTACTTAAAATCGTAGACGAATCCTAACCCTGGCGAAGATCTGTATCCCTTTGACGGACTGGAACTTTGTGCGCACTGCCTGGACGAGCGGACGCTGCTCTGCCGCCACTGCGGGGAGCGAATTTGGGAGGAGGACAACGCGGGCAGCAGCGAGGTCCCCATCTGCCAGAGATGCTACGATGACCACTACACCAACTGTTGCCGGTGCGGAACGCTGCTCCACGAGTCCCAGGCCTACTACGCCGAAGACGACGACTATGACGAATCCCCGTACTGCTCGGGCTGTTTCCACACCCTGTCCGACGCCTCTCCCATCCACGACTATTATTACAAACCCAAACCTGTTTTCTATGGGACAGGCCCACGCTTCTTCGGTGTGGAACTGGAGATCGACGGAGCAGGCGAGCTCAAAAAGCACGCCCGCTTGCTGCTGGAGGTGGGTAATCAGGAGGGCGAGTATTTGTACATCAAGCACGATGGTTCCCTGGATGACGGCCTGGAGCTGGTGACCCACCCAGCGAGTCTGGACTACCAGCTCCACCATGTTCCCTGGGCAAAGCTGTGCGGGAAGGCGGTGTCTCTGGGCTACCTCAGCCACCAGGCCAATACCTGCGGCCTGCACGTCCACGTGAGCCGGAGTGCCTTTGGCGCTGAGAGTTGGGAACAGGATCTGGCCATCGCCAGGGTACTCTATTTCTTTGAGAAACACTGGGAAGAGCTGCTGAAGTTTTCCCGCCGGACACCCCGGCAACTGGAACGGTGGGCGGCCCGCTACGGCTACAAGGAGCAGCCCATGGAGATCCAGGACTACGCCAAGAAAGGCTACCATGGCGGCCGTTATACCTGCGTCAATCTGCAAAATCCGGATACCGTAGAGTTCCGGATGTTCCGTGGGACGCTGAAAGTCAATACGATCTTCGCCACATTGGAGATGCTGAACTGCATCTGCGATGCGGCGATTTTTTTATCCGATGACGAAATGAAATCCCTGGCCTGGACTACGTTTGTTTCCGGTATCCAGACGGATCAATATCCGGAACTGATACAGCACCTGAAGGCCGTCCTAAAAAATCTAGAGTGGCTGCAGGTGGCACTCCAGACCGGCGAGACGGAGTTTCCGACAGAAAAGCGTGAGAAGATCATGGTGCCGTTCCGTGCGTTGCCGGTCATTCTGGGAAGCAAGGGATCTCGGCTGAGTGGTTGGCCGGATATGATCGCTGTCCGGGTATCCAGGGTTGATTTTGACACGGACCTTTGTGAAAAAGTGATGGGGTCCAGCGGATTTGGCGAGGAGTACTGGGCGGCGCTGACGGGATATGTCGGGGAACGGATACCCCAATTGCAGGCGTACCTCCGGGAAGGTATCGTGTACGCACGCCGGGCAGCAGATGACCAGAATTTGAGTTCTGTCTGAGGGGCGACTTTGGGGACCCTCCGGGGGTTGTATCGATTCCTGCGTAGCTTTTATCGATATCTCTCCCTCTCCCTGAATAAGTTGGTCGGCAACGAATGGGAGGAGTGTCTCCTCTTGGCCCTGGAGGAGAGCGAAGCCCCGCAGACGGCCCTGGATGGGCAAGCGGAGTACTTTGCGAAGTCAGCCGCTACTCCAACCCCAACTATCTGGTGGTCGCCCAGATTATCCGCAGCATCGCCCACATGAGCGAGGTGATGGATGGGGAATATCAAGGAGTGGGCCAAGTCCCTGATCGAGGATATCCTGGCAAATGAGAGTCTCCAGCCCCGTGGCCCCTGGTGGGTTACTACAAATTCCCCGGCATGGCCCGTGTGGCTCAACACAGCGAGGAGTACTCCTTTGGCTTAGCCATATACGGCTGGAACAACAAGAACTACGAAGAGGTTAACGGCGAGGGCTTCAATATGTAGCACACTGCCGATGGCATGCTCTATCTTTACAATGCCGATTGGGAGAAGTAGGCCGACAACTTCTGGGGTACAGTGGATCATCAGTGCCTCCCCGACACCACCGTGGGCCGCTGGGACAAGCCATCCAATTATCTCCTTGAGCAGAAGAACAAGTATGCCACAGTGGGTGGCACCGATTTCTTTGGACAGTACGGCGCCAGCGCCTTCGAGGTCGACAACGGGGCGCACTCCAAGAAGTCCTACTTCTTCTTCGATGATAAGGTGGTGCTCTTGGGCTCCGATATCTCCTCTACCAGCTACCAGCGGCAACCCTGTAGAGAGCATCGTGGAGAACTACAAGGCCGAGCTGGACCTGAGCAACACCGTCACGGTGGACGGTAAGGTCCAGAACTGTGGCGAAACGGACGAGTTTAACGGCAAGCATGAGGACGTCCACTACATCTATATGGAGGGCAACGTGGAGGGCGCCGATGTGGGCTATGTGTTCCCCGGCGGCGCAGATGTCACAGGCCTACGTGAGACCCGCACTCAGAAGTGGACGCTCATGAACACCTATGATAAGTTCTACTACGATGATGATGTGACCAACAGCTTCATCACCATGTATCTGGAGCACGGGGCCAATCCCGTCGATGCTTCCTACCAGTACATTATCCTGCCCAGCAAGAGCGAGGCGGAGACCGCCGATTACAGCACCAACGCCGATGTGGAGATTC
Source organism: Flavonifractor hominis (assembly GCF_040095835.1). NCBI lineage: Bacteria > Bacillati > Bacillota > Clostridia > Eubacteriales > Oscillospiraceae > Flavonifractor > Flavonifractor hominis. The sequence continues at coordinate 42,707 of NZ_JBBMFT010000002.1, forward strand.
TGGCCAATACGGATACAGTCCACGCGGTGCGGGAAAAGACCCTGGGCATCACGGCGGTCAACTTTTTTGAGGCCGGCGATTGCCCTGAGGCCCAGGTATCTGTGGATAAGCTTGCCAGTGTCATGTTTGGTACCGATGAGAGTGGCTGCCTGACGGTCTCTGTGGCTGACGTGACCAATAAGGCAGAGGGTACTATCACGGTCACGCTGAGCTTCACGGTGGATAGGATCCCGTCTGGCAATGTACTGTTACGGTGGAGCATAAAGAGGATAGCACTGTGCTGACCGTGGATGTGACCGGCAGCCGTGGACAGTCCCGCACGGTCACGTTTGCCGCCGCACCAGTCCTTGTTGAGAGTGTGGGCATGAACAAAGATAGTCTAATCCTGGAGGAGGGCCACACCTACACCCTGACCGCCACCGTCCTGCCTGAGATCGCCACCAACAAGACCGTGACCTGGAGTAGCAGCGACATCGACGTGGCCACCGTGGATTAGAGAGGCAAGACCCTGGCCAAGAATCCCGGCACTGCGACCATCAACGTGACCACTGTGAACGGCGGCCATACCGCTACTTGTACGGTCACAGTTTACAAGCACGATGACGACGGCAGCTCCAGCAGCCGTCCCTAGCCCTGTTACGATGTGGAACTGGATGTGACGGGCGGCTCTGCCAAGGTGTCCAACACCCGTTCCAAGGCGGGTGACCGTGTGACCGTAACCCTGCGGCCCGACACCGGCATAGAGCTGGAGTGCATTGAGGCCTTCACTGAGGACGGCGACACCGTCAAGCTGACCAGGTGGACGAGTACACTTTCCGCCAGCCTGCCGACGATGTGACCGTCCGGGTGGTCTTCATGACCGTGGAGACCGAGCCGGAGGTGGGGTTTGGCGATGCGAAGGATATTGACTGGTTCTCCGCGGCTGTGGACTACGTGGTGGAGAAGGGCCTGATGCAGGGTGTGGGTGCTGACCTGTTCCAGCCCCAGGGCCTGACCGACCGTGCCACGGTCGTAACGATCCTCTACTGCCCGGAAGGCGAGCCTGCCGTGACCAGTGGCCAGAGCTTCCCAGATGTGGCTCCCGACACCTGGTACGCCAAGGCGGTCCGCTGGGCCTCTTCCGATGGCATCGTGGTCGGCTATGCTGACGGGACATTCAGCCCCACCGACACCGTGACCCGTGAGCAGTTGACTGCTATCCTGTACCGCTATGCGGGCAAGCCCGCTGTAGAGGGCGAGAGCAAGACTTTCGTCGATTCCAAGACCTGCTGGATTCCACTGACGCCGCTGCCTGCGCTGAGATGGCCCAGATTCTCATGAACTTCTGTGAGAATGTGAAGTGAGTCTGGGCTGAGTGAGCGGCGAACAGATCCGGTAAAAACAGACGGCGATAAGATGCCCCCCTGATGTAGGAGGCTATATCGGAAGGTATTACTATATATAGTAGAAAATGCATATATTTTGAGGTTCGGTAGTCCCAAATGCTCGATACCCATAAAGTAATTTTGTGCTGGTGCAGGAACATTGGCTTTTCCTTATCCTTTTCGGTTGTGCACAAAAAAACAGACAGAAATAAGACAATAGTAACAAAAATGAAGGAAAAGCGTTTGGAATAATTGACTTTATAAATAAAGAATGCTAGAATTCTAGAAAAGAAACGGTAGTTTTATTGTTTTCCTTGAAGGAAAACGATAGGAGCGTACCGGCGGGAGGATATGGGATGCACATACCAGAACAGGTACCTGGCGAATCTGGACGCAGCTATGCACTACGGGCCATCAAGGAGAATATCATCCGGCTGGATCTAACACCTGGGACCCGTGTCAGCGAGAGCGCCTTGGCGGCAGAGTTAGGGCTGTCACGGACGCCGGTAGGTGAGGCGCTCAACGAATTATCCAAGAGCAAGATCGTAGAGGTGTATCCACAAAAGGGAAGCATTATCGCCTTGATCGACTACGAATTGGTAGAGGAAGCCCGCTTTATCCGAGAGGTACTGGAGTGCGCAGTGGTGGAATTGGTATGTCTCCAGGCTGAGCCCGAGGATCTGCATAGCTTGAGTGAAAACGTAAAACTGCAAAAGTACTACTTGAGTAATTCGGACCCGGATATGTTGCTCCAACTGGATGATCGATTTCACCGCACATTATTCACGATCGCACGGAAACCCCAGGCCTATGCCATGATGGAGAATACCGCTGTTCACTTCGACCGGGTACGCAGTATGTCGTTATCCACCTTAAAAGATTTGAAGATCGTTCAAGATCACGAGGCAATCTTGACGGCTATTACACGGAGGGAGGTGGACCAGGCCAGAAAGCTGATGAAGTGCCACTTGAACCGCTACAAAGTAGATAAAGCTGCTATCCGGGCACGGTATCCAGACTATTTTACTTGAGGTCAAGGTTTGCACTAACTAGAATTCTAGTATTTTAAAAAGGAGGAAAACGCATGAAAAAAAAGATGAAGCGGCTCCTGTCACTTTGCTTGGCGCTGACCATGGTCCTTGGCATGGTTCCAGCGTCGGCGGCAGGGCCTGACACGTCTGGCTCTGCCGTGGAAGTAACCCCGGTGGAGGCTCCACCCTTGGAAGTGACCAACGAGATCGTTATTGGCAACCTGATCGATTTTCACCTGATGACACCGGGACAGGTGAAGTATCAGATCGCGAGCATCAACCCCCAGGGGGCTAAGCTGACCGTAACATCGTCCAATCCGGACGTGGCGGTAGCTGAGATGGTCCCCACTCCTGAGCATATCACCGGAAATCAGGATCTGACCTGTACCGCCAACACGCCCAATGAGCGTGACGATGTGCGGGAGATCAAAGTCACGGCCAATACTCCCGGTACTGCCACCATTACTGTGACAGCGACTGCAGATGGATATGATGAGACCTCTGTGACCTTTGAGGTCAACGTGTTGGAGAGCGTCAACGAGGGCACCCAGCGCAAGGATGTCAGCATCGACAAAGGCTGGAACTTTGCCCTGGCGAAAGACCTGCCCGCGGACTTTACTCCTGAGAAACTCTCCGATCCTAACTGTGACCTGAGCACCTTTGCGGCCGTGGATCTGCCCCACACTTGGAACATCCACGATGTGGAGAACGAGCTGACCAAGCATTACGGTGTGGGCTACTACCGCAAGGAGATGTTCTTCTCCTCTGAAGAGTATGCGGACAAGGCGATCTTCATCGACTTCGGTGCAGCCAACAAGGTCTCCGACCTGTACATCAACGGAGAACATGTGGGCACCCACAAGGGCGGCTATGCCCGGTTCCGCTATGACATCACCGACAAGGTGAAGCTGGACGAAAACAACATCATCGTCATGAAGGTGGACAACAGTGTCGGCGGCACGGTGATGCCCTTGTCCGGCGGTTTTGCTTACCACGGCAGCATATACCGTGATTCCTACGTTACCGCCACTGACCCTGTGGCCTTCGACAAACTGGACTATGGCTCTTCCGCCGTCTATCTGACTCAGACCAACGTCTCCAAAGAGTCTGCCGACCTGAACGTGAAAGCCAAACTGCACAATTATGGTGACAGCGAACAGACCGTCCAGGTCAAGGCGGTCCTGTACGAGGAGGATGGCCGTACACAGGTCACCACGCTGGAGGACACCCTCACGCTGGGCATTGGCGAAGACAAAGAATTCTCCAAGGACTATACTTTGAATGATCCTCACCTGTGGAATGGCCGGATCGATCCGTATCAGTATGTGGTGGAAGTCACCATCGAGCAGGAAGGTGCTGTCCTGGAGCGAGTGCGGGAGCGTATCGGCTTCCGGTTCTTTGAGGTCCTGGGGGTGGACGACCCCAGAGCCGATGAAGGGGCCTTCTTGCTCAACGGCGAGCATTACCTGCTGGCTGGCGTGGCCCAGCACCAGGACCGGGAGAACATGGGTAACGCCATCACTCATAAGGAGATGGATGAAGACATCGCGTTCGTCTCCGAGATCGGTGCCACCTGCCTGCGCCTGTCCCACTACCAGCATGATCGGTATATGTACGATCTGGCCAGTGAACGGGGTATCGTGACCTGGGCTGAGATCCCCAACGTGAACACGGTGGGTGGAAAGAATACCGAGTTCCTGGATAATGCCAAGCAGCAGCTCACCGAACTGATCCGCCAGAACTATAACGCCACCGGTATCCTGATGTGGGGCATCCACAATGAGCAGTGGCCTCACAGCGATATGTGGGTCAACGAAGTCCTGGATGAGCTCTATAACCTGGGCAAGCAGGAGGATCCGACCCGGTACATCACGGTGGCCACGGCCCAGAGCCAGAGTACGCCTCTGAGCTGGCAGTCTGATATCTCTGCTTGGAACAAGTATTTTGGCTGGTATGAGGGCGCTAATATCGATGGATTTGGGCCCTGGGTAGACAAGGTAAAAGAGTTTGCGATAAACAACGACACTGTGACCTATACCGGTGAAGGCGGAACGTTTACTACGGAGGTCAACAAGACCATTGGTATGAGTGAGTATGGTTCCGGAAACAACATCTGGACCCATGAGATCAATCCGCCCGACCATGTGGCAAGTATTAAGGGCTATCAGTCTGAGGAATATGTCAACAAGTATCACGAGAGCCACTGGCAACAGATCAGAGAGCGTCCCTGGATCTGGGGCACCTTCATCTGGAACATGTTCGACTTCGCCCAACCCGGCGTGACCAGTGAGGGCGGTATCGTCAGCCGCAACACCAAAGGCCTGATGAGCTTCGACCGCTCTCTGAAAAAGGATCAGTTCTACTTTTATAAAGTCAACTGGTCGGACGAACCCACCGTCTATATCTCCAGCCGCCGGTTCGACAAGCACTACGAGGACGAGAACTACGTCCGCGTCTATTCCAACATGGACGAGGTGGAGCTGTTCGTCAACGGAGTCTCCGCTGGCGTCATCAAGCGCACCGATCCGGCTCTGCCCAATACGGAAGCGGGCAATCTGATTCGGGATCCCAGTCTGGGTATCTTCCACTTCGAGGGCGACGTGGTCACCCTGCCCCAGTTTGGGGATTATGAGATCACCGCAGTTGGACGCATGTATGGCGAGGACGATACGGTGGTCAACGAGTACAGAGATACCATCACCATCTCCCGTCTGAAGGATTATCGCACGGAGCTTTCCTCCAAGACTTATATCATCGATAATACTAACAAGACGATCTCCAAGGTCTCTTACGGTACGACGGTGGAGGAGTTCCTGCCGAACGTGGAGGTACTCTACAACGGCACTATGCGTATTATAGATGAGGACGGTAAGGACATAACTGATGACCCCGCAGCGGTTATCACGCTGGATACCACAGTAAAGGTCACGTCGGAGGATGGGGAAAATGAGGCAGTTTACACTGTGGAAGATACTCCTATCTCTGTGGATGCAGCCGCAAAAGCGTCTTCCTCCAAGTCTGGCCATGACGCCAAATGTGTGACTGACAGCAGGCTGGATACCTACTGGAACGCCGCTGATGGCACCTATCCCCAGTACTTTGAGATCGACCTTGGGGAGGAGACGAACCTCTACAAGTTCTCCACCCTCTTCTATGGCGCGGCCCCACGCTCTTATCAGTATAAGATCTCTGTAAGCAACGACGGCTCCAACTACCGGCAGGTGGTGGACCGCACAAAGAATACCGAGAGCGCGTGGGTGATGGATGACCTGGATGAGCCGGTCTCCGCCCGATATATCCGCCTGGAGTTCACGGGTGTCAAAAATGGCAGCAACGCTGCCGCGCATGAGTTCATGGCTTACGGATTCCGAGTGGCTTCCAGGCGCTATACGGTGGAGAATGGTACCAGAGAGGTGTGCGGTGTGGCACCTACTACTACGGTAGAGGATCTGTTGAGCAATCTCTCCGTGACTGGCAACTATGTTGGTATGGGCGTACAGGACGCAGAGGGCCAACCTCTCACGGGTGACACGCCTGTGGGAGAAGGCGCTGAACTGTGGGTCTCTATTGAGGACGGATCCATTGTCACCTATCAAATTAAAAAAGATGCCGCCACAGACGTCCCTGTCTCTCAGAACAAGCCCATTTCTGATGTCTTCGACGTCAAGTCGGGCAGCAGTGCCAGTTACGTCAATGACGGTAATTTGGATACTTTCTGGAATGCTAGTACCGGCTTCGATCCTGCCAGATATGTGGTGATAGACCTGGGTGCGCCCTACTATCTGACTCAGAGCAATGTGGACTTCTATCAGAGTAGCTCCGAGCGTTACTATCGCTACCGCATCAGCGGAAGCCTGGACGGAGAGGAATTCACCGAACTGGTGGATGGGACCGGCAATACGGATAAGGAGAGTGTCTCTCATGTCCTGGGCGTCCCCGTTCGCTATCTCAAGCTCGAGGTGACCGGCACTTCCGTGGCAAATGTGAACTTTGCCGCCGCCGTCAGAGAGCTTCGGGCCTATGGCTGGACCATGTCTGGCTCTTATCCCGTAGACCACGTGGAAAAGACGATCTCCGGTGTGGTGGATATGACTCCTACCGACACATTTATGCAAAATCTGGATCTGCGGGGCAACTTTACTGCCACTCTTATGCAGGACGGGCAGGCCGTTCCTGAGGCGGAGTTTATCCGCGATGGTATGACCCTTCGTGTCATGGACCTGGATGGGAAAAATGCCGTGGACTATGCCATCGTTACCGGTATGGACATGACGCCTATCTCCAGAAACAAGCCTGTCTCTGGCGAGTGTAAGGCGGGCAGCGACCCGGCGTTTGCTGTGGACGGCGATCCGGAGACCTTCTGGAATGGCCCGATGAAGGATTCCAACACTGCAACGTACCCCGCATCTTTGCTCATCGACTTGGCCGAAGACGAGACCGTCAACGGTAAGAAGATTGAGTATAATCTTACCAAGGTGGTGACCAACTGGTATGAGAAAAATGGACGTACCTATCAGTTCGAGTACACCGTCCTCCCGGCCCTTGGACTGCCCATCGTGTGGCACGATGGAAAGGATAACCAGACCAACGGTATAGTCGAGGTGACCAATGAGACCAATAACGGCTCGGACACCAAAGTGAGCGAATTCCGCATCGATGTGATCGACCGGACTCCAGCGGAGAGCTACCTGGCGGCCGCCATCCGCGAGGTGGACGTGTACGGCTGGTACCTTGGTTCTGAAGTGTACACCGTGGAGGATACCTCTATCACCGGTGTGCCCGCAGGTACGGATGTGGATACATTCCGAAAGGACCTGGACATCCGCGGTAACTTCCTGTATCAGCTGGTCGATGAGAATGGAGAGCCCGTGACGGACGGTGAGGTGACCTCTGGGATGCAGGTGGTCATCACTGACATCGAGGGTAAAGAGTTCAAGTTTGTGATCACGGTCGGCGAGGCTCCCGTGACCTATACCGTCACCGTGGAGACCGAGGGCGAGGGCACCGTGTCCGCCGAGCCCAAGCAGGCCAAGGAGGGCGACACCGTCACCCTGACCGCTGCTCCCGCCGAGGGCTGGAACTTCGTGGAGTGGAAGTCCGAGGATGTGGAGGTCACTGAGGATGGCACCTTCACCATGCCTGGCAAGGATGTCACCGTCACCGCCGTGTTTGAGGAGGGTGCGACTGATGTGAAGGTGGAGTCTATCACCGTCAGTGCTCCCACCGACAAGATCACCGAGAAGGGCGGTACCCTGCAGATGGTGGCCACCGTCCTGCCCGAGAACGCTACCGACAAGACCGTCACCTGGACCGTGACCTCCGAGGACGGCAGCGAGACCCAACTGGCCACCATTGACCAGACGGGCCTGCTGACCGCGGCCGAGGAAGAGGGCACCGTAAAGGTAACCGCCACCGCCAATGACGGCTCCGGTGTCACCGATGAGAAGATCATCACCATCAACTTTGCCGATGAGCCCGTGGTCACCGGCGTCACCGTCTCCCCCGCCACCGCCAGCGTGCAGGTGGGCACCACCCGGCAGTTCACCGCTGTGGTCACTGGCGAGAACGAGCCCGACCAGGCCGTGACCTGGAGCGTGGAGGACGCTCAGTCTGAGACCACCACCATCTCCGACGACGGCCTGCTGACCGTGGCCGAGGACGAGACCGCCGAGACCCTCACCGTCACCGCCACCTCCGTGGCCAACGAGGAGATCTCCGGCACCGCTACCGTCACCGTCACCGCCGCCCCGGTGGAGACCTATACCCTCACCGTCAACGGCGGCACCGGCTCCGGTGAGTACGAGGCCGGCGCCCAGATCACCGTCACCGCCGACGCTCCCGAGGCGGGCATGCAGTTCGTGAACTGGACCGCCGAGGGCGTGGAGCTGGAGGATGACACCGCTACTACCCTGACCATCACCATGCCGGCCAATGCCGTGACCCTGACGGCCAACTATGAGGCCATCCCGGTCACCAACGTCACCGGCGTGAAGCTGAACGTGGAGAGCGTGTACCTGTACTCCAACTTCGGTCCCCGGGGTGAGCAGCTCATCGCCACCGTGGAGCCCGCCGACGCTGACGACAAGTCGGTCACCTGGACCAGCGCCGACGAGAACGTGGTCACCGTCAACGACGTGGGCTACCTCACCGTGGTGGGCGAGGGTATGACCACCGTCACCGTCACCACCAACGACGGCGGCTATACCGCCCAGTGCCTGGTGCAGGTTGGCTCCTACAACGACGGCAGCGACTCCGGTGAGGACGAGAATACCACGCCTCCCACCGAGACCGAGGAGCCCGGCGAGACCACTGAGCCTGAGCAGCCCGGTGAGACCACTGAGCCCGGCGAGCCTGAGACCCCCGCCTTCTCCGACGTGCCCGCCACCCACTGGGCCAGCGAGGCCGTGGACTATGTGGTGAGCGAGGGCCTGTTCAACGGCACCTCTGACACCACCTTCTCCCCCGACGCCTCCATGACCCGCGCCATGTTCTTCACCGTCCTGGCCCGCCTGGACGGGGTGGACACCACCGGCGGGGCCACTTGGTATGAGAAGGCCATGGCCTGGGCAGTGGCCGAGGGCATCACCGACGGCACCAACCCCGAGGCCACCATCACCCGGGAGCAGCTGGCCGTCATGCTCTACCGCTACGCCGGCTCCCCCGCTACTGAGGGCAGCCTGACCGGCTTTGCCGACGCCGCCTCCGTGTCCTCCTGGGCGCAGGACGCCATGGAGTGGGCGGTGGCCGAGGGCATCCTCACCGGCAAGAACGGCTCGGCTCTGGATCCCCAGGGCACCGCCAGCCGCGCTGAGGTAGCCACCATGCTCATGCGCTTTGTGCAAGGGCAGAGCAATTAAATTTGATATTCTCCCTTCTCTAATTTGGCCCCCGGGATCTAATCCCGGGGGCCAAATTTTTTGTCAGACACCCTCTCCCAAGCAGTTGGATTGGATTTTCGATGTTGCTCAATCTACTTGTATCCGTATTGCAAGCAGACGGGAATTGAAAAATGGCTGATATTCTCTCCATCTTTTTCAATTGCCCCTCTGCTCTTCTCGGGTAGCCAACACAACTTTCGCCCCAGTCCACTGTGCAAAAGGCTGTGCGCAAAAACGGTTTTTTCTGTGCACACCTCTGGTAAAAAATCTATGTTATACTAAATTTGCTTTTATTCGTAAGCTTGTACCAGGAGGTGACGTCTTTGCTGCTGTTCAGCGAATACCTGCGGGACCTGCTGCAGGCCAAAAAAATGACCGTCTCCGCCTTGTCCCGCCTATCCGGTGTGGAGCGGACCGCACTCTCCAAAGCTTTGGCAGGGCAGCGAGTGCTGCCCTACGACTCCCTCAGCTCCATAATTTATCATCTTCGGCTGACCCCAGCCGAGGGCCAGCGGCTGCGGGTCTATTATGATGCGCAGTTTGAAAAAGAAGGCATCCGTCGGGCCCGAGAGCTGGTAGGGAGGTTATTTGTCGATTTAGCAGAGCTGGACTTTGTGACCCCCGCCTTTGAAGAAAGCCAGCTGCTGATGGATCTGACACAATATGCTGCCCAGCGTTCCATTTTCTCTGGCGTCACCAATGTGCAGCCTCTGCTCCGAATGGTTCTTACACAGGAATTGACGCGGGATGACGCACAGATTGCCCTTACTGTACCGCCTACCGATACCTTTCTCATCGGAGAGTTGCTGCGCCGCTATCTGGATGGCCGGATGAACGGGGAAGTCCGTCAGATCATCGCCTTTGATGCTTCCGGGACAGCGGAGGATATCAGTCTGCATAATCTGGAGTGCTTTTGTCGCATCCTTCCCATCTGCCTTCTCTCCAGGCGAACTTATCATCCTTATTATTATTACGATAATACCGTCGCCGCCCGCTATACCGATCCCTTCCCCTATTTTCTGGTGACGCACAGCTGTGTGGTCTGCCTTTCAGAGGACGGAGAACAGGCAATGCTGCTTCAGGGCGCGGATCAGGTCAACTGCTATCGCCGGCATTTTCAAAACCTCTGTTCCCGCTGCTATAACCTGATTCAGTATACCACCGATCCTGTGGAGATCCTTGCCTCTTATGACGGATGCACCGACCATGACGGGTTTTATATGGTCATGGAACAGCCCTGTTTCGGCCGTTTTTATGACGAGGCTGTCATTGCGGCCCACCTGCGCTCCAATCTGCCCTTTCAGGATCGTCTGGCCCAGGTGGCCCGGAAGCGTTTTGCCAAACTGCGGACAGCGACGCGTTTTTATACCCTCTTTTCCCGGGAGGGATTGGAGCGCTTTTCCGCCAGCGGCGCACTGGATGACTTTCCCACCGCCTTTGTTGCACCTTTTTCCCCGGAAGAACGCCGTTGGCTGATGACTGCGCTGGCGGAACACATCCGCTCCGGCGACATTGTAGGTCGGATCTTTTCCCAGGGCGTGTTCCCCGATTATCTGAGTATGACCACCTCGCAGCGTTCCGGGATCGGCTTTTTTACGACGGAACGTTTCCCGCTGCAACGGGGATTTTGCTCGGTACAGCTGCGGGAGCCTAACCTATGCAGAGCTTTCCATCAGTGGCTCCTCCACCTTCCAGTCTGTGAAGGGGTGCTGAGCAGAGACGAGACCGCGGCAGTTCTGGAGGAATTGGCCCGTACATTGACATGAGAGGTGCAGCTATGCTGAACTGGATAATAGCAAATTGGATTTTTTCCATTCCCATCGGCGTCTTTGTTGTCTATCTCCTCTGTTACGGAATGGAACAGGCCGTCTATTCCGTTCTGGGCATCCGTGCCGCCAATGTGCCCCACAAAAAGCGCTTTCCCGCCACCATCCTCTTTCTGGAGGCCCTGTCAGTATTTTTCTTCCTGATGTGGTACAACTGCGGCATGGTTTTCTGGCAGAAGGGCTGGCGTCCTGCTCTGCTGGCTCTCTTTTTTGTCTCGCTGGCTCTGCTGGCCGGAATGTGGCTCCGGACTTACCAACGGCTGACACGGCGGTCCCCTAAATGGGGGCGAGGCTATCCGCCTGGGGCGGCACTGTGCTTCTGTCTCCGCCGGACACTGGGCAGCTTTGTGCCCGGCTGGTTTGTGGGGCTGATTCCGGCCGGTTTTTATCAGAGTGTAGGCCTGAACGGTATGGAAGGGGCCACCCGCAGCCTGGTCGCTATGGTGCTCCCCGGCCTTCTACCCCTGCTCTTCCTGCTGGTCGTCTGGCTGATATGCAGCCTCGATGAAAAGGCCATCCGGGCCGCGGCCAACGGGACCTATGACCCGCTGAAGGAGCCGGAGAAGCAGGAGCGTACCCTGTTTGACATAACCTATGAGGCACAGATGGCGGACCTCATCCAGCAGGCCATCCGGCAGGAAGAGGAAGAGAATGAGCGCCGCTACCGAGAATACTGGGAGGGAAAACAATGAAAAGGAAGCGTTCTTTGAAGGGAAAAACGGGTATCAGCTGGCTTTTGACCCTGGCGGTGATGATGGGGCTGTTTTCTCCGCTCAGCATTTTGGTGCCAGAAGCCCGGGCGGCAAGCTCCCCCAAGCCCGCCGCACCGGCGCTGGACGACTTTCTGGTACCGGTATCCCAGGTCACCAAGGTCCCTGCCGGATATACCGGCGTGTACACCGCCGCCGACCTGCTGGCCATCTCGGACGCCCCAAACGAAAACTACATCCTGATGGCCGACATTAACCTGTCCGGCTATGCCTGGGAACCGCTGTGCAATGATTCCGACGCACCCTTTACCGGCATTTTTGAGGGCAACGGCCATGTGATCTCCAACCTGAAGGGCGGCAACGGCCTGTTCAGTTATACGTCCACTTATCAAAATGGTGCGGAGATACGGAATGTAGGCATCGAAAACGCCTCCATTTCTGCCCAATACGAGGATCAATGGAACGGTATCATCGGCGGCATCGTGGCCTATGCCACAGATGACACCACCATTTCCAACTGCTATTTTCAGGGGGGTATCGACAGCAACGCCAATATGATCGGCGGCATCGTGGGAAAGTTCAGCAGCGCGAAGCCGGTGGAGTCCTGCTGGATGACAGGCGACATCCGTTCCACCAATATGGGCGGCAGCTTTAATGAGCCGTTGGTAGGCGGCATTATCGGTCAGTCCAGCTACAGCAATCTGACTGTCACCAACTGTATCCACAACGGTTCCATTGAATCCTACGGCTATGCATCTTATGTCGGCGGCATCAGCGGCAGCATGGAGGGAACCATCTCCAACTGCCAGAATTACGGTTCCATCACTCAGCACGACCAATACGCCTATATCGGCGGCATTGTCAGCGGACTTTGGACACCCGAGATCGAATCCTGTATAAACGCTGCGGAGGTTCGGATGGCGGGAAATGGCACCGCCTCCCGCTCGCGGCTCGGCGGCATTACTGCCACCAGCGCCAACATCAGCAACTGCTTCAACTGCGGCGATATTACCGCCGACGGGGCCTCCTATGTGGGTGGGATCACCGGCGAAAACGGCTATGCGGACAACAGCTACAACGTGGGCACTGTGCGTCTGGACAACCCAGTCACTGCCGGCGCGTTCGCCGGAGATTACGGCTGCGGCGCGCTGTTTGGGTCCGTTTCGGGTGCCTCCTCCAACTGCTACTATCTGGCCGGCGACCTGCCCGCCTATGAGAAGGTCAACGGCACTCCCACCCTCACCAACCTCCGCTCCCTGACTGCCGACCAGATGAAAAAGAGCAGCAGCTTCGGCGGCTTTGACTTTGATAACGTCTGGACCATGGACAGCGGCAGTTACCCCTACCCTGTCCTGCAGGGCATAGACCTCTCCGGCGGCGGCTCTACCACCTCGCCTTCCTCCAACATCCCCACCCCGATTATGACGAAAGTCACCAGCACCAAAAGCGGCGTACAGGTTTCCTGGACCCGCCCTCTGGACAGTTTGAACACCACCTATACCATTGACGGCTACTATATCCTGCGAAAATCGTCGGGCGGCAGCTTCCAAAAAATTGGAGAAACCACCGGTACGTCCTATATGGATACCACAGCGGAAGAAGGACGTACTTATACCTACACTGTCCAGGCCTATTATCAGGGAAAGACCGGCAGCTATGATCCCACCGGACTGAGCATTACCTTCAGCAAGCCGAAGGAGGAGGCGGAGTGGGTCCCCAGCGCTGCCGTCAACACCTATGTGCAGGACCACGTCTGGTTTGCCGAAAGCGATACTTACGACAACCGGATGGACCACCGCTTTGCCGCCTACATCGCCGAGGCCCAGAGCTCCGGCGGACAGATGGCGGCGGAGATTGCCTATGATCTTCTCAACACCGCCGATGAAGCGACCAACTTCCAGCGCCTTACCATCCTTGAAAATCCTTATGACGCGCTGATGGTGGAGCTGCTGTCCAATATGGGGGAGTCCCAGAGTTCTCACGTAGCGCTGGAATCCGAGATGGTTGACCTGAGCAATTCCGTATTGGAGCTGATCTACAAAATGCAGCCGGACTATGTGCCCGACGACACCTTCAGCACCAACCTCATGGACCTCTTTACGGAGCCGGAGAGCTTCCAGACAAAACATCCAGCCCTGTATGACACGCTGAAAAGCGCCATCGACAGCAGCGTCAAAGAAGTGGGGCGGGAAAAAACCCTCAACGCGCTGCTCACAGGCATTGAGGGCGTGGAGGGTTTTGCCACCGCGCTGGCGGTAATCGGAGAGGCGGGGGAGGTGGTAGACTGGTTTTCCGATTCGGCCCAGTACTATCTGCTGGTGGAGACCTATGTGAATCTGGGCGAGAATACCCGGGAGGTTCTGCGGAGCGTCGCCTCCAGAATGAGCGGCGTTCAGGCCATCCAGTTCCGCGCGGCGCTGGCCAAGTACGAGCAGTATATGACGGCTGATGAGCTGGCTGCCGCCTTCATGAAGGGGGGCGACATCGCCGTGGATCTGGGCGGGCGGCTCTATGACATGGTGGGCGCTCCGGCCGCCAGTTTCCTGGCCACCAAATATGTATCCAAGCTGACGGGTGCGTCGGTGACGGTACCGCTGGCCGCCTATCACTTGGGATGGGCCATTTCCAACGCCATTACCAGCAACGATCAGCTGGTCCTCAGCCGGACCATGATCCGTGCCAACTACCATGTGGAACAGGCGGTGTACACCATTCTCCAGGAAAATCGCTCCGCGCTGCTCCAAAATCCCAACCCCAATACGGCACTGGCCTTTGATGCGGCCTATACGATTCTGCGGCAGTGTGAACTTTACGCCCTGCGGGAATATCAGGACTATCTGGATGCCAGTCAAAAATCCATGGTGCAGGGCATCCTACATCTGGGCAATCAGAACAGCAATTCCTATGAGATTGCCATCGCCGACCGTGAGATCATTGACTGGGATCTGGCTTTGTGTCACGGAGAGCGGGTTTCCGACCAGCATTTGGGCAGCAACATTCTGGTGATCAGCGGTGCCAGCGAGGCCTCTCTGCGCAACAGCACCGGAAAGACCCTGCTGGAGGCCGATCTGGACGGCATCACCGAGCACGGCAGCTCGGATGTGACCGGGCAGCTTCTCAGCAAGGATGTTTTTTACCTGGGCATCTACGCAAACGGCCTTTACAATCTGCGCATCACCCCCAACGGCAAGGAGCCTCTGGTGGTGATGTACATACAGCTCGATGCAGACATGAATACCGTCAAAATTGACAGCTATCAGATCCTGGGAAATGGCACCATCACCGGTTCGCTCAACGCAGAAGTCTATGGTACCGGTAACGGAAAACTCCGGCTGACTCAAAGCGGGAGCGATTTGACGCCAACACATCAGATCAACAATATGGATCAGATGACCAAGATCAAGGGCATTTCCCTGGAGGGGAAGGCCCAGGGCGCGGTCACAAAGGGCCAGGCCTTCCGGCTGGAGCCCCAGATCCAGCCCTCCAATGCTAGTCTGCCCTGCCTATTCTGGTCCAGTTCCAACCCTGCCGTGGCCACTGTAGACGATACCGGACTGGTCACACCTCTGTCGGCCGGGACCGCCACTATCGTGGCCCAGGCTATGGACGGCAGTGGCTGCCGGCTGGTCTATGAACTGACGGTGGACGGTACTCTGTCTACCTTTGTTGACGTACCCTCCAACGCCTGGTATGCCGACGCAGTCCAATGGGCGGTGGAGAACGGCATTACCTCGGGTACCGGACCCAATACCTTCTCTCCCGACCGGCCCTGTACCCGCTCGGAGGTGGTTACCTTCCTGTGGCGTGCCTTTGGCCTGGACGATCTGGAGAGCGATTCCACAGATAACCCGTTCAAAGATGTAAAGAAAGATACTTTTTACTATGACGCAGTTCTGTGGGCGGCAGAGAATAACATTACCACTGGTTCTACTCCCACCACCTTCTCGCCCAATGCCGTCTGCAGCCGAGCCGAAGTGGTTACCTTCCTGTGGCGCAGCGACTACCCTCTCAAAAAACCCAGCGGCCCTGTTGGCTTTTCCGATGTGCATGTGGGAGATTACTTCTGGTTCCCCGTCAAGTGGGCGCTGGATGAGGACATCACCACCGGCACCAGCGCCGCCACCTTCTCTCCCACGCTAACCTGTACCCGGGCCCAGGTGGTCACCTTCCTGTACCGTTTTTTCAATCGATGACCTTCTCTACGATACATCTCCAAACACGGCTCGGTGGAGAAAAGGGCTCCCCAGTCCATAGCGCCAGGGCGATCATGCTCACCAATGGCGGTACCGACAACACACGTCGACTTAATTTCAAGCTTATCGATCTTTCATGGTAAAACTATGCGGAGAGTCAAACTTGTGCTATGATAAGAGTGCAAGTCTGGCTCTCCTTTCTTTTCATGACTCAGGCAGTACAAAAAAGTACACCTGCCTGTAATAAGCAAGTACTTGAGAAAAACACAGGACTTATGAGGAGTTACAAAAGATGATAAAAATCCTTTTTGTGTGTCATGGCAGGATTTACCGGGCAGGATAAAAAGTCTCATATCGTCTCATAAGCCCCGTTTTTAAGCGTTTTTTGTGTTTCGATCTCAAATTTACCAAAGATTTACCAATATTTCTGGAGAGTCAGACTTGCGGATTCTAATACCAGAATAAGGAGATCACTACTATGACTGAGATGAAGAAACACATTTATGATGAGAACAATGGCCTTTGGTATAAACTCATTGGCGATTATTATATTCCGGTTCTTACCCTGTCCTCCGAGGAACGGCGCCTCATTGGTAAATGGGGACGGATGCACCGTGACTACCTCAAAGAGCATCGCCCGATCCTTTACAATGACCTGATTCTTAGCGGCCAGTTCTGGACATACCTTGCTGATCTGAACGAACAGGCGCAGGAGCGGTTGTCCCTGATTATTGAGCAGATGAAGGCCACTGAGGGCGTGACCGAGGAAATGAAGGCAGCCGACCAGATGGCGTGGGTTAGTGCTATGAACAGCATCCGCAACCGGGCAGAGGAAATCATCCTCCGGGAACTGATTTACGGGGAGGATGTGGCATGAGACTACTGGAAGAATTTTGGTACGGCAACATTGAGCCCACAGAGTACGACACTTCTTCTAAGGAGTACAAGAAACTGCAGGAGCTGATCTGCAGGAATGAAGAAAAACTCAAAGCTACCCTGACAGACGAGCAGAAAGAATTGTTTGAGAAGTACGCCGATTGTGTACGGGAGTATCAGACCATCACGGATTGCCTGATATTCCAAAATGGCTTTAAGCTGGGTGCCAGGATGATGTTGGAAGTCATGGAAGAATAATCGAATATTTAGATAGTTGAGCAACACGCCGCCTATAGGAATCCCCTATGGACGGCGTGTTATTTTTATGGAACCACTTGATTTATTTCGTTTAAGCGAATATAATTATAATGGTTTTTTGTATCGTGATTTGCGAGGTGTTTGTTATGAATGGATATATTACAGTCCAGGAAGCTGCTGTAAAGTGGGGAATCACTCCCAGACAAGTTCAAATTCTGTGCAAGTCGAATCGTATTGACGGTGCTACTCGCATGAGTAGAATTTGGATCATTCCAGAAAATGCAGAAAAGCCGACAAACGATAAAAGAAAGGCAGCGTACAGCCATGACTAACCTAACTGAATTACAAAACCTTGTAGATCGTTTCCATGCCAGTATTGACTTCTATAAGGATGCAAGAAATGCTTATAATGAGCATTCTTGCCGAATTGAATACATTGATCCTCTGTTAAAACTCTTGGGTTGGGATGTTGCAAATGAAAAAGGGTTGGCACCTCAGTATCGAGAAGTTATTGCGGAGAATTATTCTACCCGAACCGATCGGCCTGACTATACCATTACGCTCAGGGGTGTGCCTAAATTCTTTGTAGAAGCAAAGAAGCCTGCGGTGGATATTACCAGAGATGCAGATCCGGCAATCCAGACCAGAAAGTACGGTTGGAACGCAAAGCATCGTCTGGCTGTTCTCACGAATTTTGAATATCTGGCAATCTACGATACCTGCCATATTGCTCACGAAGATGACGGATGTGCTGTAGCAAGATATCGACTGTATCATTACACTGAGTATGTAGAAAAGATTGAAGAAATTGTAGGGTTGATTGCAAGAGACACCGTTTACTCTGGTGATTTTGATGCTTATTTGGATGCAAACTTCCCTGCAACCGGAGGACAAACCCAGCAGGTTGATACACTGTTTCTTTCTCAAATCAACGAATGGCGTGTGGCTCTTAGCAACGAACTGTATGCTCAGGGTGGCCGCTATGCGTCGTTAGAAGTGTTAAACGATGTTGTTCAGGAGTTTATTAACCAAATCGTTTTCCTGAGAATTTGTGAAGATAAGAATCTGCCGCTGTATCACAAGTTGAAAGACACCATTACAGATGCCGATCAACTGCAATCCAAACTGGAGGAATTGTTCCGTTCTGCTGATCGACGCTACAATTCTGGTATGTTTTCCGGTGAAGACATTATTTTCGATCTTTCCTGCGAAGTTATTAAGGACATGATCGAGGATTTGTATTATCCCCAGAGTCCTTATTTGTTTAATATTATCGAGCCGAATTTGCTTGGCAAGATTTACGAGATATTCTTAACCGAACAATTAGTGCTGCTCGAAAATAATACCATTGGTCTTGGCAAGAAGAAAGATTGCCAGAACAGATCTGTTGTTACGACACCCACGGAAATCGTCAAATATATGGTCGATAAAACACTTTCCAATGTGTGTGAAGGAAAAACTCCTTCTGAGATTTTGAATGTCAGTGTTGCTGATATTGCTTGCGGCTC
Organism: Flavonifractor hominis; assembly: GCF_040095835.1. NCBI lineage: Bacteria > Bacillati > Bacillota > Clostridia > Eubacteriales > Oscillospiraceae > Flavonifractor > Flavonifractor hominis. The sequence goes on from NZ_JBBMFT010000002.1 coordinate 61,351, forward strand.
TGGTATTTTCTTGGAAGAAGCATTTGCCTATTTGCAGGATTACTGCGTGCAATGGTATATCAGCAACGGGCAGACAGATCATTTAATTGAGACGGGCATTGACTTGTATAAACTGCCCCTCCAAGAGAAAAAAGACATTCTTTGTTCCTGCATTTTCGGCATAGATATTGACATCCATGCTGTCGAAGTTGCTAAGTTCTCTTTGTTAATTAAGCTAATTGAAGATGAAACTGCACCTTCTGTGGCGGAGGTTGTCCCGATTCTCCCTGATTTGGGTGACAACATCCAATTTGGAAACTCCCTTGTCAGCCATACCGAATTGAATGGAATTAGCGGTGCCAACCATCAGCTGATGGAGATTGTCCCCTTTGATTGGAACGGAATTAACAACGGATGCGGATTTGATGTAATTATCGGCAATCCTCCGTATGTGAATACCGAGGGAATGCACGCATTGTTGCCGAGTGCAGAAGTGGAAGTCTATAAAAAGAAGTACAAGACATCGCATAAGCAATTTGACAAGTACTTTATTTTCATAGAGCAGGCAATCAATAAGATCAACGAAAATGGCTTGGTATGCTATATTGTACCCAATAAATTTTTCAAGATTGGTGCTGGCGAGAAATTGCGTAGCTTGATTGCAAAAGAACGAATGCTCGTCAGTCTGGATGACTTTGGTGATGCCCAACTGTTTGAGGATAAAACCATTTACAGCTCGATCATTTTACTTTCCAAGGCGAAGCAGACGAGTTTTGTTTACAGCAGCGTTGATTCTGCTAACAAACTGTGGGCAGGAGAAGAAGTGAGTTCCATTGAGCTTAATTCTTCCGTATTGAACAAGCTGCCATGGAGATTGACAACTGACTTTGAGTTTTTGACAATGCTCCAGAGGTTGGATGAAGTATCTGTCCCCATTACAAAACACGCAGAGATATTTAACGGCATTCAGACAAGTGCAGAAAGGCCAACGCCCATATATTGGTTCTCCTCAGACGAAATTGTGTCCGAATATGCCGATACTGTTGAAATTAGCAGGGATGGCAATAATTATACTATTGAGAAGGCCTTGCTTCGCCCTTATTTTAAGCCAACAAAAAAAGCCGAGAAGGGCCTGAATTCGTATAGTGTTCTTGCGACTGACAAGCAGATTATTTTCCCCTACGATAACAACGGACATCTTATCCGCATAGATGAGATGCAAAGCAGTTATCCGGGAACATACGCTTATCTCTTAGAACATTATGATCGTCTGGTTCCTAAGTGCGTTTCCCGTGATGGAACTCGTGACGTTCCAAACGCCACTGCAGATACATGGTACCAGTATGGCAGAACACAAGCCTTGACCGCCTTTATTAACACACCCAAATTGATAGTTGGCGTGTTGAGCAAAGAACCCATGTATGCGATGGATACGAATGATATTCTGATTGCGTCAGGTGGTACTGCTGGATATTGTGCAGTTAGCAAAAAAGATGGTAGTCCGTACGCACTTGAATACATCCAGGCATGGCTGTCAAACCCCATTACAGAGCGAATCTTGGAGATCGTAGGCAGCGATTTTGAAGGCGGATTTACTGCTCGTGGTACATTCGTTCTCTCTACACTACCCTTTGTTGAGTTGGATTTTGCCGTAGAAGAACAAAAAGCCATTCACGACAGAGTGGTAGCAGCAAGTCGAGAGATTTACGAAATCAATGATGCACTGTCTGGCCGTCCCGCAAAGCGCATTGCAAATCTGTTGCAGAGACAGAAAGAAACACTTATCTCCGAGATTCAGGGATTGATTGATCGGGTATATAGACTCGATTATTAAGCGAGGTATTAACGATGAGACTCAAAAAGGATAGTTCAGAACAGAAACTAAGAGGAGCGTATTATACGCCATTGCAGCTTGCAGATGCAATGGTGGAGCTTTTTGCGTCTCAAAATATCTCTACCGTCTTGGAACCAAGTTGCGGTGATGGAGTATTTCTTGATGCGCTACAGAACCTTAATCTTCTGAATAAGGTGGATAAACTAACAGCTGTTGAAATCGAACCTGACGAAGCCGAGAAAGTTCGTGATAGGTATTCTGAATTTGAACAAATCGAAGTATGCACCGAAGACTTTTTCGACTTCTATAATCGTGTTCTTGGCAAGGAACAGTACGATTTAATTTTGGGCAATCCCCCTTATATTCGCTATCAATATCTGAAAGAAAGCCAGCGAGAAATGCAATCTCAAATTTTGACTTCGCATGGTATGAAAGCGAATAAATTGATAAATGCATGGGTTGCGTTTATCGTAGCTTGTGTACAGCTATTGTCCGAAAAAGGTAAGATAGCGTTTGTTATTCCAGCTGAGATACTTCAAGTTGCGTATGCGGAGGATCTGCGCCTATATTTGGCCAATAATCTTGCGAAAATCACTCTAATCACATTTGAACAGCTTGTGTTCCCTGACATCGAGCAAGAAGTCGTTGTGTTTATTGGCGAGAAAGGCGAAGAAGAAAAGGGTATTCGCATCATTGAAATGAATGACCTTAGCGGTTTCGCTCAGTTGGATCTGTCCCAAAATGGATTCCAGAAGATGCAGCATGTCAAGGAAAAGTGGACTAAGTATTTCGTAAACGCAGAAGAAATGGCACTCATTCAGGAACTTCGTGCAGACAAACGCTTTGCAAAATTCTCCGAATACGGAATTATCAATGTTGGAATTACAACAGGCAATAATGGTTACTTTTCCATAACAGAAGAAACCTCCGAACAATATCAGTTGAGCGATGTAACACTTCCTCTGATTGGCAGAAGTTCTCATGCTCATGGAATATATTTCACATCGGCAGATTGGGAAGATAATAAAGCATCGGGAAAACGAGCACGCCTAATCAGCTTCCCTGAGATTCCGTATGATGAATATCCCACTAAGCACAAAGAGTATATTTTGCTGGGTGAAACAAACGGTGAACACGAGGGCTACAAATGCTCTATCCGGGATAGATGGTATATTGTTCCTTCTGTGTGGATTCCGGACGCATTTTTCTTGAGAAGAAATAATTTCTACCCTAAGTTCGTGTTGAATGAATGTGATGCAGTGTCAACAGACACAATGCACCGCATGAAATTTAACGATGGCGTTGATTCGCAGAATGTCCTTCTGGCCTACTATAACAGCATCTCCTTTGCTTTCACCGAAATTTGTGGACGGAGCTATGGCGGCGGTGTGCTTGAAATCTTACCCGGTGAGATGGGCAATATTCTGATTCCCAAAGTGGAAAGGATTGATCCTGAGCTTAGGAACAAACTGCTTGAGCATATTGACGCTATAGTGCGCAATGATGAGGACATTGAACTTGCGCTGGACGTTGTTGACAAAGAACTACTTGTAGACACATTGGGGATCGATCCTGAGATATGCCGTAAATGCCGTGCTATCTGGAAAAAGATGCAGACACGCCGGTTAGGAAGAGGATGACAAATACTATTATCAAGCTGTGAAGGGTGGAATTGATTTGAAAATCGGCCTACATATACCGAAAGTTCATGATATGACAACTGATACAGTTGATGTTATATCCACCTCTGCTGTCACAGCGGATGCGTCACCGGTAGTCTTGAGCCAAACGGAAATGATCCGGTTCAAGTTCTGTCCAACACTCGTAGACAACGAAAAAGAACCCCATAAATCGGTTTCCGGCAAACTTCTGTACGAAAAGAAGCGGAAGAACGATGTAGTCTTTCCGAGTGATACCACAGGATCAGCTGGCAAGGTTTCTCGTGGCTCTGTCAAAGTCGGAGATTGGATGGAACTCAATCTAAGCACAAGTGAAACATATGAGCTTTACCAAGGTTTGAAACGGCTGTATGCGCTGTATGAAGACATGGGCGAAATCCCATATGGTTCAGCTACTTACACCAGAGTAGACAGCAGTTTTCGTCAATTCCTTTCAATCATCCAAAACGACCCTTCCGCAGCTCGGATGATTGGTAACGAAGAAAATTATGATCTTGTGAAGACATTGCTTCGTCTCATCACTCAGACAAGTTCTTTGGAATCGTTAAAAAGAAGCCTGACAGAGCTACAGGATGAAAATTTACAGCACCTAACAACTTCTTTGAACATCGAAAAACTCCAAAGAGTTGCAAAGCTCATGGAAGACAATCTCGAAAATGATAGTGAGGAGTTTTGGCAGACCACTGTTTTCAAAGAGCATCAATGGGTATTGGCTCAAATCTTTGCTTGCCCTTGTACGATATTTGCAGATAAAGCGTATGTCGGCGGCAAAGGAATTAACAACAGCGGTGGAAATCTATGCGACTTCATTTATCAGAACAGTCTGTCTCAGAATGTGGCGTTGATCGAGATCAAAACACCATGTACCGAGCTTATCGGAAACCAGTATAGAGGTACATACAGCTTTAGCTATGAGTTGAGCGGAGCCGTAAATCAAGTTCTAAATTACAGAGATAAGCTTACAAAGGACTATTATTCTCTGTGTCACCAGGGTTCGGAGCCTTTTGAAGTCTTGTCCCCCAAATGCGTTGTAATTATCGGAAAAATGGCTTCGCTAACCCCAGGGCAAGTTGCGGCGTTTGAAAATTTCCGCAATAGTCTGAGCAATGTGTTGATACTAACCTTTGATGAGCTTTACCAGCGAATTGTAGATTTGATTGCCGTACTTTCTGAGTCCCCGAATCAACAACCTGGCATTTTTGAACCGGAAACCGAAAATGAGAATTTCCCGTTCTAAGAGAAAAAGCTAAATTCATCCTATCGGCACATTGTCCAAGGATTACAGATGAAGAGAAAAGGATTGTATCTCATGGCAGTTTATGATGACAAACAACACCAGTGCAGATTATGCGGCAATTATTATTCTGATAGTGATATGAGTGAGGAACACTATCCTGCACGAAACACAGGAAATGAAGATGTTGTTGCTGTCGATCTCGGCAAAATGTTTGATACATTTATTTCGGAGAGTGTACGTGCCGAGATTGGAGAAAAGTTGAATCACGGCGAACCTCTTGAGAATATTACTGGAGATATTTTTGATACTCAGTTATCTACATCTTTATTTCCGAAAGGGAGAACTGCCAGAACTCTGTGCCGTAAATGCAATACATTCTTAGGAAAGTATGATGAAGCATACCTAAGGTTTTTTAATCTTGACGGAAACCCCAAATCGATAAATGGTTTTCAACAACATACCAAGTATCAGATCATTAAGGCGATTTACGCTAAATTTCTCTCAATTCCTGAGGCTGCAGATGAAGCTTTCGATTTTATAGATTTTATTAGAGATAATGACTCTACGGTATACAATGGTAACTGGAATATTTATTTTGTAAAACGAGACTTTAGTTCTGATCTGCTGGGAATGAAAGACATTAGGACCGGAAAAATAACATTTGACGAAGGTGTTGTTTACGAACTGTCCGATGATAAGTTTATCTTCAATCTGATGAACTTCCCAAAACATTCGTGCTTTGAAATGACCAACCTTTTCGACATACTGAAAAAGAACTACAAATTGGTTGAAGGTGTTGGAGAAAGTGGCGGTTATCATGCGCAGGTATTTATGAGCAGCATATTTAACGCAAATTTATAATTATCATAAAAGGGACTGTTGCAAAAATTGGATTTGCAACAGTCCCTTTTACGTTTATACCTGAGTTACTTCCGTTTTCTTTTTCCCTTGCCATGAGTCATGCTGCCTTTTCCTCTCTGACTGATTGGGCTGTTCATGTGCTTGGACAGCTTCAGTACTTCAATCAGATTTGCAAACTGCTCCATGGTAAGTGCATCGTAGTCAATGCCGAGGTTAGCAAGGAACAAACGGGCTTTCTTTTCTTCGGTGCTGCCCTTGTAGTCCATGGCATCCTGTAATTGTTTCTGGACTTCCAGAGCGGCACAACTCTCGTCCGCAGTGGTAGCATCCTTACGGTGCGTATCACGAATGTCACGGAGAATGCCGGTCAGATCTTTGGAGATCACATGACCGAAATACTCATCTTCCTGCACCTGTGCCAGTTCCAAAGTGCGCAGATACAAGTCCTCCTGGTCATTTCCTTTTTTCTTAATCACAGATTGCCGGACAGCTTCCATGGCGGCATTCATGTTGGTGATCCGCATATCAGCAATACGGTCAACATAGATTTCTGCATCCAGCATCATGCGCTGAAAATCTTTGTGGCAGATCATTTCAGAAAGCAACCGGTGGTTGAAGTTCCCGGAAGTTAATACAGTAATTGCATCATCACTCAAATGCAGAGCGTTCAGCTCTGTGTTTGGGTGATTTTTATTTTCTGTCAGACCAAGCAGGTAGTCCGTGGACACGCCATAGAACTTGGCGAGAGTTTGGATCGCAAAGGGGCTGATGTCTTTTGCGGTTTCATCAGATTCATATTTTCCCAAGGCGGAACGGGACAGACCGGTGCGTTCTGCCAATTCTTCCAGCGTCAACTTAAAATCTACAACACGCAGATCTTTCAATCTTTCCTGAACAGTGAGTTTCGGTTGCATATTTCATCTCCATTTCCATAAGCGTGGAAATCCACGCATTTTTACGCTCTTTTCCTACCTTTTGGACATACGGGAGAGAGCGTCTTTTTTCGCTAAACTGTACTTGTAAATCACCGATGCACTTTGAAAACTGAATGACCGTCCGAATGGGATATGTCCCCCAGCGAAGTATCGCCACGACTGTGAAAAGCACGAGCGTACCAACGGGGAGAAAACGCCGGGAAGATCTCCGGGCAGGAACGACATTCGGACAGAACGGCACTCAAAAATCACGGGTTAAATTCAAACCATGTGAAATCAGCGAAAAAACCACTCTTTTTGTGTTGCTATCTATACCAATGAGTGATGCACTCAACAGCGTACAGGGTACGGCATAGAATGAAGGTTTTCGTTATTTCACAAAAAAACAAGTTAAACAGCAAATATGGATACTGCCCCTTATGTACAGGATATCGTTACAAAAATTCTGAGTGAAACGATGATTCTCTGTTTTCGTCACGAAACACTGTACGGCCCTTGCTGTTTAATAAACAAATTATACCATATCACGAACAAAAAAGAATGGAGGAAATGTGAATTGAAGAAGAAAAAGTCTGAATTGTATCGAAACGAGATCAAATCCTACATTGTCCGGGCTGGCATGACCATGAGCGAGGTGGTGGATTATCTGGCAGACGAGTATGGATGGAGCAGCAGCGTCCCAAATCTGTCCGGTAAGTTGAAGCGTGGGAGCCTGCGCTACGGCGAAGCGGTGGAGTTGGCTGATGCTCTGGGTTATGACATTGTTTGGGTGAAACGGGGGTGATGCGATTGGCGAATGAACAGTTGGAAAAATTGAAGCACCAGAAGTATGTAGCCGAGAAAAAGCTGACCGCAGCCAAGCACAAGGAAAAGCGACTGGAAAGCGAAATCAAGCGCCTGACCCGAAGCGAGAGAACCCATCGGCTTTGTACCCGTGCCGGTATGTTGGAAACCTTTTTGAGAGAGCCAACCACTTTGACCGATGATGATGTGATGGAGCTTTTGTCTTTCATCTTCCACAGCGAAGCGGTGCAAAAGAAGCTGAATATGCTGATTGAGAAACGAAAGGAAATTGGACAATCGGACGGGGGCTAAAACCCTATTCTTGAATAGGGCGCAATTATACACCACCTAAAGATGGTGATTGCGTTCTGCCGAAAGCCCCTTGCAGGGAGCTTGATGATTTCCGCAAAAGTCCTTTGCTCCAATCATCCAGGGGAAGCTACACTTCCCCTGCGCTGGCTTTGCCAGCTACCCCTTTGTGGACTTGCCGCCAGGGAATGATTGCAGGCACAATCATTCCCCGGCAGCGAGTTGATAACGCACCGAAAGGAGGTTCAAACAAAATGCCAGTACCCCATCTGAACATACGAATTGTTCAGAGAAGCAAGGGCAACTCTGCCGTTGCCGGAGCTGCCTACCAAGCTGGAGAAAAACTGTTTTCCGAGTACGATCAGAAGCACAAAGACCACCGCAGAAAACAGCATGAGGTTGTTTACACGGAAATCATGCTGCCGACCAATGCCCCACCCGAATACGCAGATCGAGCAACGCTCTGGAACTCTGCCGAGGAAGTGGAGAAGCAATGGAACTCACAGCTTGCAAGGCGTTTCGTTGTTGCCCTGCCGAGAGAAGTGCCGCTTGAAATGTGTCCGCAGATGATGCAGGAATACTGCCAAGAGCATTTTGTGTCAAAGGGAATGTGTTGTGATTGTGCAATCCATGACCCCGACCCACCGGGACACAATCCCCACTGCCACATTATGCTGACGATGCGAGCCATTGACGAAAACGGAAAGTGGGTGCCCAAGAGCCGAAAGGTTTATGACCTTGACGAGAACGGCGAGCGTATCAAACTCCCGTCCGGCAGATGGAAAAGCCATAAGGAAGATACCGTTGACTGGAACGAACAGTACCACGCCGAGGAATGGCGACACGGATGGGAAGTCATTCAGAATAAATTTCTGGAGCTTGCCGGAAGTGCCGAGCGTGTGGATATGCGTTCCTATGAAAGACAGGGACTTGATATTATCCCGACTGTCCACATGGGAGCCGCCGTGTCTGCTCTGGAACGCAAGGGCATTGAAACCAACATCGGCAATCTCAACCGGGATATCAAAGCCGCTAACCGCATGATGAACGCTATCCGTAGTACCATCAAAAATCTGCGAAACTGGATTGCGGATATTCTGGAAGCTACCAAAGAAGCCTTTGCGGAAATGGAAGCAGAAAAGAAAAATGCTTCGCCCGATCTTTCCAATCTGCTCCGTGATTATATGAATCTGCGAAAGGCAGAACGCAGCCAATGGTCAAGATATGGACAGCAGAAAGGCGCAGCGGATGATCTGAAAGCTGTCTCCAAGGCTGTGGTCTATTTGAAGGAGCATGAACTATTCACTCTGGAAGATTTGGACACTGCCCTGCAAGGCGTGAACGAAAAAGCCAGAGCCATCAATGCCGATATGAAGAAGGCATCTGCCCGTATGAAAGTCATTACCGGTATTCAGAACGCCGTGGCAGACTGCCAGACCCACAAGGCAGTCCATGACAAATATATCAAAATCGGTTGGAAAACAAGACAAGCTGCCTTTGCTGAAAAGCATAAGGACGAGCTGACTTCCTACAACAAGGCGTACCGCACTCTGAAAAAGCATGGTGTTGATTTGAATGTAAATCTGGATGCCCTGCAAACAGAATACGACGGTCTGAAAGCGACCCACGCCGAGCTTGCCGGACAGCTTGCTACCGTCAAAGAGGAATTGCAGCCAATGAGAGATATTCGCTACTGGGTCGGTAAAGTCCTCACGCCGGAACAGGCAGTTGAGAAGAAGCCCGAACCGAAGCACTCCGTTACCGAAAGATTGAAGTTCGAACAGGAACAGAAGAAACAACAGCCGGAGCAGAAATCTCCGCAGCACAAAAAACAGAATATGGAACTCTAACAGGCACTTGCCGTTTTCTCTACGAAAATGTCGGGTGCCTTTGTTGTTCCCCGAAAGGAGGACGCAATGAATGTATTTGAAGCGGTCAAACAGACCGTCACAACCCGACAGGCGGCAGAGAGCTACGGCATTCATGTCAACCGGGCAGGAAAAGCCAACTGCCCTTTTCACAATGATCGGACACCCAGTATGAAAGTGGACAAGCGGTTCCATTGCTTCGGCTGCGGTGCCGATGGAGATGTGATTGATTTTACAGCAAAGCTATATGGGTTAGATGCAAAGTCCGCCGCCGAAAAACTGGCTGCAGACTTTCAAATTCCCTACACACATCAGAAGAGAAAGGAAACGGTGAAAAAGACTATCAGAGAGAAATCGGAGGAGCAAATGTATCGGGAACTGGAAGCCAGATGCTTCCGGGTATTATCAGATTATTATCATCTGCTCCGGCGTTGGGAATGGGCATATGCCCCAAAACCGGAAGATGAAACATGGCATCCATTGTTCGTGGAAGCCCTGCAAAAGAAAAACCACATCGAGTACTTGCTGGATGTGCTGCTGTACGATCCCGTCGAGGAGCGAGCGGCACTTATCAAAGATTACGGAAAGGAAGTGATGAAACTTGAACGGCGATTATCAGAGCTTGGCACCGGAGCTGAGAGAGAACTTGAAGATGCTGGCAGAGAACCGGCTCTGCCAGACCCCGGAGGAAGTCAAGGAGCTTCTGGAGGTGAACGATAAAGGGCAGGTGAAAAACACCATGCAGAATGTGTATCAGGTCTTTCAGTCTGACCCGGTACTGCATGGAGCCATCGGCTATAACATCCTCACCGGGCGCATTGACATCTGCAAGCCCCTGTGGTGGGAGCGTACCACCTCTGCCATGAGCGACACGGATTTCAACTACCTCATGCTGTATCTGGAAAAACGATACGGGCTGAACAACGAAAACCGCATTCGAAGGGCGCTGACGGTGGTTGCGCACCAGAATCAATACCACCCGATCCGGGAGTATCTGAACCGCCTGGAATGGGATGGCACGGAGCGTATCCCTTGTGTACTTCATCACTTCCTGGGTGCAGAAATATGTGCGTATGGTACCGAAGTCATGCGGCTGTTTCTGCTGGGAGCCATTCACCGGGTATTCAGACCGGGCTGCAAGTTTGAACTGATGCTCTGTCTGGTAGGCGGACAAGGAACCGGTAAATCTTCCTTCTTTCGCTTTCTGGCCTGCAAGGATGAATGGTTCTCCGATGACCTGAAGAAGATTGATGACGACAATGTGTTCCGCAAGATGCAGGGACACTGGATCATAGAAATGTCGGAGATGATTGCCACAGCCAATGCCCGGAGCATAGAGGATATCAAATCTTTTCTTAGTCGTTCTAAGGAGACTTACAAAGTCCCCTATGCTACCGAGCCGGAGGACAGGCTGCGGCAATGTGTGTTTGGCGGTACTTCCAATGCGTTGGACTTTCTGCCCCTTGACCGCAGCGGAAACCGCCGTTTTCTGCCCGTCATGGTACATCCCGAACAGGCAGAGGTTCATATTCTGGAAGATGAAGCAGCATCCCGGCGGTATATGGATCAGCTGTGGGCGGAAGCTATGACCCTTTACCGGCGAGGAAAGGTGCAGCTGAAGCTGTCTAAAGAAATGAACGATCAGTTGGTTCTCCTGCAAAAGCAGTTCATGCCGGAGGATACCAAGGTGGGCGTGATACAGGCGTTTCTGGACGATTTTGATGGAGATATGGTTTGCTCCAAGCTGCTCCATCACGAAGCTTTGGGACGCTTTGACGAGCCGAAATCGTGGGAGATACGGGAGATCAACGAAATTATGAACCAGTCAGTGACAGGCTGGATACCTTATCCCAATCCCAGAAGCTATAAGAAGTACGGCAAGCAAAGGGGTTGGATGCGTGGAAACGAAATGACGGAAACAGGGGCAACTCCTTTGGATGGCTTCCGTGAACTGACCGAGGAAGAATGCAGCCAGATGGAGCTGCCGTTTTAAGAAAGGAGCATGGTTTCCTGTTTCATATCCAATCCGTTGCCATATCGGTTTCCGGGAAAAACCTTGTCCCGCAGGGCTTTTTCTTCTATGGAAACGAAAGCAACAAAGAAATTCAAGAAAAACCAAAATAGCAAAGACAGCTGCCGCCAAGGAAGAATCTGGTTTTTAGAAGCCGGTTTCCGGTTTCTGTTTCCGGTTCTCCCTTGCCCGGCTTTAGGAGGTATTGAAATGCACGCAGCACATAAAAACGCAGGGTTCGGAACGCCCCATCCCTGCACAACGAACTGATATATGGAGGTAAATGCCTATGGCAAATAGCAAGAGCAATGTGAGCGAGAAGAACTATTTTGACATTCCGGTGTGGCGCAGATACACGCTGACCATTGAGGAAGCAGCTGGCTACTATCACATCGGTGAAGGAAAACTGCGGATGCTGATCGACCAGAACCCGCACGAAGATTTCTATGTTATGAACGGAAATCGGGCGCTGATCAAGCGGGAGAAGTTCGAGCGGTATCTGGATCAGGCTACCGCAGTATAAATTCTAAAAAAATAATGCGGCAGAACTGCCGTTTTCACATGATACAACTATACTGAGAGCCAGATTTGTGATACAATGTTATCGCAAGTCTGGCTCTCCTTTCTTGAAAGGAGAGATTCCATGAGCGAAAAAAGACGAGACAATCGTAACCGGATTTTGCGTGAAGGCGAATACCAGCGTACAGATGGGAGGTATCGTTACCGATATATTGACGAGGACGGCAAGGAGAAGAATGTATACAGTTGGCGTTTGGACAAGAACGATCCGACACCCAAGGGCAGAAAGCGAGAGTTTTCGCTGAGAGAGAAGGAAAAACAGATTCAGGCAGATCTGTTTGACCACATCGTTACCAATGGCGGTAATTATACGGTAGTTGAACTGGTAGAAAAGTATGTGTCTTTGAAGACCGGAGTGAGCCACAACACCCGTGCTGGATATAAGACCGTGATCAATATCCTGAATAAAGAAGCGTTTGGAAAGCTGCGCATTGACAAGGTGCGCCTGTCTGATGCAAAAGCATGGTTGATCAAGCTTCAGCAGGTGGATGGCAGAGGGTATAGCTCCATTCACTCTATCAGAGGTGTTCTGAGACCGGCTTTTCAGTTGGCGGTAGACGATGACCTGATCCGTAAGAATCCATTTGGATTTGAACTGGCATCGGTGATCGTGAATGACTCCGTCACCAGAGAAGCAATTACCCGAAAGCAGGAGCGTGAACTTCTGAAGTTTATCAAGGAAGATAAGTACTTCTGCCGATACTACGATGCGATCTATATCCTCTTTAACACGGGGCTGCGTATTTCAGAATTTTGTGGATTGACCTTTTCCGATATCGAGTTCGATCAGAAGCGTATCAAGGTTGACCATCAGCTGCAGAGAACATCGCAGATGCAATATGTGATCCAGGACCCCAAGACGGAAAGCGGTATCCGCTATGTGCCGATGAGCGAGGAAGTGGTGGCGTGTTTCCGCCGTATTCTCGCCAATCGTGTGGCACCGAAAGTGGAGCCGATGGTAGATGGATATGCCGGATTCCTGTTCTTGGACAAGAACGACAGACCGATGGTTGCACTGCACTGGGAGAAATACCTGCAGCACATTGTCGAGAAATACAACAAGATCTATCGTATCCAGATGCCCAAAGTGACTCCTCATGTATGCAGACACACCTTCTGTTCCAATATGGCGAAATCCGGAATGAACCCTAAGACATTGCAGTATATCATGGGTCATTCGGACATCAGCGTGACGCTGAACGTCTACACCCATGTGCAGTTCGATGACGCACAGGCAGAGCTGCTCCGAGTAGCGCAAGCCTGAAAACCCCCGTTGGTAAAGCGCATTTATTTACCAACGGATTTACCAATATTGCAGGAAAAAGCATGAGAAAATACGGGAAGATTTGAGAAGATATCCCGAAAACAAAGAAACAAGAAAATGCCGAAAACATAAGCAATATTGGGCATTTGAGAAGAAATACAAGACTTATATGGAGATATAAGACGATGATAAAAATACTATTTATTTGCCATGGAAATATTTGCCGCAGTCCCATGGCAGAGTTTGTGATGAAGGATCTGGTAAAAAAAGCGGGACTGACAGAACAGTTTGAAATTGCCTCGGCCGCCACCAGCACCGAGGAGATCGGCAATCCGGTCTATCCACCGGCCCGGCGAAAACTGGCTGAACACGGTATCTCTTGCCAGGGACACGCGGCCCGCCAGCTGCAACGGGCGGATTACAACCGCTACAACCTTCTCATCGGCATGGACCGGGCCAATCTGCGCAACATGCTGCGCATCTGCGGCGGCGACCCGGAGGGCAAGCTCTCCTTGTTGATGGATCACACTCCGAAGGGTAGTGAGGTGGCCGATCCCTGGTATACCGGGGATTTTGAGGCTACCTGGCAGGATGTGAGCCTGGGCTGCCAGGCGCTGCTGGACACTCTGGTATCTCAGCCAGGAGTATAAAATATAAGGCCGCGCTTCCACATATGGAAGCGCGGCCTTTTCTATCTTTTTTATGCTTGTTCCGCCGAAGGGAGTTCCTCCTCCCCCAACAGGTTCTGAACCCAGCTACCGATCCCCTTATTGAAAGTGCGGGCAATGTTCCCCACCAACAGCGCGGAGATGATGGTCCCCTCCCGTACGCCGGTCAAAGCGTGATAGAGAATGAGCCCCAGCACTGCCGCCGAGACTGCCATAGTTACATCCACAGCCACTTTGGTCTTACCGAAGTCAGTATTCCAGGTGGTAGAAATAGCGCTGACCGTGCACTCTCCAGGCAGCATAACCACATTGGCGGCCATTTCCATAAAGACACCGAATCCCAGTATCAGACAGCCTACCAACAGGGAAAGAAACTTCAGCGGATACCCCTGGGGCTGGACAAAGGAGAGCATCTCCATGGTCACATCAATAAACCAAGAAAAGATAACGGAAATCGGCAGCTGAAGCCAAAACTGCCGGGGAAAGCGCCGGCGTAGAATCACCAGCTGAATCACAATGAGCAGCACACTGTATGCCAGCGTGAACATCCCCAGAGTGGGTGCAAAACCAATGCTCAGCGTATAGGGCACACTGGAAATGGGCGAGGTGCCCAAATTGGCCTTGGTAATCAAGCTGATGCCCAGGGAGTTGACAAACAGCCCCACCAGAAAAAACAAATACCTCCGGATCAGTTCCTTTTTGCTCATTGCAGTACCTCCACATCAATCAACTCTTTGCACACCCGCAGCAGTCCCTCCAACAGATAGGCCCGCTGTTTTTCATCCAGTCCGGAAAGCACCCGTTGCTCCAGCTGGTCCAGGGTCCGGCGTACCTCCCGCTGTTTTTCCCACCCCAACTGCGTCAGGTAGACATGCAGACTCCGGCGGTTTCCGTCCTCGGTCCGGCGCTGGATCAAGCCCTTCTCCTCCATCCGGTTGAGCAGTCCGGTCAGGGTCGCCGGATCGATCTGACAGCCCAGGGCGATGTCTTTTTGTACGCTGCCGTCGTGCAGCCCCAGATAATCCAGCACTTTTGGCTGCCCCGCTGTCAGTCCGGCCCCGGCCAATTCTGCCATAACTTGCCGCTGGAACAGCCCCTGCGTCGCCATGAGAAGGTAGTGAAAGCTTCTATCCATACGGTCTTTCCTCCGAACTATTTGTATACAAATTATTTGTATACAAATATAGTAGCAGGTTTTTCCAGCATCGTCAATGGACACAACCAACAAAAGACCGGCGGTTGCCCGCCAGTTGCTTTTATGCTACAATACACCTGAGAACAGAAAGGATGTGTATACATGCCGTTGCCCAAACTGATCGTAGTCCTGGGTACCACCGCCTGTGGAAAGAGTGGGCTGGGGGTAGACTTGGCCAAATGTTTTGATGGTGAGATCGTCTCCGCTGACTCCCGGCAGGTATACCGGGGGCTGGATTTGGGTACCGGCAAGGTGACGGCCGAAGAGATGCAGGGCGTTCCCCATCACCTGCTGGACGTGGCCGAACCCAACGAGACCTATTCCGTAGCAGATTTCCAGACCGCGGCCTACGCCGCCATCGACGGAATTCTGGCCCGGGGCAAGATCCCCTTTCTGGTAGGCGGTACAGGGCTCTATGTGCGGGCGGTGACCGAGGGCTTTGTCTTTAACGACGTCCGGCCTGACCCGGAGCTGCGGGCCCAGCTGGAGGGCAAGAGCACCCAGGAGCTCTACGCCCTGCTGCGGGAACGGACCGGGGTCACACTCACCGGCGGAGAAGAGCAAAACCGCCACCGGCTGGTGCGCGCATTGGAAAAATCCTTTGCCGGGCCGCTGGATACTCCCCCCGCCCAGCCGCGGTACCACTGCCTGCAGTTGGGGGTCACCTATCCGCGGGAAACGGTCTGCCAGCGCATCGACCAGCGGCTTGAGGCCCGCATCGACGCCGGTATGATCGAAGAGGTGGCTGCCCTACGTCAGGCCGGTGCCAGCGACGCATTTCTGGAGCGTCTTGGCCTGGAGTACCGCTATATTCTCTGGTATCTCACCGGACGCATCCCAACTCTGGATGGTCTGAAGGACGAATTGGGCCGGGCCATTAAGCGCTTTGCCAAACGTCAGATGGTTTGGTTCCGTCGGGATCATGGCGTACTGTGGCTGGATATGGAGGGGGACTTTCTTGCCCAAGCCCAGCAGGCTGTGGCAGACTTCTTGGCCGAATAAAAAACCGGCGGCTTAATGCCGCCGGTTTTTTTCTATTCTTTTTGGGACGCCTCCAGCAGTCGGCCCAACTCATCCACCGCGCTCTCCAACAGCTTTCCAATGGACAGGCCAGCCACCCCGGCCACTACATTGTCACACTGGTTGAGCGGGATAAGGATCTTATGTGCGCGGGACTGCCCTACCGCCACAGCCATAGCAGGGGAAATCTCCCCCAGCAGCGCGTCGGCAATCACGATTCCCATGGGACCCAGGATCACATCTGCCCGGCGGCAAGCCACCAGCAGGGCGTTTTCTCCCGTGGCCCCTTGGGCTGCGCCTCCTTTCAGCATGGCGGCAGTGGCCAGGCTATTGGTACCTACTGCCGTCACCCGCAACTGCGGGTAGCGGGCCAGTACCGCCCGTACCAGCTGCTGTCCAATCCGGCCGCCCTGGCCGTCTACCACAAGGATCTCCATCCGTTTCTCTCCTTTTTTCTATTTATTTCATGATAGCACACCCGGTTCGAGAGCGCAACGGATGAAAAAGTGGGCCGCCCATTTGGGCGGCCCACCTGGTGCGGATATGAGAACACTTAGAAGAACAGGCCCCAGACGAGGAAGCCGCCGCAAGCCACTACACCGGTGAAGATGGTCACGATCACCAGGTAGCCCATGATATTGCGGGCAGACAGTCCGGCAATACCCAGAGCGGGCAGCGCCCAGAAGGGCTGAATCATGTTGGTCCACTGGTCGCCCCAGGCAATGGCCATGGCGGCCCGGCCATAGTCGATACCCATAGCCTCAGCGGCGGGCATGACAATGGGCGCCTGAACGGCCCACTGACCGCCGCCGGAGGGCACGAAGAAGTTGATGATACCGGCGGACAGGAAGGTGAGCATGGGGAAGGTCACATCGTTGGAGATGTGGACAAAGAAATCAGCAATGATGGAGGCCAGGGAGACGCCGGCGGCGTTCTGGGCCACCATCAGGCCCATGATGCCCGCATAGAAGGGGAACTGGAGCAGGATGCCGGCAGAGCTCTTGGCCGCGTCGGAGATGGCGTCCACATAGCGGTAGAGGTCACCGTGCAGCAGGATACCCACGAACAGGAAGATCATGTTGACGATGTTCAGGTCCAGATTGAAGCCCTTCTGCGTGAAGTAATAGATGATGTAGGCAAAGCCGAGAACCAGGGTGATGACCCACAGGATGCGGCTGTGCTCAATGCGCTCGGCCGGAGTGCTGATCTCATACTTCTTCTCGTCCTCTTCGGCCAGCAGGGCGGGATCCACAGCAATGGTATTCTGGGCTGTGGGGTGCATGGCGTAGTTGACCAGAGGCATGATCAGCAGGATCACCAGCACCATGCCCAGGTTAACGGGATGGAAGATGGTCTTGGCCACCGGAGCCTGGTAGACCACATCCAGAATGGTGCTGCCGTTGGCAATCTGCAGGGGAATGGAGCCGGACAGGCCAGCGTGCCAGATCACGAAGCCGGAATAGGCCGAGGCAATCAGCAGAGGATAGTCCACATCCCGTACCCGGCGGGCCACCTCACGGGCCAGCAGCACACCGGCGATGAGGCCAAAGCCCCAGTTCAGCCAGCAGCAAATGGTGGAGACAAAGGTGGTTACCAGAATGGCGCTCTTGGGATCATGGGCCAGGGTAGCGATGGAGCGCAGAGCGCGCCTGCACGCTCTGGCCGAAGCCATGGCCGAACCCAGCACCAGCACCAGTGCCATCTGCATGGAGAAGGACAGCAGGCCCCAGAAGCCGTCGCCGCTGGCGCCCTTGCCGCCCCAGGCCCAGACCAGCTCCACAGGGTTCTGCTGGGTGCCCACCATGGCGGCAATGAAGACTACGATGGTCAGAATGATGGCAAACAGGAAGGGATCCGGCAGCCATCGGTTCATGATCTTAACGCAGCCGTTGGAAAAACGCTTGATCATAACTTTCCTCCTAACACAACACAACAAGATCCGACAGGCCACACCTCCCATCGGTCGCCCCCATTATATCGGCCTTTCCCCTTGATGTCAATCATTACCATTGAGTTTACTTTTGTGCAAAAAACTGGCGGCTGCACAACGCAACCGCCAGTTTTTCCTTAAAATAGTATTTCTTTTTCCCGGATAAAGTATCCCTGCGGACGGCGGCAGACCGGACAGACCGCCGGTGCGCCCGCGCCCTCCACCACATGTCCGCAGTGCAAACAAATCCAGCGTTCCGGCTGATCCGACACAAACAGTCGCCCTTGCTCCAGCCATGTGGCAAACCGCCCGAACCGGTCGCCATGGGTCTTTTCCACTGCAGCGATGGCGCGGAAGGTATGGGCGATCTCAGGAAACTCTTCCT
Source organism: Flavonifractor hominis (assembly GCF_040095835.1). Classification (NCBI taxonomy): domain Bacteria; kingdom Bacillati; phylum Bacillota; class Clostridia; order Eubacteriales; family Oscillospiraceae; genus Flavonifractor; species Flavonifractor hominis. The sequence goes on from NZ_JBBMFT010000002.1 coordinate 79,888, forward strand.
CTGCCGCTGTACGAGCAAAACCCGCATAGTCATGCTCCCACTCCTGGTATTCGTTGTGCTGCGCCGCCTGCAGATGGGGCAGAAGTTCCTGGTAGAGTTCGACAGGGTAACTGCCGTCCACCTTCAGACTCTGTCCGGATACCGGCTTGAGCAGGTTGTAAAAGACCCACGCATGGGCCTGCTCCTGGGATGCGGTAAAGGTAAACAGCTGCTCCAATACATACATCTGCTGCTGCCGCGCCAGATCGGCTGCAAAGGTATAGCGGTTTCGGGCCTGACTCTCTCCCGCAAAGGCCCGCATCAGGTTGAGCCGGGTCTGGCTGTCATGAAAATCCATCGTCATAAGCTCCTCCCTGGTATATTTTGGACACAGAAAGGATACCCGCTCCGCCCCGGCTTCATACCATCCGGACAAAAATACCCCCGGAGCTTTTTCTCAGCTCCGGGGGCATTGGTCAGACTGCTCAGGCCTCCAACCGGGCACGGATGGCGCGGAGGAATTCCAAGGAGTTGACACCCTTAGCGGGAGTCTCTCCTTCCCACAGGCCCACCAGGTCCTTGGTCATCACGCCGGACTCGATGGTGGCGATGGTAGCCGCCTCCAGCTTGTCGGCAAAGGCGGACAGTTCGGCGATACCGTCCAGCTCACCCCGCTTGCGCAGTGCGCCCGTCCAGGCAAAGAGGGTCGCCACCGGGTTGGTGGAGGTCTCCTCCCCCTTCAGGTACTTGTAGTAGTGACGGGTAACGGTGCCGTGGGCGGCCTCGTACTCATATTTACCGTCAGGAGAAACCAGGACGGAAGTCATCATGGCCAGAGAGCCAAAGGCGGTGGAGACCATGTCGCTCATCACATCGCCGTCGTAGTTCTTACAGGCCCAGATAAATCCACCCTGGGAACGAATGACCCGCGCCACCGCATCGTCGATGAGGGTATAGAAGTACTCGATGCCCAGCGCATCGAACTGGGCCTTGTACTCCGCGTCAAAGATCTCCTGGAAGATATCCTTAAAGGTGTGGTCGTACTGCTTGGAGATGGTGTCCTTGGTGGCAAACCACAGGTCCTGCTTGGTGTCGATGGCATATTGGAAGCAGGAGCGGGCGAAGGAGCGGATCGAGCTGTCCTTATTGTACTGTCCCTGGAGCACGCCGCCGCACTCAAAGTCATAGACGGTCTGACGGAACTGCTCGGTCCCGTCGGCAGCAGTAAACACCAGCTCAGCCTTACCGGGGCCGGGCACCCGGTATTCCGTTCCTTTATACACATCGCCGTAGGCGTGACGGGCGATGGTGATGGGCTTCTTCCAGGTCTTGACCACCGGGGAGATGCCCTTGACCATGATGGGAGCGCGGAACACCGTGCCATCCAGAATGGCGCGGATGGTACCGTTGGGGGACTTCCACATCTGGGAAAGCTTGTACTCCTCCACCCGCTGGGCATTGGGGGTAATGGTGGCGCACTTGACGGCCACACCGTACTTTTTGGTGGCCTCGGCCGAGTCCACCGTCACCTGGTCGCCGGTCTTTTCCCGCTCGGGCAGACCCAGATCGTAGTACTCGGTCTTCAGGTCGATGTAGGGCAGCAGCAGCTCATCCTTGATCTGCTTCCACAGCACACGGGTCATCTCATCCCCGTCCATCTCCACCAGCGGGGTCGTCATCCGAATTTTTTCCATAGTCTCCTCCTTGGGTCTGTTTCCGCGATTTACTGAGCCAAATTATACCCCCCTCATGAAAAAAAGGCAAGGGATTCCGTCTGTTTTGCCACTTGTCCAGCTTTCCCATTCGCGCTATACTGTAAAATCGACGTGATAAAAAAGGAAAGAGGATCGCCGTGTTCAGCAATCAAGCTCTGAAAAAGCTCATCATCCCGTTGGTGATCGAGCAGTTTCTCTCCGTCATGGTGGGTATGGCCGACATCATGATGGTCTCCTCCGCAGGTGAGGCCGCAGTCTCCAGTGTGGCGCTGGTAGACCTGATCAACGTACTGATCATCAATATCTTTGCCGCCCTGGCCACCGGCGGCGCCGTAGTGTGCGCACAGGCCATCGGCGCCCAGGATCTGGACCGGGCCAACCGGACAGCCAACCAGCTCATGTACATCGTCACCGGCATCGCGCTGATCATCATGACCCTGGTTTTGCTCTTCAAGGCAGGGCTACTTGGCGTGCTGTTTGGTCAGGTAGAGCCGGCCGTCATGGAGGGGGCCATCACCTACTTTGTCATCTCTGCCCTCTCCTATCCCTTCATTGCCCTGTACAACGGCTGTGCCGCCCTGCTGCGGGCCATGGGCAACTCCAGGGCCTCCATGTATGTCTCGGCCTGGATGAATGGACAGAACATTGTGGGCAACGCCATCTTTGTGTTTGTCTTCCACCAGGGCGTGGCCGGCGTGGCCTTTTCCTCCCTACTCTCCCGCATTGTGGCAGCCATCATCATGATGGTGCTGATGCACAGCCATCACAATCCCGTTCGGATCAACCATCTGCTCCGTTTCCGCTTCGAGCCCGCGGTCATGGGCCAAATCCTGCGCATCGGTGTGCCCAACAGCCTGGAAAACAGCTTCTTTCAGCTGGGCCGGGTCCTGTTGGTGAGTATGATCTCCACCTTCGGCACCGCCCAGACCGCAGCCAATGCCGTAGCCAACAACATCGACGGCTTCGGCGTTATCCCCGGGCAGGCTCTGGGTCTGGCCCTCATCACCGTGGTTGGCCAGTGCGTGGGCGCCGAGGAATGGACACAGGTGCGGCAATACACCAAGCGCCTGCTCAAGATCGCCTATCTGTGCACCTGGGGGCTCAACGCGGTGCTGCTGCTGTGCCTGCCCCTGATCCTGATGCTCTACCAGCTCTCGCCGGAGACGCAGCGCTACGCCTTCCTGCTTATCTGGATCCACAACGGCTGCGCCATGCTGCTTTGGCCCCTTTCCTTCACCCTTCCCAACGCTCTGCGGGCCACCGGAGATGTGCGGGTACCCATGGTCATCTCCATTGTCTCCATGGTGGCTGTGCGCCTGGTGGGCAGCTATCTGCTGGGCGTAGTGTTTCAGTGGGGCGTGCTTGGCGTGTGGACAGCCATGGTGGGCGACTGGGTGGTGCGCTCGGTCTGCTTCGTACTGCGCACCCGGCGCATGTTCCGCCGCTGCTGCTGAACAAAACGCCGGGGCGGTTCCCAAGGGAACCGCCCCGGCGTTTTGTTTTACCAGATACCCAGCACGTGCTGCATACCCAGGCTCACCAGTGCAATGGCGACCCAGCAGCAAAAACCCATGAAAATGGGCTTACCGCCGGTACGCACCAGCTTGACCAGATCGGTATTCAACCCGATGGCTGCCATGGCCATGACAATAAAGAACTTGCTCAATTCTTTGAAGGGGGAGAATGCGGCCGACGGCACACCGCCCAAAGTAGCTACCGTGGTAATGACCGACGCCAGAACAAAAAACAGGATAAAGAAGGGGAAGACCTTCTTCAGACTGAAGCTGCTGGCCTGCTCCCCGCCGGCCCGCTTGGCCTGAGCCGTGCGCCAGAGCGCCAGCACCAGGGTAATGGGGATGATGGCCAATGTCCGGGTAAGCTTGACGATCGTAGCGGTATCCAGGGTGTTGGCCCCGGGATGCATACCGTCCCAGGCAGCGGCCGCCGCCGTCACCGAGGAGGTATCGTTCACAGCCGTACCGGCAAAGAGGCCAAAGCCCTCGTTGCTCAGCCCCAGCACTCCGCCCAGTGTGGGGAAGATCAGTGCCGCGGCCACATTGAACAGAAAGATCACCGAGATGGACTGGGCAATCTCCTCATCATCCGCGCCGATAACAGGTGCAGTAGCCGCAATGGCCGAGCCGCCGCAGATCGAGGAACCCACACCCACCAGGGTGGAGATGTTGGAGGGCACCTTCATGGCCTTATGCAGCAGGAAGGAGACCACCAAAGAGGTGGTAATTGTGGAGAGAATGATCGGCAGAGACTGTGCCCCCACCTTAGCAATCTCTGACAGATTCAGGCCGAAGCCCAGCAGGATAACCGCATACTGGAGGATTTTTTTGGAGGTATAGGTAATGCCAGCCTGGGTCCGGTCCTTATTCCGGTAGAACAGGGTGATGATCATACCTGCCAGGATGGCAAAAACCGGCCCCCCTACCACGGGCAGAGCCTTACCAAGCAGCCAGCAGGGAATGGCAATCACCAGGCATAGCAAAAGTCCCAGGCTGCGTTCGCGCCACAATTTCACACATAATTCCTCTCTTTCTCTTTATCGGTGAGTACCAGTATACTGCGGAAAAAGCATCATGTAAAATTATCCTTCTTTATTTTGCCATAACAATATGTTATTCTTTTCTCCAGGAGGGAGTGCTATGCTGGATTTTCGGATTGAAACCTTTCTGACCGTATGTCAGACCATGAATTTTACCCGGGCGGCTGAACTGCTGCACATTACCCAGCCCGCCGTCTCCCAGCACATTCACACGCTGGAGGCCCAGTTTGGAGCCAAATTGTTTGCCTACGCAGGCAAGCAGCTGACTCTGACACCTGCCGGACACCTGGTACTCCAGACCGCCACCACCATGCGCCACGACGTCCACCGCCTGCAGGAGCTGCTGCGCCAACAAAACGCCCGGCGGCGGCTGTGCTTTGGGGTGACGCTGACCATTGGGGAATATGTGATGCCGGAGCCTCTCATCCGTCTGCTCCAGCAGGAGCCTGACACCCAGATCCGTATGCATGTGGCCAACACCGCCGATTTGCTCCATCTGCTGGATGAGGGGGACATTGACTTTGCCATAGTGGAAGGTTTTTTCCCCCAGCAGGAGTATGACAGTCTGCCCTACCGTACGGAACGCTATGTGGCGGTGTGCGCCCCCAATTATCCCTTTGCGACTCCGCCCCGCTGTTTGGAGGATCTGCTGGGGGAACGTCTGCTCACCCGAGAACCGGGCTCAGGCACCCGCGAAGTGCTGGAGCGAGTCCTGCACGAACACAACCGGACCGTGGATGACTTTCGTGCCCTCACCGAGCTGGGCAACCTGGACGCCATCAAATCCCTGGCCTGTGCCGGACTTGGGATTGCCTTTTTCTATGAACCGGCGGTACGGGCCGAACTGGCGGCAGGCAAGCTGCGGGAACTAACACTGGAGGGCGGAGACATGACACACGACTTTACCTTCCTTTGGCGGCGCGGCAGTGTATTTGCCGACTGGTATCGCACAATCTTTTTCCATCTGCTCGCATGAGTCCCCTTGCTCCATCTGTACTTTTATTGTATAATGTGATGCAGTATATCCATCCCTCTGATGATAAAGGAGCGTCCTGCTATGCTGCAAACTGTGATCCCCCAGGGGTACGCCCCCTGTCTCAACCTGTATGATACACAAAAAGCCATTGGCCTTTTAAAGCGCCTGTTTGAAGATACCCTGGGCGGTGCTCTGCACCTGCGCCGGGTGTCCGCTCCCCTGTTTGTGGAGGCCTCCACCGGTCTGAATGATGACCTCAACGGCGTAGAGCGGGCCGTTTCCTTTGATATTCCCGATGCCGGACGGGATGCACAGGTCGTCCATTCCCTGGCTAAGTGGAAGCGCATGGCCCTCTACCGCTATCAGTTCTCCGTGGGCGAAGGGCTTTACACCGACATGAACGCCATTCGTCGGGACGAGGAGCTGGACAACCTCCACTCGGTCTATGTGGACCAGTGGGACTGGGAAAAGGTCATCGCCCCTCGTGACCGGACGGTGGAATACCTCCAATCTACAGTCTCCACCATCGTCTCCGCCATGGCGGAGACTCAGCACACCCTGCGCTCGGTCTTCCCCCAGCTCACCGCCCTGCCCCTGCTGGAGACTGAGGTCTCCTTCGTCACCGCTCAGCAGTTGGAAGACCGCTGGCCTGAGCTGAGCCCCAAGGAGCGGGAGGATGCCTGGGTCAAGGACCACCCCACTACCTTTCTCATGGGAATCGGCGGGGCTCTGAAGTCAGGTAAACCTCATGACGGCCGCGCTCCCGACTACGACGACTGGACCCTCAACGGCGACATTCTGGTGTGGAATCCCGTACTGGAGCGTGCTTTTGAGGTTTCCTCCATGGGCATCCGGGTAGATCCCGCCGCACTGGACCGCCAGCTCACCGTTTCCGGTTGTGATGACCGGCGGACACTGCCCTTCCATAAGATGCTGCTGGAGGGCAAACTGCCCCTCACCATCGGCGGCGGTATTGGCCAATCCCGACTGTGCATGCTTCTGCTGGGCAAGGCCCACATTGGCGAGGTACAGGCCAGTGTTTGGGATGAACAGACCATTCAGGCCTGCCGCGATGCTGGAGTCATTCTGCTGTAAACAAAGCCGCCATGTCCCGTAGACGGGACATGGCGGCTTTTCTGTCAAAACGCCGGCCCCAACAGCAGGGGCTGCAGCTGCTCCCCCCGCAGGGCTGCCTCAATGGCTGCAGGTACCAGGGAAAATTCCGCCACAAGGGAAGTAGGCTTCTCCACCGGGTCATCCTGACGGAAGGGCACAAAATAGACATTTTTTTTATCCAGCAAACGGCCTATGTTCTGGGCCGAGGCGGCCAGCCCATCATTGGTGGCCGGGCAGAGCACCAGCGGCCGGCCATTGCGCAGGTGGGCCTTGGCAGCCATCGTAACCGTGCTGTCGGTCACGCCCCAAGCCAACTTTGCCATGGTATTCCCCGTGCAGGGGCAGATTACCAACACATCCAGCAGCTGTTTAGGCCCGATGGGCTCCGCCTTGGCAATGGAGTCAATCACCCGTCGGCCGCAGATACGCTCCATTTCCCGCATAAAATCATGAGCCGCCCCGAAACGGGTATCGGTGGCAGCGCTGCGCTCGGATACAATGGGAAATACCTGTTCATATCGCTCCCGGACCTGTTCCAGTGCCGCCATGGCCTTCCCATACGTACAGAAGGATCCGCAAAATGCAAATCCCACCCGGATCTGTTCCATATTCACACTCCCAGTTCACTTAGGATATTATAGATGGTGCTTTTGATGCTCTTGCCCGCGGTGACGGGTGCCACCTTCCCCGGCAGTGAAAGGGCCCAGATCACCCGGATACCAAGGCGTGCTGCCGCGTCAAAGTCCACCCCGGCGGATGTGTGAATTGGACCGGGTGTGAACAGGGCCGGCAGATCTCTCTGCCGGCCCTGTCTTGCTTTTATTCGTCTTTCTGCTCCTGCTGCTCTTCCCGAAGCGTACGCCGCAGACGGCTAAGTGTCACCTGCGTCATGCCCAGGAAGGAGGCAATGTGTTTGCCGCTCACCTGTTCGCTCAGCCCGGGATAAGCCCGTAAAAACCATTGATAGCGCTGAAGCGCCGGATATTGATACATAATGGTCTTGACTTCCCAGTGTGTGCGCAAAGCTTTGAGCAGAAATTCGCTGTACACCCGATAGTGCTCCGGCCGCTGTTCCAGCAGGTCCAGCACCGCCTGTATCGGCAGGTTCAGCACATCGCTTTCCGCAATCGCTTCAATGGTGATGCTGGATGGCTCCCCCAGCGCCAGACACGCCATGGCAGGCGCACCGCACTGAAATGCAAAACAGTCTGTAATATCCCGTCCATTGGCGTCCAGGAAGTACCCTCTCAAAAGGCCATGCAGCAAAAATGTTACCTTGCTTCGCCGCTCTCCTTCCCGGCAAACCAGTTCTCCTTTGCGCAGGTGCTGCAGTTCTGTAATCTCCATTAACCGCTGCAGCTCTACTGGATCTGAGAGCTGAAAAAACTGCTGGTAAAATTCCTCTGCCCTCATCTCTGCTCCCTCCCGCTATGTATACTATAGTTGGAATTAATTATAGCATTTGTGTGACTTTTTTCTATTAACTCATGTTAATTTCAAAAAATAATTACCAAAAAAGAGGAGAACACTTCCGTGTTCTCCTCTTTTTTACTCAATTTTGGCTTAAAACCGCCAGTTCCTCTTCAGAAAGTTCTTCCAGCCGGTTATTCTGTATGCGATAAGCCCGGCTGCATAGGGCAAAGACCGAAGGTCTGTGGCTGGTGACGATGCATGTGCGTCCCGTTTGCCCCAGCAGTCCCCGCAATACCCGCGTCTCTGTTTCTATATCCAGCGCGGAGGTCGCCTCATCCAGCAGCAGGATGGGCGCGTCCCGCAGCAGCGCCCGGGCAATGGCCAGGCGTTGATTCTGCCCTTCCGACAGGCCGGCTCCCCGCTCCCCCAACGGAGTGTGGATGCCTTGGGGCAGCTTCTGAACAAACTCCCAGGCACAAGCCGTCTCCAGTGCCTGGCGCAGCTCCTCCTCACTGGCCTCGGGTGCGAGCAGGCGCAGGCTCTGGGCAATGGTCCCGGAAAAGATGGCCTTTTCCTGGGGCACATAGGAGAAAAAACGTCGGGTAGCGGGTGACAGAATGAGCTGCTCCCCATCCGCCAGTTCCAGTATCCCACGTCCGCTCTGGGGTACAGCCAACCCCAGCAGCAGCCGCAACAGAGTAGTTTTACCCTCGCCGGAGGGGCCCAACAGCGCCACAACCTCCCCTGGGCGAGCACGCAGATCAGCCCCCTGCAGTACGGGTGCTTCCGATCCATAGCTGAAGCGCACCTTCTCCAGACGCAGGGTCACTCCCTCCGCCCGTCCCCGTTTATAGGCCCGTTCCAGTCGTTTCTGTTCCTCCGGTTCAAGCTCCGGCTCAGCGGGCATTCCCAACACCTCAAGGATACGTCGGGCGGCTACCGTAGCCGAAACGGCTCCAGGAGCCAACCCCACCAGCGCAGAGAACGCAGCCGTCAGCTGAGCCGCCAGTTGCAAAAACAGGACCATGGTAGCCACATCGATGTAGCCACTCCAAAGCCGGTAAGCCCCCCAGGCCAGACAGAGATAGGAAACCGCCTGTCCCGCCAGAGAGAAAAAAGTAGATGTAAAGATAGAAAAGCGGTTAAAATCCAGCGAGGCCGTACGGTAGTGCTCCTGTACCTGTCCCAGGCGTTGGCCAAAGCGCTCTGTCAGTCCAAATGCTTTGATGGGAGACAGATTTTGCAGTGTCTCCTCCTGAAAGGCCATCAAATCGCTGCTCACCGTACGCATACGCTGCTGATGTTCCCGCATCCCATGTACCAGCGCCCGTGAAAAGAGCAGCACCGCCGGTGCACTGAGCAGTGCCAGTCCCGCCATTACCGGATCATAGTGCAAGATGAGCAGCAGGCATGCCATAAATTGGAACAGCCGGATCACAAGACTGGGAACCAGGGTGAACACACTCTCGGCTACCGTACTGACATCTCCGGTCAGTCGGTTGAGCAGATCCCCCGAATGATATTGCTGCAGCGCCTGCCAATCCGCTCCCAGCAGACTGCGAAACAGGTCGGCCTGCATCCCGTTTTGCAATTCTACGTTGACGTGGGCAGCAATCCGGCTGTTGCATGCATTCAGGACAATGGCGGCCAGCCCCAGTCCAATAAAGAGCCCTCCCAGACGGAGGATCTGGTCCCACGGACTGCCCGGTTCCAACACTGCGCCGGTCAGATCCCGCGAGATCAGGCTTGCCCCCAACCCCAGACCTGTCCCCGCCAGTCCCAGCAGCAAATAAAGCAGGATCTTTCCCCAACAGCGTTTGGCATAATGGTAGATCCAGCCCAGCTCCTGGAGCATCTGCTTCAGCTGTCCCTCCCGCAGCATTTGCACGAACCGTCCGCCCATAGTGCTTTCCCCTCCTCAGACCGACAAGGCTCTATCAAACAAGCACTCCGGATCATTCCGGCTCGTTCCGGTCGTATTTTCCATAACCGTGGTGGTAACCACCGTAGCCGTAGCCATATCCATAGCCATAGCTTCCGCTCTCTCCATGGGCACCGTTCAGCACACATCCCACCAGCGGTGTACGGCTGTTGGAAAGGAATTGAATGCTGTCCAGGATATGAGGCACCTGCGCTCGGCCTGCCCGGACAACATACAGGATACCATCGGCCAGTTCAGCCAGGGCAGCGCTGTCCCCCAGCAAACCGTTGGGTGGGGTATCAATCAGGATATAGTCCGCCTCATCCCACAGAGCGCGGATCAATGCGGGCAGGCGCTTGGACTCCAGCAACCGGCGGGGATTGGATAAGGCCTGGTCCCCGGCCAGCAGGCGCACCCGCGTTCCCTCCACCGGTACCAGCGCCTTCACCGGATCGGCTCCATGGGTCTGAAGCAGTTCCGGAATACCGCGCGAGGGCGCAGTCATCCCAAGCTGGCGCTTAATGGATGGGTTGCGCAGATCCATGTCCACTACAATCACCCGTGCGCCATTCTGGCTCAGGGAAAAGGCCAGGTTCAGGACCACTGTGGTTTTACCTTCCCCCGGCAAGGTGCTGGAAACAAGATAAGCTTTTCCGTTTTTCTCCTCCGCCTGGCGCAAAAACCGGATACGCAAACTGCGCACACTTTCCTGAAATGCGCTGGACGCCTTGGGGTTTCGAATGGAGATGCTATGATCAAAGCTTCCTGTACGGCGTTTGAAGTTCAACGCCGGCAGACTGGCCAGGCACACTGTATTGAGCTGCCGCTTTACATCCTCCCGGGTTCGGATCGTCCTTCGCGTCATAGCCAGCACCACCAGCAGCAGCAGGCCCACGCATGCGCCAAGAACCCCGCCCTTAACCACTGTGCGCCAGGGTTGAAACTGGTTGTATGGTGTGTCTGCCACTGTGGGCGGCGCCAGAATCTCCATCTCAGTACTGCCGATCACGTAGTTTGCCACCCGTGGATAGACCGTGATAATGGCGTTGAGGATGTCATAGGCGTCCTGTGCGCTGGGGCTGGTCACGGTCACCGAGAACAGATTGGTGTTCTCCACCGACTGGGCTGTAATACTGCCGTTGAGCCAGTCCACACCCAGCTCCTGTCGGAGCATGGACTGCATCAGATGGGACTGAAGCAGGTAGGGAAATGTGTTGGCCAACTGTTCTGCCGCGGCCTTATCGTAATATTCCTCCGCCCCGGTGATGTCGTATTGATTGCCCAGGGTCTGAATAAGGAATGTGGCCTGGGAACTGTAAAGGGGCGTGTAACTCCGCCAGGCCCTTAGCCACAGCAGCCCTCCTGCCAGTACCGCCAGCAGTACCGGTACCCAGAATAGCCGGACGCCTACCCGGCCGAATTCCTGAAACAGCCGGGTCAGGTCAATGGGCTGCGGTGTATGTGATTGCGTCTTATGCTCATCCATGGCGATTCTCCGTCTGCTTGCGTTCTTCTTCTCCGCCGCTGTGGCGTCGATGGCCGTAGGCTCCGTAACCGTAGCCGTAGCCGTATCCATAACCATATCCATAACCATACCGTTCTCCCCCGCCTAAAAATGGCAGGGTACGCATATCGTTCAGGATACAGCCCAACAGCTCCCCCCGACACTCATTGAGCATATCCGCCGCATCATTGATACGACGCGCAGGCACTCCGTCCTGCCGTACCACCAGCAGAGAGGCGTCTGCCTGATCCGCCAGAGCCTCCACGTCGGAAAACAGTGCAATAGGGGGCGAATCCACAATAACATAATCCATCTCTTCCCGCGCCCGGCGCAGCACCTCGGCCATGTGCTCCGATGCGATCTGTTCAGCCGCCTGCTTGCTGGCCTTGCGGGAAAAGAGGACATAGAGCTGCTGCTCCTCCAGGTACTCAGGCGCATACTGAGCCGCGCCGGAAAGCATATCGGCCAGTTCCAGCCGCGGCTCATGCTGCAGCAGCTTGTACTGTGCAGCCTTATGCAGATCCGCGTCAATAAGCAGGACCTTCTTTCCACGCTGCGCCAACGTCAGCGCAATATTGGCCGCCACGGTGGATTTGCCCTCGTTCTCCGCCACACTGGTGATAAGAAATACCTTGTGCCCGCTGTTCTTTGCGGCATAGGTCAGCTTGACTCCCAATTTATAAAAGGTCTCGGTAAAAGCAAAGCTGGCCACCGGCATCGTCACCAGCAGGCCTTTGTTCACCCGGTGGAGCTTCGTATGCAGGGTCTTGTTTTTCACTTCATGCCCAATGAGAGCAAAGGCCTTGGCGTCTACCTTGCGCCGCAGACCCTCTGTGTTCTGCACCGTATCCGCACCAATTGCAGCCAGCAGCACCAGCACCAACACCACTCCCGCGCCGCCCATACCGGCCAGGCGCAGAATCCGGGTTCGGTTCAATGGGTTGGAGGGTGCAGTAGGCACCTGTGGACCATCCAGTTCCCGAAGAATCACGTTTTGAAACATTTGCTCGGAAACCTGGTCGTAATTGTCCAGCACCAGCTGGAGGGTACGAAATGCCTCATCCGGCCGGTCTGCTGTTACAGTAAGCACAAGAAGATTGGTCTCCGGGATCACAGTGGCACTCAGTGTGCCGGGCAATTTCTCCTGTCCCAGAGAATTGGCAGCCAATGTGTCAAACACATTGCTCTCAAACAGTGTGGTAAACGTTTCGGCGATCTCAGCAGACATACTCAGATTGGAGAGCACCGACGAATAACTGCTGCTTTTTACACTCACTGCCAGCGTGGTGCTGGCGGTATAGGCCGGACGGTAAGCGTAAGTCATGGCCATCCATGCGCACAGTATGGCAATCACGCCGCCAGCCAGGATTATGGGGATCTGCCGCAGTACCCGCCGCAGAACGCAGGCAGGCTCCAGCTGACTCCAAAGGAAACGTTCGTTTTCATCCATCGTTGCGGACCCTCCGTTGTTTGTTTACACGACCACGACAAACAGAACGGCGGTTCCCGCCGTACCGCTGTTTCCGATACAGGAATAGGTCACCTGGTATGTGCCGGGTGTTGAGGTATCCACCCCCGATTCTACCGTCACATCCTCCAGTTCTCCCCCTATCACCTGGGACAGATAATTCTTGGATTGGAACGCCTCTCCCTGTTCCAGATAGACCAGGTACTGACTCAGCAAAATGCGCGGCTCTCCGGTCTGATAGTTTGCAATGCGGATCTCAGCCGTCCAAACGCTGGTATCCCCCATGCTATTGGTCACCTCAAAGGTGACAGGATAGCGTCCCTCCACATTGGCGTTCAGTCCCGTGCTGGTCACCTTTACCTGATTGGACAGATCTCCATCGATCACATCGGTGGCCGTGACCCGGTCCCGAACCACCACCGGCTGTCCCACTTCATAACGCAGTTCCTGACTCAGGCCAAAGCGGGGAGGCTGATAATCGGAATACTGTACGGTACGGGTCTGTTTGGCCACATGGCAGTCACTGTCTACCACCGCATAGGTGATGGTGGTCTCATTGTTCTCCACGCTCCGGGCAATTCCTTCCACCATCACCTGGCTGGTAAGATCACCGTCTTTGTCGTCCCAGGCACTTACCCCTTCCAGCAGGGTATCCGGGTCATTTTCTCCCACCTGTAACACCAAAGGCGTCTCCGGGCACTCGATCACCGGTAAGGTCTCGTCCTTACTGCTCCAGAGCCGGAACTGGGTCCAACCAGCTCCCGCAAGGCTGACCACCAGCAATACAATCATCAAAATGGAAAGTTTTTTCATGGTATCTCCTCGCCAAAAGGTCTCTGCATTCCCATGGCCGACCGCACTGGCTCATCGGCCAGGATGCGGGCCGGGTTGTGTTCTAGCAACAGATCTGCCAGGGGCTGCGAAGTCTTTTCGGTGATGTACTCGTGGATATCCGACAGGCGGGTCGTGCGCTGATAAGGGCTGTGAGCATCGCTTCCGATCAGATGGACACAGCCTTCCCGCAGACACCAGTGAGCCGTATGGGCCGCCTGCCGGCCAAAGCGGCCGAAAAAGCTTCCCTTGTTCAGCTGGAGGACATAGCCTTGCTCCAACCACTCAAACAGCCGCTCCGGTTCTTTCTGGATCATCGTATAACGCTCCGGGTGAGCCACCACAGGCACCACTCCCTGCTCCCGCAGCTGGGCCAACATCCGTCCGGCAAAGGCAGGAGACTCCTCAAAGCCAAATTCCACCAGCAAATAGCGGCTGCCACCCAGAGTGAGCAGACGCCCCTCCCGTAATAGGCGGGGCGTCTCAGCTGTAACGAATACCTCCATGCCGGAACGCAGCTTCAGCGGCAGATGCAGCCGCCGGAACGTCTCATCCAGGCGCAGAAAGCACTCTTTCAATCTTCGTGCGCTGCCCTGCTGCCAATTCCTCCGCGGATAAAAATGAGGGGTCGCTGCGATGGCCCGCACACCGCTGTCCACGGCCATCTGGGCCATCAGACAGCTCTCCTCCTCCGACGCGGCGCCGTCGTCCACTCCCGGCAGGATGTGGCAGTGCAGATCAATCATGCTCTCCCCCTCTTCCTCAGCCCTCCTGGAACTCCCGGATATAATAGGCTTTTTTGAGGCTCTTTTCTTCCTGATAGGTATTCTCCACCTCTTTGGCCAGGCTGTCGTCCTGTCCGGTGGCTTTGAGTAATTCCCGCAGGCGTGATACTACGGCGGCCACTTTGCTGTCACACTCCTGCTCCAGCGCTGTCAATTCCTCATACTTGCTGTATACTATCTTGGTTCGATTCTCTTCGGTATGCTCGCCGGCCGTGTACTCATCGATCGCATCTTGTACAATAGCCTCCAGCTTCCCTACATAGGTGGCCTGAAGCACATACATGGTGGCAATCAGCTGACGAATTTCCTCTTCTTCCGCCGTGGATGCCCCGGATGCCGTAGGTGCCGGCGTAGGCTGCGTTGAACTCTGCGTTGCTGCCGGCTCCGTACCGGGCTGTGCTTCGGGCGCATCGCTCTGTTGCTCTTCCTCCAGCAGGCGGGCCGCCGCCTCCTCTGCGCTGAGCGTACCATCGGTCAATTGCGCGATCTCTTCCTGCGAGAACGTGTATTCCGGAATTTGATACTGCTGCATGGCGCTGCTCAGCGTCTGGCGGTTTTCTTCCAACTTGGTATCCAAGGTAGCTTTATCCATGGTCAGCATGTACGCCGCCGCCTTCACGTTGTTCCACTGCCAGGCCACCGTCACCGCACCTGCCAGAATCAAAACACCCACTACACCCAGTGCGATCTTTCCTGCTTTTTTCATGTAAGTTCTCCTTCAGCTGATATGTTGTACCACGCGTTCTGAATGCGATTGCTCCCAATCCGTTTGTTGCTGCTGCTCCATACGGCGTACCGCTGCTTCATTTACCTGCTCCGGCTCACAGAAACTGGGCACCAGCCGGTGCAGCTCCCGGAACAGGTCGGCCCGCGAGCCATGCTCCAGCACTCTGGAAAGCTGAAACAGCCAGTCCTCCATCTCATGCCGGTCTACGGCAGGACGCATTTCCACAAAAATCTTATCGTTTTCCGTTCTGGAGAGGTCGGCGCTCTGGGTGAGCAGCTCTTCATACAGCTTCTCTCCCGGACGCAGGCCGATCTCCTGGATCTGGATATCTTCATAAGGTGTGTATCCCGACAGACGGATCAAATTCTCCGCCAGTTCCAGAATACGCACAGGCTTACCCATATCCAGCACGAAGACCTCTCCGCTTTGGGACAGGGAACCGGCCTCCAGCACCAGCTGTACTGCCTCGGGTATGGTCATAAAGTAGCGGATGATCCGCTTATCGGTCACAGTCACAGGACCGCCATATGCGATCTGCTTTTTAAACAGCGGGATCACCGAGCCGCTGGAGCCAAGCACGTTCCCGAAGCGCACCGCAGCAAACCGGGTATCCGATCCCTCTCGCATCCCCTGGAGCACTTGTTCACACAGATATTTGGTTGCCCCCATAATATTAGTAGGGTTGACTGCCTTATCCGTAGAAATCAGCACAAACGCCTCTGCGTGGTAACGCCGTGCCGCCAGTGCCGTATGGTATGTACCAAAGATATTGTTTTTGACGGCTTCCTCCGGACAATGTTCCATCAGAGGTACATGCTTGTGGGCTGCGGCATGAAACACCAGCTGAGGGCGGTAGGACCGAAACAAGCGGTCAATCTTGTCCTCGTCCCGAACCGATCCGATCTCCACCACAAAGTCCAGCGTTCCTCGGAAGCGATGATACAGATCCTGCTGCAAATCATACACTGAGTTTTCCGCAATGTCCAGCGCGATCAGCCGCCTGGGACGGCATTCGGCAATCTGCCGGCACAGCTCCGAACCAATGGAACCGCCGCCGCCTGTAACCAGCACGGTTTTTCCTTCGATGAAGGCCCGGATATTCTCCTTGTCCAATTCCACCGGTTCCCTGCCAAGCAGATCCTCGATCTCCACTCCGCGAACATTGGCTGTCATCGTCGGATTGCTTCCCCGCTCCAACTGGCTGACCGGGTCAACCAGGATACGCAGGCGGCACTTGGTCTTTGCACACAACTCCAGGATCTCCGCCCGGCGCTGTGCACTCAGGTCGGGAATAGCCAAAATAATCTCTGTCACAGGAGTATCCTGCAAAATGGCGCATAAATCGTTGATGGGACCCCGTACCGGAATACCATGGACGACCTTACCAATCTTATCCGGAGCATCGTCCAACATGCAATAAGGGATGTAGCTTCCGTTCATGTTGTGTTTAAGTTCATAGACCAGAGAAACTCCCGCCGTACCACTGCCGATAATGGCCACTTGCCGCCGGCCCTTTCCCTGCTCCCCTGCTACCCGAAAGCGGTAAATCCGGTAGACAAAACGGATGGTCAGCATTCCAATCAATGCCACTGCTGTACCGAAAAAAGCGCAGGTAATCCACACCTGCTCAGCCCCGAACAGCAGATTGAGTCCCGCATACAATGCAAACCCTTCGCCCAGTCCACTCAGCAGGATCAGATATTCCCGGCTCTCCGCATAGCGCCACAAACTCTCATAGGTCTTCAGTGCAAGCTGGAAGATCAGTACGCACACCGTCAAAAAACCGATGTGAGCCACCAAGTTAATCAGGCGGATATCCCCTCGCAGATAGCGCGGCCAAAACATCAATATATTGCACGCAAAAATCAAGCACACATCCAGTGCCAGTACAATCCATCCTCGATACCGTGCCAATCTCATCATTTGTTCCGTTTTTCCCCCAAAATCTGTCTATATCGTTTTATTTTATCTCTCTTCCACAGGGATGTCAAATACAGGGGATAATTTCCGGATATTTTACTTTTCTATGTATCCATTTGGATTGTTCCGCTGCCAGTTCCAGCTGGTTTTACACATATCCTCCAGCGTATGTACTGCTACCCACCCCAGTTCTTTTCTGGCTCGGGAAGGATCGGCATAACACACAGCAACATCGCCCGGCCTGCGTGGATCGATCACATAGGGGATCTTCCTGCCGCAGGCCTGCTCATAGGCCCGGATAACTTCCAGCACACTGTAGCCCCGGCCTGTCCCCAGGTTGCACACAAACAGGCCGCATCCCTGCTTCAGCTTCCGCAGGGCCGCCACATGCCCCTGTGCCAGATCCATCACATGGATGTAATCCCGTACCCCAGTGCCATCCGGCGTATCGTAATCGTCCCCAAATACATGCACCCGCTCCAATCGTCCCGCTGCCACCTGGGCAATATAGGGCACCAAATTATTAGGAATGCCGTTGGGATCTTCGCCAATCAGCCCGCTCTCGTGGGCGCCAATGGGGTTAAAGTAGCGCAACAGTGCCACGTTAAGGGTCGGGTCCGCGGCACAGCAATCCTTCAGAATCTGCTCACTAAACAGCTTGGTCTGACCATAGGGATTGGTGGCCGACAGGGGAAAGCCCTCCTCCACCGGCATCCGTTCCGGTATGCCGTAAACCGTAGCAGAGGACGAAAACACAAGATTATGCACTCCGTGCCTGGCCATGGAGTGCAGCAGGTTAAGGGTGCTGGTCAGATTGTTGGAATAATAGTCCAGCGGTTTCTGCACGCTCTCTCCCACCGCCTTGAGTCCCGCGAAGTGGATCACTGCCTCAATGTCCGGAAAACGGTGGAACAGTGCCTCCAGCTGCCCCGGATCGCACAGTTCTGTGTGCTGAAATGGGACTGGCCGTCCTACAATAGCCTCCACCCGCTGCAGAGCTATAGGACTGGAGTTGCAAAGATTGTCCGCCACTACCACGTCATAACCCGCTCCCATCAGCGCCACACAGGTATGAGTGCCAATGTATCCTGCTCCGCCGGTAATCAATATAGACATAGGTATCCCTCCTACTCAAACCGGCTGTCTTGTTCTGCGCAGCTTATCCAGTATTCCACGTACATAGAACCAAGCCGTTTTCCTCGCCGTTTTCTCCACCAATGTGTTAATACCAAAAAAGGCTGTTACCACGAGCACGCTGATCCATATCGCATGCAGGAACAAACTCAGATAATTGTCCAACTTCAGAGGCAAATGAGTAAATCCTGCCACCAACAGAAGAAACAGCCCAAAATTTAAGATCCAGCGCCGGTAAGTCGGCCATGCGCTTCGCTTCATAACGCGCCGGTTGGCATACAGGATCATGTCATTGGCGCGATAGACCAAAGCTGCAATCGTACCAAACAGCACTCCATAGATACCAAAACGGAACACACACACCAGGGAAACCCCAAAGTTGATTGCCGTCTCCAAGATAGCGCGCCACTGTGTTTCCTTGAATGCTCCCGCAAACGTGATGATTTGGCTGGATGAAGCTCGTCCATAGTTCAAAAGCTGATATAGCCCAAACAATACAGGCAATTTCCAGTCCACATAATTGATGTCCGCCCCCTGCGTATAGAGCGCCATAAACGGCAGGATAAAGATCGACGCTATGGCAAGCAGTGAAAACACCAGCGCCAGATAGTATACTTCAAACGCTTCCTGCAGCTCCATATATCGCTTTCTGTCGCTGTGAAAGACCTGTCCCAGCGCCGACTGTACACTGTTGGACGTAATGGTAATGACGTTATCCACCATACCATAGATCGTTGCGTACATGGAATAGATACTGACCGTTTTCAATCCGCACACAAACGTCAGGATCAAAACATCGGTATGGCTGAAAATCAGCGATGAGATCTGATGGACAAACACGAATTTGCTCTTGGAGACCGCTTTCAGATTGGGTTTGACCGACAGGTCCAACCACTGATAATGTTTCCTGATGTAATAGGAGATGTACAGCATTTTGACTAGGTTGAACACCAGATACGTGGTTTGGACCGCCACAATACTGTATCCGTGCAAGAGCAGGGCAATCCGGCATAAGTCCGTCAAAATGGAAGTAACGGTTCCCAGATTTGTAGTCACATAATTTCGGTTATCCACCCGCAGGAGCATATTATATTTGCCCTGCACCATATAGTTGATCACACTGCCGGACCCCTGCAAAAGAATGACCAGACAGCAGACCGTATATGGGATCGCGGTATCCAAAAGCAATGGATAGAGCAATCCCATGGCAAGCACGGAAAACCCGTAAATCACACCGATACGCTTATAGTAATAATTGGTCGCAGCCATAATCGCATTGACCGACGAATGATCCTGCTTGGCAATGGGGCCATACAGTGCGACTACGGCAGCATCTCCGATCCCCACTTCCAAAAGTGCCAGATAAAAGTAGATCTGACGCACAGAGGACAACAAGCCGTTTACTTCTGAGCCATAGCTGACAATAAACAGCCTTGGGATCATGATTGCTATGACCGATGTCGCGACATTGCCGACAATTCCCCATATCAGATTATTGATACTGCTGCGTTGCCTCGTCATGGTTCTCCCCTGAAACAATAAATTTTCTGTCCCAATCAATATGACACTTCACAACTGCGGCTGGATTTCCTGCAATCGCGGTATTGCTCTGAGCAAAGGGCCTTGTACACACACTGGCTGCGCCTATCACGGTGTGATTGGGAATCACGCTCCCTTTCAAAATCAGACTGCGCATCCCAAACCAGCAATGCTCTCCAACTGTTATGTCTTTTCCGGGGTTGATCCGCTGTTTCTTTTCATCCAGCATACTATGGGAATCACTGGTTCGAAACACCACATCGTTTGAAATCATGCAATCTGCACCGATCTCTATCGCAGTCCCTTCATCCAGTTCAAACTGAACCCATTTGCTCTCTCTGCCGTGTGTTGTATTTCTCTCGGCAAGGATACACTTATTATGATCCTGCTCTATATGTACTTCGGTAAATGTAATCGACGCATCTCTGCCAATGTGGATCAAGTTGTCATTGCCCCAGATAAAAAAATGGACAAACCTCAGTACCGCTTCATCGTCCACAAGAATGGTATTGCGATTTCCATCAATATGAATACTTGCTTTCCCTTCCATTCCGTATATCTGGACCTTGTCCCCAAACCGGATGCGGTTTTTCTTTCCCTTTATATAAAAGCGATTGTTGCGTACAATGGCTGTTTTCCCAAATTGAATCTCATTTTCGCCTTCCGACAATACAAATACATTTTTCCTGACACTCAGATTTTGACCCAGCTGCACTGCATGGGCCGGAACGTGAAATTTATTTGCGGTCATTTGACTCAATGTTACGAGAAACGGACAGCTCTTAACAATCTTTCTCAAGCCTTCTACCATGTGATTCCTCACATTCATTTATCTGATGCATCATTCTGTGTAATCTGCTCCCACTGGACATCGTTTTGGCCCTGCGCAGCATTGATTTGCCAAAGGCTCTGCTGAGCCGTTCCGTAGATCACCACCGGGAACGCTCTCCACGGATACAGCGCAGTAATTTTGCGCCCACTCCGGTAGGTCATATAGGTAAGCCACAAATCGTCAGCATAGGGACACAACTGTCTTATCTTCTCTTCATCAAACGCATCCGCACAGAGGCAGCCGGGTGGATACAGGGACCCGCTGCCGGAAAAGATCTGAAGTTGATCCGAGTGCTCCAGCCGTTCTGCCAGATACGGATTTCTCCACGCAGAGGGGGCTTTTCCACGTATCATATACTGTCCCGTTATGGTACATACATCTTGCGGATGGGTCTTGTGCAGCTTCAGCAGCTGCTCTACCGTATCAAGCGGATACAGCATATCATCATCCACCAGAAGGATAAGATCCCGCGGATATTCCTGCATTGTATAGAAATATTTCTTATGGCTGCGCAGATCCTTACAAAAGCGAATGGTCAGTCCCCGTTCCCGCAATTGCAGCAGGCGCGCAGGCAAGGTCTCCATACCGGCAAACTGTGTATCTGCCAGCCAAAGAATGATTTCATCCGGCTTTACCGTCTGACGCAGCAGGCTCTCAATGGTGATCCACACCGTCTCGATGCGCCCGGGAAACGAAGTCAGGGATACAATTATTTTCTCTTCCCGCTTGGAGACCGTAATTCCGCGTTTACCGGACGGATGCTTTTCCCAGCGTTTTACGACCCATAAATTGTAATACGCTTCTATGTATCCCAGGAAAAAGCGGACCATCCGACGGGACACACATTGTTCCGGCCTCTTTGCTTCGTCCGCTCGTTTCTCCGCTCTGCGCAGGAAAAAATAGATCCGATAGATCAGTGCGTACATCGTTTCTTTCCTCGATCCTGTTCAGCGTCTCCACTCCACATGCTCTCTGAGCACAACTTCTTCTATCTTCTGTCCCACCAACGCCTGCTCCTTCACGCTTCTGGAAACCAGTGTATTGGCTGCAATGACAGAACCCGCTCCAATGGAAACGCCATTGAGTATCATTGCATTGGTGGCAATCCAAACATGATCTCCGATCACAACCGGCGCTGCCGAAACATCGCTCTCTGCTCCAAGGGCGTGAAAATCGCTGTCATAGATCACTACGTTCCGGGCAATCATGACATCGTTTCCCAGCTGAACCCGCTTTGCGGCAATCAAAACGGAACCGCTGTTCATGGTAAAAAAGCCGGTTTCCAGTGATCCGCCGGACAGCACCTCTATCGTGGTCCCATAGGCGATCTTCCGCCCTTTCCGGCATTCCAACACGTGTCAAATCCATCTTGGTATTTTTATATTGAACCTATAGGAGCTGTTTTTTATAATATAACATTCTTTCTTTCCATGTAACACTGCCGTTTTTCTGCAATACACGGAATGTTTCTCTCATTACAGCCTTATTTTTTTCTGCTATGGCATAATAAAATTTTTGCCGTGCGCAGTTTTCCAGAACCAGTTGGGCACAAGCTGTCTGATTACATTGGCTGACTTCTATGGCGTGGAGCAAGACTTCTGTAAAGGCATCCCAGCGCTCATATTCCTGCTGATAGCTTCTTTTTTTCCTGGAATGGCTGTCTTCATGGACATAAACCCAATACAAATCCTGATCAATGTAGCCGCACTTGGAGCGGCTTGCCGCCGGTACCAGCAGCTGCCAGTTCTGACCCACGCGCGATTCATAGATGTCCAGATCAGGATAGCACTCCAGCAGGAGGTTCCGCGTGATCATATAGCATCCGCAGCAGCCATATGTGTGCACCAGCAGCAGCGGTTCGAGAATATCCTCTGTCTCCTCATGCGGCTTGGAGCAGATTCTCGTCCTCGTACCAGCCTTCTGGTCGATATACAGCCCATTGCTGCGAACCATCTTCACCTCTGGATGTGCCAACAGGAAATTTACCTTTTGTTCGATGCTGTCCGGAGCCAGTTCATCATCCGAATCGGGCCAGGTCAGATAATCCCCGGAAAAGAGTTTCAGCCCCCGGTTCAACGCCGCCGCCTGTCCGGCGTTTTCCTGATATTCATATAAGTAATGTATGCCCCTCTGCTCCAGCTTTCCGCGGTAGGACAATGCGATCTCTTCCGTGCGGTCGGTAGAACCGTCGTTGATAAAAATCAGCTCCAGGTTGTTATAGGTCTGTGCGAGAATGGATTGAAAGTACCGCTCCAGATAGGCTTCCCCGTTGTAGCACGGCGTAATAATGCTGACCTGTGGTTGTTTCATGATCCTTCCTTCTTTTTTTGCCAAGATAGCTTAGCCCGAACTCTCCAATACCATACGACCAGCTCCGGATGGATGGAAAAAGCCCGTAGCAGCGCCTTCGTATCTGACGGATACCGGCTGACATGCCCTTTGCGGTAATACCGCCGGAAGGTATCCCAAATCCGCCGCATGATCTGCCGATCGTGCAGAATATCCCGTGCTCTTGAGTATTCCCAAACGAGGGCATGAAGCAGATCGTCGTATGCCATCGTTTCAAGTTCATTCCACCTTCTTGCCTGAAAGAAGGCAATACGTTCCTCCAACGCCCCCAGATAGTCCAGCTTTTTCGGGTGAAAGCTGTGATTCATAAGGCTGTCCGGCCGCTGAAAATAGTAGGAAAGGATATCCTCTACAACCACAATGGAACTGCATCGGGCCAACAGCTTATGGGTCGTATAGATGTCCTCAAAAATTTTTCCATCGGGATACCAAATCTGCTCAAACAGGCCTCGCTTATACAGTTTACACCAGGGAACAATATACCGCAGCCGGTCATGGTCCTCCCCGTAGCTGCGGCGCAGGGCCTCCTGTGCAGAGATTTGTGCTCTCTTTTTGGTAGCAGGAGGAAACTCATATGCCGCATCACGGCCCTTTTGGAAATCGCCAATGGCCAGATCTGCGCCCGTCTCCTGTATCGCCGCATACAAATCCAGAATCGCATGGGATGCAACATAGTCATCGCTGTCCGCCATGAACACATAGGCTCCATGCGCTGCCTGAAGGCCTGTGTTCCTTGCTGCACTGACTCCTTTTCCGGAATTGGAAAGAACCTGAATCCGGGGATCGTCCTCTGCAAACCGGCGGCAGAGCGCAAGGCTGCCGTCGGAAGAGCCGTCTTCCACCAAGATAATCTCCAAATGGTCATAGCTTTGCGTGCGGATGGACTGTATGCAGCGCGGCAGATAGGCTTCCATATTATATACGGGGATGATAACCGTTACCAGTTCCATATCACTCATCAGCCAAGGATCCCCTCTATTGTATCACGCAGCGTATGTGCGCGTCCGATGTATTCCGGCATCTGTGCTGTCAGCTTGGTCCGTATTTCATCCTCATGCTCCTGCAGCCACTGAAACGCCATTGTCATCTCCTCCGGCCTCTCCAACTGCTGCACTGGCACAACATAGTGCTCATGGGTGCCAAACAAATCCACCGCAATCCCCCTGGATTTGATGGAATATCCCAGTACCAGTGTGGGAACACAGGTGGAGTACGCCGCAATGGTAGCGTGGGTCCGCGCCCCGATAAAAAAGCGGCATCTGGCAATATATCCCTTGAGCTGCATGCAATTGCAGTCCTCCAGCAGTGTAACCCGCTCACTGTCCCCCACCGCATCGCAGATTGCCCGCAGTGCCTCCCGGTCATCGTTATCCGGCCACACCACATGGGGAATGAGAGCAACGGTATATTCTGTCTGATCCAAAATATAGCGAATCAGGCGAACAAAGTTTTCCCGTACAATTCCCTTTTGCCCCTCTTTCCGCAGCACCAGCGGACTGATATTGATCCCGACTACGTTGGAGGCATCAAATCCATCCGGGAATGGACGTCTCTCCTGACCGAGCGTAAACGCGGAATCCGGAAGATAAAACACATTGGGTACTCCTGCATCCCGCAGCGCCTGATAGGTCAAGGACTCCCGGGCGGTGATGGCATCATACCGTCCTATGTCCTCCCGAAATCGCGGGTCCTGGAACAATTCCGGCTCTAACGAGCAGCCTACCAGGATGCTTTTATGTTTTTTGGAAATAGCCTCATGCAATCGGACAAACTTGAGATAATCTTCATAACAATAGATATCTCCCCCAATGGAAAGTTCTACCGCATGTTTCGGCATCCGCCGGATGGCCTCCCAATAGGGCAGCGTGTCCATGGGGATATAATCGCCCTTCCATTTCAGGTGCAGGTAGGCATTCCAAAACCGCCATGACCGCTTGGAATACGGCTGCTTGGCCGGGAGCACGGTCGTGAGCTCCTGTATCCCGTACCGGCAGTCCTGCTCGGGCGCCTCACTGTATACCGCCTGTACCGGCCCCATCAATCCCAGCACGGTACGGACCAGCGCCTCACACCCGTGATTGGCGCTGCCTCCATGATTATAGATAACATACTGGCTCATCGCTGCACACACATCCTGTATCCTCTTCTGAGCAGATTGCGCATACGGAACAGGAGCAGCAGCAGCCACTTCTGCCGCAACGCAACCGCCCGCAGAATCATTTTGTAAAAAAGGCTTCCCTTATGGGCCTGACGGGCACAGCAGAGCAGCTGCCGGTCCTGTGTCAATGTATCGTATAAGTGCCCGAGGTCTGATTTTTTCTCATTTGCATCAAACAGCATATAGTACATATACTGTGAAATTTTTTCATCCAAGGTCCAGCGGTGCTTCTCATACATCCCGATATCCATAAACCATTTCCGGACATCCAGTTGGATCTTCAGCTGGTCTTTGTAGTTGATGTCCGTGTTGTATAGATAGTTGGAATCTGTCTGTAAATATTGGAAACTCTGTCCCGGCCAAAAGATCGCCTTTCTGACGCCGCAATAGAGCTGCACATAGAAATCCAGATCCTCCGCCAGCGTGATGCCAACCGGAAACACCGCCCCGGTTTCTTCCAGCAGCTTTCGCTGAAACAGTTTGTTGGAGATGTAGCCAAAAAAACCAGTGGTATACTGGTGCTGAATAAACAGCGTACAAAGCTGTTCCGGATCAGCCGTCCCGGCGTGTGGAACGCTCTGTTCCTCTACCGTCCGCCCTTCCGAATCCACCTTGGCAAAGCCGGAAAACAGGATGTCCGCCTGTCCCCGCTCTGCCAACGGCACTGCAGAAGAAAGGTAATCCGGCAACAGCAGGTCATCCGCGTCCAGAAACTGGATCCATTTTCCTTTGGCTGCCTGCAGGCCCCTGTTTCTCGCGGCGGATACCCCGCCGTTGGCCCCAGTAAGGATATGAATGCGCGCATCCCGCTCTGCAAATTCCCGAGCAATCTCCAGGCTGTCGTCAGTAGAGCCATCGTCAACCAAAATTACCTCATAGTCAGAAAACGACTGCTGGTAAACAGAATGTAATGTATTGCGTAAATAAACCGATTTGTTATATACCGGTATAATGATGGACACCTCAGGCATGCCGAAAACGCCTCCGCATCATCAGCGTCACCGGCAGGACCCAGCCGTGTTTGATCAGCCAAAGCTGTATCTTTAGTTTGACACCCACCGCCGGAAGCGAAAATCCATGCATGGCCCCCACCAATTCCGGATCGTTCAGGATTGGCCTCACACGCTGGATGGCGTCACCCAGGTTCCGTGCATTTGCGCACTCCATCCCCAGCGTGTTGCAGGCGTAGTAGAGCAAGTGCAGCCGGATCTGCCTGCTGAAGTCATAATCCTGTTTCTCCAAAAAATACGCCCTCAGATAGCGGTTCATCCTGCAATAGACGGCCCATGCTCCCGGCCGGTATCCCGTGGTAATGGTATTGGGGTTTTGATAATAGCGGTAGAAATACGCGCCCTTCATATAATAAAACCGCTCTGCGTGGTATCCGACATACGCGCTGAACAGGTTGTCCTCCGACCATTTTACGTCCTCGGCAAAACAAATCCCATACGTCTCCAAAAAGCATCGGTCATAGATGCAGTGACACGCCGAAAGCAGTGGGCCGTAGTCCACATTCTCCCCCATGATCAGCGCAGGAAACACCTCCTGGACCAGGTCCTCTTTTCTGTAAAGTCCGGCCCGAATTTCCTTGCTCACCGGAAAACAGGTGCCGTCCGCCAGCACTCTCTGATAATCCGCCATTACCACGTCGGCGGCATATTGGACCGCAGCCGCAGCCATTTTCTCATACATATCCGGCAAAACATCGTCGTCCGAATCCACAAATCCCACATACTTGCCTGTCGCCACCTTCAAGCCCGCATTGCGCGCACTGCTCAGGCCGCCGTTTTCCTTGTGAATGACTGTGATCCTGGAATCGGACGCTGCAAAAGTGTCGCAGATAGCCCCGCTGCCATCGGGAGAACCATCATCCACCAGAATAATTTCAATCTCTCTCAGTGTCTGACCCTGCAAACTGCGGATGCAGCGCTCCAAAAAACGCTCCACTTTATAGACCGGAACGACTATACTGACTTGAACCATAGATTGTCCTTCCATCACTCAATGATTGAATTGCTACCGTGAGATGCTTCGGAAATAGAAGAGAATAGTTCTTACTGACTGTATCTCATCTACTAATCCCCACTAAGCCGGTATAAGATTTCAAGCGCTGTTTGATCCGGTGTCCCCGCCTGCCAGCCGCCAGCCACGATCCTCTTTCGCAGCGCCTCATCCGCCAATACCGTCGCGATTCCCTGAGCGCAGCCCTCGTTGTCCATGGGCACGATTATACCGTCCACCCCATCCCGCAGCTGGCTCGCCGATGTAGCATAGTCGGCAATCACCACAGGCTTGCCCAGGATCTGCGCTTCATGCACACACACACAATTTCCTTCATAGCGGGACGGCTGAACATAGAGATCGCACGCCTTCATGTAGGGATATGGATTTTCCCGTTTGCCCAGGATTGTGACATGTTCCTCCATCCCGGCCTCTGTGATCTTGCTGCGGATCAGTTCCTCATCTCCGCCAAATCCGATCAGATACCAGTGCACATCCCGCCCCAATGCCCGCAGTCTGCGGCAGATATCCGGGACATTATCAAAATTTTTAGCATGGCAGAACCGTCCCACAGACAGCAGCTTCTCCACGCCCCGGCACATCTCCCCGCTGACGTCGCACTTGTCCGCCTGTGCCCGGATCCATGCAGGCGCCAACATATGATCGATCCGTACGATTTTCGAACACAGGGCCGGAAACCGGCTTAAGAATCCCCTTGTACACTGCTCTGATATGGATACAATCGCATCATATGCAGACCACATTTTCTCTTCCGAGGCTGTATCGATCTGGATTGCCTCATAATCCGTATGAATCCACGCCGCCTTTTTCCTGGCCCGAACCTTTTTCCACACAAAATAATGGGGCGTTAAAAAACTGATTGCCAGATCGTACTCTACCTCGGGCTGTATGGCCGGCATAAAAGGACAGGTATACTTATGACTGTACTCCAAAGCTACCATACTCTCTGTATAGCGATGGCGGCGGCTGTATACGCCCGCCGCCAGTTTTCCAAATACACGGGCGGCCGTCAACAGCAGGTGTCCTTCCCGCAAGGTGTCCTTCATCGGTCGGGCCAGTACCGTATAGGCGGCCACTTCCGGCAGAAGTCGGATATGGGGTGGGATATCCCCCATCAATTCCCCCTCATGCCGCAGCAGGAAGAGGTCCACCTGGCAGCGCTGGGGGGACAGTGCGTGCAGCAGTCCAATCAGACTCCGCTCCGCTCCCCCAAGTTCCAGGGCATGGGACACGATCAGGATCCGTTTTTTCTCCCCCATGTTTGAACCCTCCGAAAAAAATCCACACCAAACAGTCGGTGCAGCGGACGTCCGATGGCGCACCGCAGCCGCTGGCGGCGGCTCATCCAACTCGCCGAATACCAGTGGATGGAGATCGTATTTTTTGTGGTATTGAGTCGGCCTGTGGCACTGTCATAGGGATTGAACCAGTCGCCGGGACAAATGAGCGCCTCCGCTACATGCTGCATGGTACCGTCCGGACGCAGCCCCAGCTTCACCAGTGCACTGGTATTGAGTTTGGGGCAGCCGATCGTACCATGTTTTCCATCCAGCAGAGGGTCATACTCCCGCAGCATAGCTTCCACCGCCGGCCCGTGAGCCTCAGAGCCAAAGCCCAAACCAGTGTTCACTGCATCCGGGGTCTCAAACCCCCAAAATGCCTTTTCTGCCAACAGCAGATCCGGCGCCCTCAGCAGCTCCACATCGGTGTCCAGGTAAATTCCCCCATGCTCCGCCACTACAGCCAGCCGGACATAATCGCTGAGAAAGGCATACTTTTTTTCCCGCATGCACATGCGGGTATATTCGTTCTGCTCCACGTCGAAGTTATCCTCATTCCACTCCACGATGTGGTAGTCCGGGCAATATTTTTGCCAGCTGGCCATGCAGCGCCGCATTTTCTCCGATTTCTCCCCCCGGCCAAACCAGCAATAGTGGATAATCTTCGGGATCACGTTTTCTTCCCTCCCGCCTTCCACCGGATGTACGCTGTCAGCAGCACGCCGAACGGCAGGCTCAGTATCGTCAACGCCTTCCGTGGGGACTCTCGTATAAAGTGCCGGTTGCCGGCAATCAAACTGCTGGAGCAGTAATGGATACAATCCATGATGAGCCGTTTCTTCGAGACGGGATGCTCCATACATACCTTTCGCCAAAAGGCAAACCCTTTTGGATTATTCAGATATTGACGCCACATGGTATTGGATGAGCCGTCCGGCTGATAGTCCACATGACAGAGCACCTCATCCAACACAGCCATTTTATACTGTTGGTCGATAAGACGGTATTTATAGGAGAGTGCTACATATTTTTCTCCCTCAAACACCGGATACGGTGGATATTGGCGGATCACATCCGTCCGATACACCAATTTTTTATCTCCTCTGCCGCCAGCAGCATAGTACCCGATCACTGTCGTCTCTTTCAGACCTGCGGGAAAACCGGCTCCGATGATGGTTCCGTTCTTATCAGAATCAAGGCCAATAATTCCGGCATACCCTTGTCCCCGAACTTGCTCCCACTTGTGCAGAATCTTTTTTACACCGCCAGGGGCCATTTGGTCATCCGAGTCAATGCAGGTATTCAACTCCGTATCAATAGATTCATAGGCCGTGTTGTGTGCGGTGTGCATTCCACCATTTTCCTTACGAATATAACGGATCTCAAACCCACAGTCTGTGCTCTGCCACTGGCGTACCAGTTCCTCTGTACCATCGGTGGAACCATCATCCACGATGAGCCAGATAAATTCTTTACAATCCTGTCTACACAAGCTCTCGTAGGTCCCTGGCAGGGTGTGCGCTCGATTATAGGTTGGTGTAAATACCGTCAGTATAGGCATTGTATCACCTCAGTGAATTCCCAGATAAAAGGCTTGCAGCCATTGTGCTGTCTGATTGATATCATACCCGGCTTCCCGCAGACGGGACAAATCGCTCCGCCGAACAGCTCCACCCCGCAATTCTAACGCCCGCTGGGCCCATGCCTCCGGGCCATGCTCCAGCGGCTGTGTACAGATGGAATCTGTGAGCAGAATCTCAGGCGTGATATGATTGGAGATTACACAGGGCAACCCCGCCGCTTGCGCTTCTACCAGTGTGACCGGCAACCCCTCATATAGAGATGGAAAAAGCAGTACATCCATGGCCTGATAATAGCGCCAGACATCTGCCACCACGCCGGTAAGGCATACCGCATGCCCCAGACCTCGCTCCGCAATCTCCTGTTCGATCTGGGGACGCAAGGGACCGTCACCTACTAAGAGCAGCTTACTGTCTGGTTCCGCTCTGTGTATGCATTCAAAGATATCCAATAAAAAGCGATGATTCTTTTGTTCTTCAAAACGCCCTACGTGGCCAAGCAAGAATTCATCTTTAAGGTGCAGTTCCCGGCGCACCTGCTCGCGTTCTTCTGGAGAAAATGCAAATCGTGAAAGATCAATGGCATTGGGCAACACACGAAACCGTTTTGAGTCAGACGCTATCCGTCTCCCATATCTAGAATATCCCGCCATTGTAGAACATCCGAAAAAGAATTGCGCGATATATCTTACCGGATAAGATACTGCTGCATATGTAATGTCTTTTATTGTGTGCATCCGATTTGTGTTATGACTATGAGCTATGGTATAAATCCCATACCGCTTGGCCTTGCTCAAATAGACGGCCGCCGTGCTCCCCATATGTCCGTGGATTGCCCGGTATTCCCCCTTATGTCTAGTAAAAAAGTCATCCCACCAGGCTGCATAGCGGGCCAGATCCCTAAGGCCATACCCAGGGCAGCGCTCAATTCGTCCTCCCAACGCTCGAATCTCGCCGTCAAATGCCGCCTCCTTGGCACTATGCTCCACAAAATCAAACTGCACCTTGGTACGGTCCATGTGCCGATAGAGATTCATAAGCATGGTCTCAGCACCACCGCGATCCATTCTTCCGATGACGTGCAGTACTCGAATAGGTTTTTGGGCATACATCGTCGCTAGCGTTCCTCCAGATTATGTTCAAAGTCCAGTATGAGCGGATGATGTTTCCACATACGCTCCTCTTCCGGGGGGAGTGCCAAATAAGTCCCATATTTTCGCTTCAAATACGCATCCCACTGCGCAAAGCACATAAAATGCTCTCCGCCGAAGGGAAGCTCCACATATTCATCCAGCAGAGTATTGCTGTGCGCCTGCCGCATGGTTGCCACCGTCTCGATCATGACTGTTTGCAACGTCGGATCGGAATCCGTACGCATGATCCGCTCTAACAGCCGTGCCCGCTGATTGGCCCGCTGATTTGGTCTCACGATAGCCAGCAGCCACCTTGACAGCCACCGCACCAGCACACCATTCTGGCTAGGCGGGAACTCTCTGGTGTACAACTGATACTTCATGCACCGGTACCAAAAGAGCAGCCGCTGTATTTTCCCGCTGGGGAGACGGTCCACTGGAAAAATATCTACAAAAATTCCCGTGTGATAGCGTCCAGCTTCCCACTTATATTGTAAAAAAGTAGTATGATCTTTTCGGATCTTAGCAAACGACTGTGTAAATGCCGGCTCTGCTTCTTTATATTGCAGTACATACCCGGGTACCGGTTCTTTTTCCCATGCCTCCAGAAAGCGATTATATTCCGCCCTGGACATACAGATATCCAAATCATCATCCCACGGGATAAATCCCTGGTGCCTGACTGCCCCCAACAAAGTTCCTGCATAGAGGGAATAGACAATTTGGTGGTTCCGGCAAAATGCGTCAATCTTCTTCAGTATCTCCAGTTGGACTTCCTGAAGCTGTCGCAACTGGACTTTTTCATCGATCCGTCCCACGCTCTTATCCATCCTTTGCCGCAATTTCCTGTTTGATTTGGGTAGTCGAAATCTCTGGTGTGCGTGGAAGATAGACGACTTCTATCCCCTCTTCCCTTAGAAAATCAAATTTGCCGGTCCAATCATCCCCTATGACGAACGTATCGGCCTGGTAGAGATGTACATCCCTCCGTTTTTGCTCCCAAGACTCTTCCGGAATCACCAAGTCCACATAACGGATTGCCTCCAGTAGGAGTTTTCGCTCCTCATAGGAGAAGTAACAGCGTTTTTTCTTTTCATTCCAATTGAATTCATCGGTAGACAGCGCCACAATCAGGTAATCGCCCAACGCCCGGGCCCTGCGCAGCAGATTGATATGACCATAATGGAGCAGGTCAAATGTACCGTATGTAATGACTCGCCTCATACCAGTTTCTCCTTTTACAAAGACGCCAGGAACTCCCACAGACTGACCGCACGATAATATTCTCCAAATTCCTGGTTGTCGTACAGGAAAAAGCCCAGAAAACAGATGGCTGCCAGCAGTTTTATTATCCGGGCCGACTTTGGCGTAAACGCCTTGTCAAAGATCCACGGTAACACACACACCGTTCCCAGCACAAAATACCGGGCCATACGGCCGAACATATTGGCCCCGTTCATCAGCGCCAAAAGCATAAACATCAAAGAGACAATGCTCATGTTGAGCAGAATACACCGCCTCCGGTCCAGCTGTGGCCGCAGCCAGGGCATCAGCAGCAGAGACAACATCGGTGTCACCGCGAAGACCGCCACCCGGAACGGGTTCATCTGATTGCCATCGAATACCTCATACTCCGCTACATGCTTGCCCATAGAATCGGCATACTCCAGCAGAGAGCCAATGGAATCCTCAAAGGTCAGCATAATGACCAGGGTGACTGCCAGCAGCAGCAGTGTTTTCCACCCCCAAGGCCGTCCGGTGAGCAGCGGCAGGAAAGCAAAAAGGAATGCGTAAGTATGCAGCAGTCCTGCGATGAGTACCAACAGGTAATACCGGAGCCATTTCTTGTCCTCCAGCGCCGGAATGGCCAAGGTAAGCACCGCCGAGGCGGTGATCTGCTTGAGGGCCGCCATGGAAAAGGTAAAAACCCCGATCGCGAAATAAAGCAGCACCACCAGGGCAAAATCCCCCTCCGGGGCATACCGGCGCAAAAACTGGACAAACAGGATGTTGTTGAATGCAGCAAAGACCATGAGATAGAGATGGTAATTGTCGGTCAGACCGCGGAACAGCGTGGTGATCAGATAAAACAGCGGATTGTGCAGTACATCCAGGTTATCCGCATCGGCCAGAAATTCCGTCAAATTACCGGCATTCTGAAAGCCCGTAATGTAGGTATAGGTATCATTGTAGTTGGTGCGCAGTCCCACGAACAGGGTCATTCCCACCGTCATCAAAACCAGGAAAATATCCCAGCGCACCCGGCCCCGTTCCGTGACACCGCCCCACCCACTGATTTCCGAAGCGTAGGCAAGCCCTACCGATACAGCCGTGACCAGCAGCAGATTCAACATGGCGGTTCCTCCAGGACGGCAGCCAGCGTGCGACGCACCACATCCTCCTTGCGGAAGGTCTGCTCCACATGCTCCCGGCCCCGTTCCCCCATGGCCGCCCGCTCCGCAGGCGTCAGGGACAGGAACCGCTCCAAGGCCGCTAACAGGCCCTCCCGGTCTCCCGCCGGGCAGAGATAGCCGCTGATTCCATCCCGCACCGCTTCCCGACAGCCCGGGATATCCGAGGTGATAAGGGCCCGCCCGGCAGCAGCCCCCTCCAGCAGCACATTGGACATGCCTTCGTGGTAGGAGGGCAGCACCACGCAGTGGGCAGCGGAATAGAAGGGCCGCACATCCTGCTGAAATCCGTGGAAGTTTACGATCCCCTCCCGGACCAACTCCTCCACTGTCTCCCGGTAGGCATCTTCAAAGAAACCCACAACATCCAGGATAACTTCGTCGCCATGGACCGCCCGAAGCCGGCGCATGGCATAGAACAGCTCCTCCACCCCTTTCTCCCGCATGATACGTCCCACAAAGAGAAAGCGGATGGGGCCCTCCGACGGATAGGGCTGTCTGGCGTGGTAGCTCAGATCTACCCCGGCGCCAGGCAGCACCGTCTGCCGCTGCGTGGGTACGATCTTCTTCTCCCGGAAGAGAGCGGCGTTGCCCTCATTTTCAAAGAGTACCGTTCTCGCCCGGGCCAGGGCCACGCGGTACATCAATGTGACCAGGCTGGCCAGCCCCTTGCGCTGAAAGGCGGTACCCAGCCCCTGCACATTGGCACAGTAAGGTACTCCTGCCATCCGGCAGGCCAGTCCGCCGTAAATATTGGGCTTGATGGAGTAGGTGATCACCAAATCGGGACGCTCCTGGCTCAGTAGTTTTCGGTAGGTCCGCATCAGTTTGAGATCGGTGGCGGGGTTGATCCCCCGACGATCTACCGCCGTCTCAATGCAGCGGCAGCCCAAGGCTGTTAAATCTTCTTCATGGCCCACAAAGGGCGTACTCAGGACCACTTCATGCCGCTCCAGCAGAGCGGCGGTCAGCTCCCGCCGGAACTGCCAGAACATATAGGAGTGGTTGGTCAGGATCAGTATCTTCATGCCTCAGGTCCCTTTCCCTCCCGCTGGCGCCCCGCACCGGTGCCGCCCTCCACCACGCCGTCCTGCCGGAATACAGCCAGGAAAGTGCCGAAAAAGCACTTCAGGTCGATGATGGGCCCCAGATGCCGCAGGTAATAGGCGTCCAGAGCGGCTTTTTTCTCAATTTCCAGCTCATCCCGGCCGTGGATCTGAGCCCAACCGGTGAGCCCCGGGCGGATCTGTTCCACACCGTACTGCCTGCGCAGCGCAATCAGGTCGTCCTGATTCCAAAGAGCAGGCCGGGGACCGGATACCGCCAACTCTCCCCGCAGGATGTTCCACAGCTGGGGC
Source organism: Flavonifractor hominis (assembly GCF_040095835.1). Taxonomy (NCBI): domain Bacteria; kingdom Bacillati; phylum Bacillota; class Clostridia; order Eubacteriales; family Oscillospiraceae; genus Flavonifractor; species Flavonifractor hominis. The sequence goes on from NZ_JBBMFT010000002.1 coordinate 114,593, forward strand.
AGCTCGTCCAGCGAGGTGCGCCGGAGCACCCGACCAACCCGGGTGATGTACTGCTCCGGATCCCGCAGCAGATGGGTAGGCATATCATGGGGGGTATCCAAGCGCATGGTGCGGAACTTATAAATGGAAAAATAGGTTCCGCCCCGTGCCACCCGCTTCTGGGTAAAGAGGACTGGGCCGCCGTCCTCCCGCTTGATGGCCAGTACAATGACCAGCAGCACCGGCGAGAGCAGGATAAGCGCAACCAAGGCCAGCAGCCAGTCTACCACGCACTTCAATTTTACATATGCCCTTTGGCGGCCCGTCAGGGCCCAGGCAGCGATGGTTTCTTCTGTGGGCATGCTCTCAACTCCAAATCGATCTCCATTTGCGCAGCCGGGATAGGCCGGCCAACAGGTATGGGCGGACGGGCCGCAGCAGCGTCCACAGCCACACGATGACCCCACCAGGCCACCGGCGGGCGGAAACCGGTGGCCGTTCCCCCCGGCGGATGCGCACCGCCACTCCCGCCACCTGTTCCGGCCGGATCCTCTCTGTCCAGGTCTGGGCGTCGCCGTTGACAACCAAAGTGCCGTCTGCACACTTCCTGCAAAAACGATGGAGGGTCCACTGTCCGTTCCCCCGGCGGAAAAAGAGGATATCCCCATTTCGGATGGGTACAAATTCTCTGCCTCGGAGAAACACCGTGTCCTGCCTGTCCCGGAGGAAGGGACGCATACTTTCTCCCGTTACCACCAACGGCACTTCTGCCCCCGCCTGCAGCAGAGGAAGAAGACGCCGCTCTACTTCTTCCGGCTCCAGCCGGTGAATCTGCCCCCGGCTCACGGAATCACCCGGTATTTCCGCAGCAAGGCCACCCGCCGCTCACCGATGGATACGCTCTCCCGGGCCGCTGCTGACAAATCCTGGTTTCCGGCTGCATAGCGAGCCATGCGCTGTACCCATGCACCAGGTACCAGCCAATGGTGTCCCTTTAGATAAGGATACTCCCCCTCCAGCTCTGCCGCCGCTGGAAAGAGCGTCCGCAGCAGTGGTCCGCCCAGTCCATGGCCCGGTCGGGCCGCGGCATTAAGCGTAATGCGGCTGCTGTGCAGACGCGCCGTGCTGTTGCTCCCATACACGCCTCCGGCCAGCAGATCTTCCAGCAGCGCGTCACAGTCGGGTGTTTCCCGCGTTGCCAACGCTGCCTCCATAGCAGGATTCCAGCGGCCGGCAAAGCCCAGATACCGGCTGCCGATGGCAAACAGGTTGACCGCAAAGCAGTCGGCGTGCAGTTCCTCCAGTGTGCAAAACAGGGCGGGCCAGTCTATATCCGCACCGTAAGCGGCGGCGCTCAGGCACAGATCACACACCTGACGCACCCCAAATCCGGAATGCACAAAATGTTTGAAGCTATGGCAAATCAAATAGAGCAAATGCTCCCCCGGCCCCATGCTCCATACAGGAGCGTCAGGCCAGGGGAGTCGCTCCGCCTTTTGAAACGCGTGAGCAAAGCAGGCGTTCATTCCGCCATACAGCATATCCCCTTCTGGAAAAAGCCGGCGATGGAGTTCTACCCGCAGCCCGCTGATCCGGTCCAGATAGGTCACCACCTGGGCCTGTCCCAACATCTCGCCTGCCACAACTTCCATTCCAGCCCGCCGCAGCTGCTCGTCCACCGCTGCAAAGTCCGCATCCCGTGCCAGCAGATCTTCATCCGAAGAAGGGCGCAGGTCCGGCTTGGGATAAAGCCGCCGGCAGGCCAGTCCTTTGAGCACCAGCACCCGCAGACCCGCCTGATCCAGCGCCCGGCAGAGCTCTTCCAGTTTTTGCGTGCGCCGGGCCTGACCGGCAACTCCCTGCAGCAACGTCTGCCGCAGAGGACCCAGCATCTCCGCCGCCCAGTCAACCGTCCGCAGAATAGGCAGGAGCTGGTCCAGTACCAGTAGAAGTGCCTGCTGCTCTCCGGCCAGTTCCAGCAGAGCAGACAGTTCCTCCTTTCCAGGCAGGGCAGGAGCAGCAGCTTCCGGGTCCAGGGCCGCTCGCAGATATTCCAGTAAACTGCGCTGTGCTTGCTCCACCAGCGTAACTCCTCTCATGCCGTCAGGTTCAGAATCATGACCTCCGGCGGATTATTGAACCGGGGCAGCCGTTCCGGTTGACTGCCCAGCCCGCTGGTGACCGCCAGCAGGATCTGATCTTTCGTATAGACGCCGTGCACATAGTCCGGAAACAGTCCCTGATCTCCGCCAAACACGCCGCCCAGCAGGGGCAGCACGACCTGCCCGCCGTGGTCGTGGCCGCTGATGACCAAATCCACGTCCCAGGTAACCGAAGCCGCCCCCAGGGCAAAGCTGTCCGGCCGGTGGCAGAGCAGGATCTTATACCGCTGTGTGTCCTGGAATTCCGTTAAAAACGCATATACCTCCGGGTCCATCCGCGCTGGGTCGCAGCTGTTCTCTGCATCCAGGGCAAAGGCGTAATCGTACATCCCGCCCAGGCGTATGGAGGCTCCCCGGATCTCCAGGTCCACATAGTTCCGCTCCAGTACCGTGACGCCCAGCGCCTCCAACTCCTCTTGCAGCGAGGAGGTGCCCCGGTCCAGATACTCCAGCTCATGATTGCCCCAGGCATAATAGACCGGTGCGATCTCCGTCAGGGCATCCACCAGAGTAAGCACGGTATCCGGTCCGGCAGAGGTGCCGTTAAGCATGTCCCCATCCAACAGGATCAGGTCCGGCTTCTGCCCGGCCACCAAGGCGATCAGTTCGGCATGGTCCGTTCCAAACGATACGTCGTGCAGATCAGAGAGCACCGCCAGGCGCAGCTCCACCCCCGCCGCTATCTCCCAAGTGCGCACAACCGGCTTATGGCAGGAGCGCCAAATGGCCCAGCCACACCAGATTGCCAGCAGCAGTACCGCCAGCAAACTCAGCGTCAGTACCCGTCGGCGCATATCAGAGGATTCCCAGTTCCCCCAGCTGCGCCAGGAAAGCCGTCACATCGGCCTCCAGAGTGGGGCGATCCACTTCATACTCCTCCAGGAGGGTATCCACCAGCTCCTCCGGCCCTGCAGCCTGGGGCAGCAGCTCCCAAATGCGGGCAGCTGTCTCCGTCAGTGAAAACAAACCGTTATTTTCAATAATAGTATCACCAATTGGAATCAGCGCATAGTCCCCGGCGATCTCCCGCAGGACCAACTGCTTTTTGATCTGCATGTCTTATTCCCTCTTTCCGTACTTCTCCCGGGTGAGGTGGATCAGTTCCCGGGTCATGGCGCAGAGATAGTCCGGCCGCTGGTCGCTCCGCCCGGTCTCTGCCGCGCAAGAAGCCGCGCAGCTGGCACACTGGACGCGCATGGGGCAGCCGGTACACGCACCAGGCAGACGGATCGCCGCGGTATCGGCCCGGACGGCCTCCCAGGCCCGCCGGAAGCCCAATTCTGTTACAGAGTGCCCCGGGCAGTTCATCATACCGCAGGGGATCATCCGTCCATCCCAGGTCAGCCAGAAGGAGCTGCGTCCCGCCCGGCAGAGCAGCGGTTCTCCCTCTCCCCCGCCGGTGCAGTCCGCTCCGTCGGGCGGCAGTCCGCCGGCCTCTACTGCGGCACGCAATTGTTCCTGCGTCATGGTCTGTTCCCGGCACAGCAGCTCATATCGGGCCGCATCGGCGGCAGTGAACCGGTGTGCCGCTTCACCTGCCGCGCCGCCGTTGACCCGCACCGGTGGAAACATATAGGTGCTGGATTTGACATATAACCCCAGCTCCCGGCCCACACGGAAAATATCTTCCACATCCTCCCGGTTGTCCGGGGTGATGGAGGCGTTGAGGCGAATCGGAATGCCCGCCTCTCGCAGGGCCCGGATGTTGTCCACCACCTGGTGGAAAACCGGCCGGCCGCACAGGCGCTCATAGGTGGCGTCACTGCCGCCGTACAAGGTGATATTGAACCGCATGGGCGGATCCCGGTGCAGCTGCTCCAGCAGCTCACCCTGGGCCAGCAGTCCGTTGGAATTGACGGATACCAGCAGTCCCATCCCTTTGAGCGCGTGGAGCAGTTCCATAAACCCGGGATAGAGCAGCGGTTCCCCGCCGGTAAGCAGCAGCAATACCATTCCTGCCTGTCGGGCCTGTTCTCCAATCTCCAGCCACTCCCCGGCGGTAAGCTCCCGTCGGCCGGAGGCGGTAATCTGCTCCGGCGTCTGGTGGACATAGCACATTTTGCAGCCGAAGTTGCAGCGGGGCGTCAGCTCGAAGGTGCCGCTCACCGGCAGCCCTAGATGATTTCCTTTTTCATGCATATAGGCCGACCAGCGTGGCTCGATCTCCTGGCCAGGCTGCGGCTTGGTTTCACTCATAATACACGCTCCAAACACTCCACCGCTCCCGCATCCACCCGGCATTCCAGGCGGAAGGTAGGGGTCCGCGTCAGCAGACGGGAGAGGATATCCGTGGCATTGGCCACATCTACAGCGTCCCAGGTGCGGTAGGCACACTGGGGCAGCAGGGCTTTAAATGCCGCCAATCCGCCCAGCGGCGCCACCCGGTTCTCCGCCCCTTGGGTCACCAGGACCAGGGCGGCTACTGGCGCGCTGCGATTCTGGCAAATCCCGGAGGTTCCGCTGTAACAGATCCCGTGGGCCCAGGCTCTGCCGTCCTCCCCCAGCCGGAGCAGGCAGCGGTCACCGTTGATCACTTCCGCCCCCCGGTATTTCGCCCACAGGGCGGCCTGGGTGGATTTTCCCACACCGCTTGGCCCGGAAAAGAGGATACCTGTTCCGTTATGGAGCACCCATGCGGCATGGAGCACCACACCCCCCCGCTCCAGCAGCAGGTGGAGCAGATCCAGCGCATCCAGGGTCTGCCAGACGGACAACTTCCCCTGCAGTTCTTCTACCCAGTACATCCGGACCTGGTCGTTGCGCCGCACCCAAGCACAGTAGGGCCGGGGCATCCCCTCCGTCTGACCGGAGCGAATGCACCACTCTTCCCCCGGCTGCTTCCAGTGGGCCTCCCATTGGTCGGCCCAACAGGGCGCTCCCGCCGGGTGTGGAAGCTCCGAAACAAAGGTAACCTCCACCGTCCATCCCGGGACTGGCTCCGGAGCGGCAAAGGGCACCAACACCGGGCTCTCAAGCAGCGTATCAGGTGCGCGAAGGTTGATCCCCACACCACCAAAGTTGTAATTTTGCTCCATGACGCCCCCCTTCCGCATGGAAGAGGCCCTGCCCCGCATGGGGGCAGGGCCTCTGTCAATCACCGATCAGGACGCGTAAACGCTGTTACTCTCCATGGGTACATGATAGCACAGACCATACGTGCCATCCGTATACACCTTAAATCCGCACGCACTGTTGCCGTCAACAAAAAGTTTACCAATTCCCGGAATGTTATAACCGCACATATTACGATTATGACCGGCCGAGTGTCCGCAACCATTGGCAATGTTGGCCGTCAATTCAAAGTCCTCAAAGATGATTTGGGGCTTGCAATATGTTTTTTTCATGGTGCAGTCCCCCTTTCTCACTTAGAAGTCAGTTTCAGCGTGGTCAGCGCGATGCGGGTGTCGCCGGTGTTGGTAATGGTCACCGTATTGCCCACGCCGTTGGTAATCTCATAGTACTGGTCGGTACCGCCCTTGACCTGGATCGGCTTACCGTCCACTGCGATCGTACCTTCGCTGCCCTCCATCACCCGGGCGCCGATCTGGGCGTTCTTTCCGGCAGCGTCACTCAGGGTAAGCGTGACGCTCTGACCCTTGGAGAGGTAGATCTCGTGGTTGGGGCCGTAGTTCTGATAGGTATCCTTGTCCGCAGCGGGGTTGCCATCAATAAAGGTGCCGCTGGCAAAACTCTCAACCTGCTTGCTCAGATCCACAAAGGTGGGGCTGGCCTCGCCGTCGCCGGCATACACACTACCAATGTTCAGCGGGTTGTAGACCCGGATGGCATCCAGGGAGAAGGTGAAGGAAGTCTTGCCCGCCACATCAAAGAGATTGCTGTAGAAGGGCTTGACCGTCACCTCATAGGTGCCATAGGCCAGGCCGTCTACCTTGATCACAGGCACCTGATAGATCGCATCCGTGCTGGACAGATTGACTTTCCACTGCCCATTGGCATAGGTGTAGCCGTAATAACCGTTGACCAGATAAGCCTTTACCTCCTGGGCGTTGCTGATATCCTTTACCTCCACCAGGACGGTGCCGGAGGCGCTGTCGGTGTGGCTGATGATATCCACTCCGGTGCCGGTGAATGTGAACGTCGCGGTGGGCCAATTGGCACCGTTGCTATCGCTTACCACCACCTGCTTGGCCGCGCCATTGCTCCACGTCACCTGGTTGGTATTGTAGTGCTGGTCGCTGCCGTAGGCGGAGGAGCTGCCCAGCCGCTCGGTCTGCTGGCTGCCGCCCAAAGACGAGCCCGCATCCTTCCAGTCGCCGTTGTAGTTCACAAAGTTCTGATCCTCAGCCTCGTAGTACACTGTGCTGGCGGGATAGACATCGAACGTACTCTGAATGGTGTTTTCACCCTGCTCCGCATTTGTCGTCACCAAGACCGAGCAGCTAACTGCCGCGCCCTGCTGCATGCTGGGGAACTGGAACTTCAGAGTGCCGCTGGTGGAATCCCAAGACAGTCCACGGCCAGTGGGCGTAACGCGTATGATATCACTGGCCGGAACATTGATACCGATATCCGACAGCTTGATTTGCATGGGCAGGCCGTAGTCCGCCACAAACGTATACTCGCTGGCAGCAAAGGTATAGTAGAGATTCAGGACCGTGCCATTCTCACCGCTGACCTCTGCCCGCACCAAGGTATAGTCTCTGTACCGGTACGCCGCAGGCATACCAGGGATTGTCTCCAACAGAGGATTGATACGCAGTTCATTGTTGTAGTCATTGAGGACCGTAGCCTGAGACTGGCCAGCAAACTCGCCGCTTGTCTCCGTCACCAGCTGGTTTCCGCTCAGGAACGGTTTGCCATTGTAGCCATTGCCCGCAAAGGACTGGGGATTCACTGCATTGATACCCATGGAGTAGAACGGAGTGCCGCTTCCCTCCGTCAGGTAGTTGATGGTCAGGTTGGCATTTACCGGGCGGATGTAATACCGCACCAGCATACCGTGCTGGTTATAGATCTCCAGACCGGGGACGATCGCATCCCCGCCTACCTTAAAGTCCTCATGCTGCTTACTGGGATCGCTGAACTCACCCAGGTCCGCCTCATTGTCCACCCAGATAACCTTTTCCGTACCATTGTAGCTGTAGCTCCGCACAGTGTTAGCCTTGCTGCCAATGGTCTCACTGGCTCTGTCACTGCTGGGGGTCAGGGTGATCATGTATACCTCATAATCATCCGTTTCCACCGCACGGATCATGCCAATATCACGGTAATAACTGCGCGCACTGTAATCGTAATGCACGGTATTCGTATCTTTGGGGTCGCAGTGGAAGGCGATGGTCTTATCCATCGGGAAAGCATCCGGGATCTGCTCGCCATTTTCGTAGACGACCGCATAATCCACAAAAACGAAATTACTCTGATCATAGCTGGTGGCCGGAACAACGCCCCAGTCCACCACCTGCGTGGTGACTTCCTTGGTCACATCGGTCACCTGCAGATAGTAGGCCACAACCTGATCTGTGGAAGCAATCGTCGTCCAATAGGTACGATCGGAAGAATACTGCCATGCACCGTCCCAATAGCGCAGATAGGTAAAATCACTGCCCTGCTGGGTCTTATCTCCGCTATTCTCCGTCTGATGATTGTTGCGGTCCAGTACGGTACCCTTCCAGAAGGCCATCGGGTTAGAATTGTAGGAACCAGTCGCGGGGACCAACTCACTGAACAGCACGCCCTCTTCCGTGTGGACGTCGTCAGCAGGAATCTCCATACTAATCGATCCGTTTGCAGTCACCGACCGGTTGGTGATCCAGAACTCCACCTTCTTAGGCTCAGCATTGATGGACTCCCGATACCGGAACGTTACCGTTGCTGCATTATCGGTCGTCACCATTACCGTGGCCGGATTGGGATACTCCGGATCATTGCGGACCACTGCATAATCCGGGAACTCAGGCGCGGAAACCGACTGCGCACCCGCAGGCAGCTGGACCATCGTGGTCCCGATGGGCTTACCCTCCTGGTCGATCCCATGGATGGTCACCGTGTAGGTGGGCTCTGCCGATTCATAGAGGTAGAGGGTGCTTCTATCCTCACTGCCAGAAAAGCTCTTTCCATCACTGGTCAGATATGCGGTCGTACTACGATTTCCATCCCACACAGTCGTGTAGATATTACCGCTGCCATTGGTCGGCACCGTAAAATTCGCGGCATTGCTTCCGTCAAAATGGGCCGTTATCTCCCACCATGATACAATAAAACTCTGACGATCACCGCTCATACCAAGCTTCTGGCCATCGCCGTCGGTGATAGTCCAGCCGCTGCCGCTCTTATTAAAGGTCCACAGCAAATCGTCAGCGCTGTAGTCCCCGATGTTCAGCTTGCCGCTGCTCATGGTGAGCTGCTTGGCATTGCCGTCCTTGTCCATAGCATAGTAGCGGCTCCCGCTCTGATAGACCACCAGGTACTGCCCGCCATCCTTCACAGAGGTAGCCTGCTCATACTCGGTAGCAGCAGCGGCAGCGATGGCCATAACGCCGCCCACGGAGAAGTGAGGCATTTCAAAGGTATAGGTATCGCCGCTGCGGGTGCCCTTCACCGGAGTGGGGGTGCCATTCTCCATGACAAAACCGGTCAGCTGCTCGTCGGAATAGCCCTGCATATTCTCCGGCAGGGGGATGCTCACCTGGGCGGAACCGGTATAGGCCTCGCCGTTGGCCCGGGTAGGCTGCATCTCATAGGCCACATAATCCTGGCCGCTCAGCGCCTCAACCGTGGTATTTTCCACCGTCATGCCGGTCACACCGGAAGCGGTAACGCTCACACCAGTCTGGCCATCCCGCACGGGAACGGTCAGCGCGGAGGCAAAGCCCTCCAGATAGGGCTGTACACCGCTGAGTACCTCTTCCTCAGTCTGGGCATTCGGGTAATCACTCCAGATGCAGAACATGGCGCCGGCAGGGCCATAGACCGTGCTGCCGCCGGAGAAGGACTCCGGATCAAAGTCAGAGGCCTGGATGGTACCGTCGGTCATGCTGCTGCGCCCGCCCAGGATGTAATAGTAGTCGCCGTGGGTATTGATAAGGGTAAAGCCGGCATCTGCCAACTCCTCCGCGGAGGCCACATCATAGCTGCCCCAGCCACCGGTCCAGTAGCAGACCTGGATACTGGAATCCACACCGCTCTGACCGCCATAATTGATGCCATCGTTGAAGGCACGGACAGTGTAACCCATGTCCTGGAGCTTTGCGGTCAGTTCATTGATATAGCTAACAAAGAAAGAATACTTACCCTCGCGTACCAGATGACCGAAGCCCATGCCAGGCTCATACCGATAAATATCGTTGGCAAACTCATCCGCGCCGATGTTGATGGTGTCGCAGCCCTGATCCATAAACCACTGGGCATACTTCTCCACCACAGCCATACCGAAGGCACGGGCATCGTCGTCGGTGATGTCCAGAGAGTTGCTGCCGTTATAGCTGTACTCCGGGAACGCATCCAGAATGGCGCCCATGTGACCCGGGGTGTTGAGCAGGGGGACGATCTCGATGCCGTTCTCTCCCGCATAGGCGATGATATCCAGCATCTCATCCTCGGTGATGTACTGTCCCTGGCTGGGCAAAGCCGCGCTCAGGTCTTTCGTCACGTCGGTGGACACATTGATATATTCAAACTCCAGCTCGTTGGTGCTGCCCACCGGCTGGTCCAGCTGCTCCACTTCCTCAACCACAGCCTGAAGCGTCTGGTCCGCGTCAGTGGCAGGGGTCGCTTCAGCTTTCGGAGTAGTGTTGGAGTCGGCAGGGACCGTACTGGGCTCTGCAGAAGGTTCCTCCGTCGCCGCAGGTGTAGAAACGGCGCCAGACTCGACCGCCGCGGGAGTTTCCTCCTCGGGCTGGTTGTCCTCCACCAGCACCTGCGTCTGCTCTGTCACCGTATAAGTAACGTCCATATCATCCAGGGCAAAGCGGAACTGGCCCTTCTCATTATTGGAAATATCCAGCTCCAACTGGTTATATCCCAGCTCTGCCATTTCATCGATCAGTGCCTTGATGGCCGTGGGGCTATAATACTTCCGCCCCATATCCAGATGCACGATCCGGTCAAACTCTGTCGTCGATTCGGACGACTGCGACACGGCGCCCACAGGCGCCAGCCCCAGCAGCATAACTACGCACAGCAACGCAGCCAGCAGCCGACTGGAACCTTTCCGTACTGCAGTCCTCATGTTGTTTCCTCCCTTGTCTCATATTGCGTAGGATTACCGGGCCCCCCGGCAGGATTTACTTCGGCTCTCTGGGTCTTTGATGCTATTGATGCTATAGTTCATCCATTTTTGTCAAGTATAGCATAGAGGGCTGGTAAATTCAAGAAGCCTCTCCGACTATTTTTGCATATTTTTCTTTCTTCCTTCCCTTTTTGGGAAAAAGCTTCCGCATTTTTCGTACTTTTTATCATATGTTAATATTAGGCCCTTACTCGGCCACTTTTGGAAAATTTCCGCAGTTATTCCGGATTTTTTGTTGCTGTTTTTTGCGGCCTATGCTATAATTTCACATATGTTAGCAGGCGGCGCGACGGCTACTTCTTTTTGTAGCTGAGCGCCATTTTATGCAAACTGCAAACGGAGGTATGATCCATGCGTATGCGCAAACTTTTGGCCGCCGGTCTGGCCGTGGTTATGACGGCCGGTCTGCTCCCGGCCGCACTGGCCGCGCCGGCCACCGTCCACAACGAGGACGCCAAGGTCTATAGCGGCGGTATCCGCCTCAACAAGACCGCTGGAGATCTTAACAGCAGCAACGAGACTGTGATCAGCCTATCGGTGGAAGCTCCTGTCCGCTCCACCCCCGTGGCTGTGGAGTTTGTACTCGACGCTACCAGCAGTCTGTTTTCCTCCGGTGACACCACTCTGATCCAGCAGTGGGCACAGGAGATCCAGGATACCATGGCCGACAAGAATGTCTCTGTGGGCGTCACTGTCTTCGGCAATACCGCTGAGACCCTTTATCCCATGTCCCCTCTGACGTCCGACTCCAGCTTTGATCTGGATCCGGTGGACGTATTGCTGTGGAGCACCACGCAAAGCGGCACCAACGTCCAGGCTGGTATCCGCACCGGTCTGGCGGACCTCAATACCGCTACTGCCGACCCGTCCAACCGTGTTCTCGTCCTGATCACCGACGGCGGCAGCTTCTGGCGTCTGGACAACAGCGGCAGCGCTGTGAACGACACCTACAACGGAACGGCTCTTGGCAATGCGGATGCCGCTGAGCTGGCCATCCGGGGGCAGGGAAGCGAGCTGGCTTCCTCCTTCGACGCGCTGATGCAGGCTGACAATATGCAGTCCGGCGCGGTGGCCTATACCTCCACCGCGGTGGAACCGCTGAGCGATGTGCTGGACCAGATCGTGGCCGCCGGCGCCTATACCAACTTTGAAAAGGGCATTTACTATGCCGCTCAGGAGCTGGATCGTGCCGCCGACAGCGTCAAAGTGGTCACTGTGGGCTATCCATATTATGCCGACGATGCGGACATGGCTTCCCTGACCACGCTGGCCCGCGGTTTCTATGACTACGCCGCCGGTCTGGGCACGGGCTTCTGGTGTGATTCGCTGGAGGAGACCTCCTCTCGCCTGGGCGAGATCATGGACACCATTTATGGTGAAGCCGTTGATGTGGTCATTCCCAAAGGCAGCGTCATCACCGACCAGATCGGTGAAGGCACTTCCCCCTTCGCCTATGACTTCGATGTGGTCACCGATCAGCAGTTTACCCTCTATGTGGAAGGTTACGGCGCTATGAGTGCCACTCTGGACGCCAATAACCAGATCACCTTCCAGGACGGCTCTACGCTGGTATACACCCCCGGCGACAATGGCCAGCAGGAACAGTTTACTCTTACCCTGGGTCAGGATATCACCCGCAGCCAGCACGTGGAACTTACTTATACCGCCAAATTGGCCTCCCGTGAGGCTTCCGAGGGCGACTTTGTCCTCTACCCCAACGTCTCCGCCTGGCTTACCCGTGCCAATCAGCCGGACGAGCAGTTGCTCTTCCCTGCCCCGTACTTTAACCTTTCCCTCACCGATGGCGGTGACGGAGGCAACAGCGGTGGCGGTGGCGGCGACATCGACATCACCGATCCCGACGTCCCCCTGGGCCCCCTGCCGGATCTGAATACGGACGATCACTTTGCCTACATCATCGGCCGTGACGACGGTCTGGTCCATCCTCTGGCAGAAATCAACCGCGCCGAGGTGGCCACCATCTTCTTCCGTATGCTCACCGATGACTCCCGCTCCTCCCTGTGGAGCAGTGAGAACCCCTATCAGGATGTGGACGCCAGCGCTTGGTACAACAACGCTGTTTCCACCCTCACCAACGGCAGCATCATTACCGGTAAGCCTGGCAATGTATTTGATCCCAACGCCTCTATCACCCGTGCTGAGTTTGCCACCATCGCAGTGCGTTTCTTCGGCGGCAGCTATGACGGTGAGGATCAGTTCAGCGACATTGCCGGCCACTGGGCCAATCAGTACATCAACCGTGCGGCGGTACTGGGTCTCATCAACGGCCGCGGCGACGGTACCTTTGATCCCGACGCCCCCATCACCCGTGCCGAGGCTATGGCCATTGTCAACCGTACGCTGGGCCGCAAGCCGGTTGCCGATCATCTGCTCAGCGATATGATCACCTGGCCGGACAACCAGGATACTTCCACCTGGTACTATGCCGACGTGCAGGAGGCCACCAACTCCCACGACTTTGAGGTCATCGAGGTCAACGGCGAGCAGGTGGAATCCTGGACCGAACTGCTTCCGGTGCGCGACTGGGCTGCCCTGGAGCATGAGTGGTCCAGCGCCAACTCCTCCACGAACCCCGGCGACGTGATGCCCGAGGTCACTCCGGACACCGCAGCCTGATTTCCAACTGCATTTAAAAGCGGGCGGCGCCACTAGGCGCCGCCCGCTTTTCTTGTCTCCACTGTTTTCACCGGTTCAGCAAAGCGGAAATACAGTTTTACACGTTTGTCCGCATGAACCTCCACCCGCTCGACCAACGCCAACAGCACCGGCCGTGTCAACTCCTCAAAACGCAGCAAATGCTCTACCCGCTTCTCCCAGTCTGCCTCATCTGCCTTCTGCTGTTCCAAGGCCGCCAGGCGAGCCTGTGCCGCCCGGCGTTTGTCCCGGTTGGCCTGAAACAATTCCGCAAACTCCTCTTCCTCCAGCACTCCGGAGAGCCTATCCTGGTACAGGCTGTCCGCTGCCCGGCGGCATCGCTCCACTTCCCGTTCCAGTGCCCGGCGCTGCTGGCCCCCTCCACTGTGTTTTGCGGCGGCTGTAGCCGCCGCCAGCTCTGTCCCGTTCAACCCTGCTCCCAGTTCGGCCAACCGGACACGGATGCCCTCCAGTACCGCGTCCTCTCGCACCCGGTGAGCGGTACACAGTCCCAGCCGCCCGGAACGGCGGTATCCCTGGCAGACCATATATGTACGTGTCGGGCTTTCCCTCACGTAGGTCATGGGGGAACCGCAGTCGGCACAGAAGGCCAGCCCCGTCAGCAGGTGTCCCGTTCCTTCCCCCGCCCGGTACCCCCGCACTGCCAGCAGCTGCTGCACCTGCCGGAACTGGGTGGGAGGAATCAGCGGTTCATGGGTCTGGCAGACAGTGACCCATTGCTCCCGGGGACGCGCCCGCCGCTGGCGAAGCTTGTAGCTGATCTTCTCGCTCCATCCCTGCGTGAGATCCCCGGCATAGGTGGGATTGGTGAGAATACGCCGGACGGTGGTATCGCTCCACACGCCCGGAAAGCGGCCCTCACCGCTTCCGCGGCACTGCGCCGGGGTAGGTACCCCGCGCTCCGTCAGGCGCTTCGCCGTACCCAGCACCGACTGGCAGCCTAAATAAGTCTCAAATACCGCCCGAGCGATCCAGGCTGTCCCTGGATCCGGACACAGGCGTCCCTTTTCCTTTGGATCCTTAGCATAGCCCAGCGGCGGCGACGCGCCAATGAACCAGCCGCCCCGCCGCCGCACATCCAGCGCCGCGCGTACTTTTCGGGAGATATCCGCTGTATAGAAATCGTTGGCCGCCGCCAGAAAAGGTAAGGCAATGCCCGAGGTGTTGGCAGCAGTATCAAATCCTTCTGCCACGGCAATATAGCGCACCCCATGGAGCGGGAAATAGCATTGGTAATAATAGATGGTCCCGCTCTGGTCCCTCCCCAGCCGGGACAGATCCTTGGTCATGACCAGATTGATATAGCCGGCTTCAATATCCTCCAGCATCTGCCGGAAGGCCGGGCGCTCAAAATGCGTACCGCTGTAACCGTCGTCAGCATACACCCGGGCCACCGGCCAATCCCGCTCCTCAGCGTAACGCCGGAGGAACGCCTCCTGATTGGCAATACTCATGGACAGCTCCCCCTCCCCCTCATCCTCACGGGACAGGCGGAGGTAGAGGCCTACCCGCGGCGCCACGGATGGCTGTCTCCCTGGGCCAGTTGCTCCAGCAACGTTTTTATCTGTTCGTACAGACTGGGCCCTTCCTCCTGAAAACAGACACTTATGCTGCATTCCCGTGCCATACGATCCCCTCCTTTGGTGTGTTCCTCCCCATCTTATCCGCTGTGGAGGATCAATATGACACTCTTTTCCCGTCCCTTTCCTCCATCCGCCCCGCCTGGCTTTGAGGCCAGATCGATCACCAGGCATCCTTCCTTCAGATCCCGCAGCTCCTCCTGTCCCAGTACCTGGGCCGGGACGGTGTTGATCACCAGGTCGTAGCTGCACAGCCACCCCTGCAGCTGACCGGTATGCTCCACTCCGTAGCCGCAGCTCTCGATCCAGGCCAGGTCGGCATAGCTGCGGGCCGCCAGGCTTAACTTCGCCCCCAGACCAGCCAGACGCCAGGCCAGCGCCCGCCCCAGCCGTCCGCAGCCGATAACCAGCACACGGGCCCCGTGGATGGTGATGGGCAGCTCCTCCATGGCAATCTGGATGGCCCCTTCCGCCGTAGGCACCGCATTTGCCACCGCCAGTTCCTCCCGGGCAAAGTAGTCATACAGCTGCAGTCCCCTGCTTTTGGCCAGCTCCTCTACCTCGGGCGTCACCCGCCCGGCACAGACCACCTGGCCGGGGCGCAGGGCATCCAGCACCTGCGTCAGGGGATGCTCCTCCTCTGCCAAAGGCGCGTGGAGCGCGGCGCCATCGGCCACCGGCAGAGGCAGGATTACACAGTCCGCCAGAGCAGCCTGGGACAGCGTGCGCTCTGCCATTACCCCATCCAGGGGTCCCATGCGCTCCAGGGCATAGCTATGTACGGTGTGACCGTCCGCAGCCAGCAGTTCGGCCAGCTTTGCCTGGCGCATATCGCCTCCGGCCACCCACAGATTCAGTTCATGCCGCACGGCATGCGCCTCCCTTCATGTGACTAATCCATGCTATTCCGCAGACATTGGAGAGGTGCAAAAACGGCGGGCGGCCCAGGGCCGTCCGCCGTTTATCCATCTTTTTATAGGGTCTCCACCCAGTAGCGCATGGTGCGCTCCTCGCCGGGCTCCAGGAGAATACAGTAGGCCTTATCCCGAAATTGCGGTCCTTCTCCCGCTACCGGCGGCAAACCGTGCCAGGGCTCGATGCACAGATACGGAGCCCGCTTGCCCGGCACCGACCACAGCGCCAGCACTGGAAAATCATCAAAGTGCATCCGTACTCCCCGTCCGCTCGTTCCGCTATGCAGGCACACCCATTTGGAGCGCAGACCGGTAAAAATCAGCGTGTCCATCTCATCAAAATAGTGATAGCTCAGTTCCAGCCGGTTTGTACCCTCCAGACAGGGACGGATACGCGTCCGGTCCAGAAGCCCCTCCACCGGCACCAGGGTGGGACAATCCTCACGCTGCTCAAATTCGATGGCGTAATCCTCAAACCGTTCCCCTGCCGCCAGCGGGCAGCGGAATGCGGTATGGCCCCCCAGACAGAAGGGCATGGTCCGCGGGCCGGTGTTGCACACTGTGATGGCGGTGGAAAATCCTTTTTCCTCCAGCTTTTGCAGCACCTGCAGCCGGAAAGGGAAAGGATACTGCTCCAGTGTCCGGGCATTCTCCCGCAGCTCCAACCGGGCCCAATCAGGTCCGGTTTCGGTTACGGTAAATTCCTGCCGGCGGGCAAAGCCGTGGCGGGCCATGGTACAAATCTGCCCATCCGCCAGCACATTTCCGTCCCGCAGCCCTCCCACAATGGGGAACAGCAGCGGATTGCGTCCAGACCAGTAGGCCGGGTCCCCTCCCCAAATATACTCCATCCCCTCTGCGTCCCGGTAAGACACCAGCTCTCCACCCAGGGTAGCGATTCGGGCACTGCAGCCGCCTCGCTTCAACTCCAGTTCCATCCACATCCCCTCCAATCAGATTTTTTTCTTTATTATACGGCTTCATTTTATTGCTTACAAGGGCGAAGTATTTGACATATGCGCCGTTCCGGGATACAATAATAACATTCACACAAAGGAAGGAGCAGCCGATCATGCTGTTTGGCCCATACGATCGTTATCAATACGCCCATCCCCCGCTGATGGAAGTCATCTGTCAGCTCCGCTTCCCCTCCATCCTCTCCATTGACGCCAATGAGCCCGCCGCGTTTCAGGAGGCCATCCGTCAGGAGTTCCCCCGCTACAGCGTCCACCGGGAGCAGCTGCCTCCCAAGGTGGTAAAAAAAGAAAACGGCACCGTGCTGGAGCCTCAGAAGCCCATCAACAACTATAGCTTTATCTCTGAAGACGGGCGCTGGAAGATTAACCTGACTCAGAACTTTATCGCCCTGTCCACCGTGGGGTACCAGCGCTGGGAGGACTTTGCCGCCCGGCTGGACCGTCCCCTGGCCCAGTTTATCCAGATCTATCAGCCCGCTTTTTTTGAGCGGCTGGGCCTGCGCTATCTCAACGCCATTTCCCGCCGCACACTGGGCCTGACCGATGCGCTGTGGGATGATCTGATCCAGACCAAGTACCTTGGCGTTCTGGGTGAGCCCGACGTGGAGGAGAGCGAGATTGCCAAATGCTCTGTGGATGTGGAAACTCCTCTGGTAGGCGGCTACCGGATGAAGATCCACGCCGGCCCCGGTGTGCTGGGCGGCGGACGCGTAAAAGACAACGAGGTCCGTTTCATCCTGGACAGCGATTTCTCCGCTACAGACAAGATCTCCGCCGAACAGGTGCCCGAGAAATTGGAGCGGATGCATCAGTACGCCGTTTGCCTGTTCCAGGGCGCCATTACCAAAGAACTGCACGAGGCCATGGGCCCCACTCCCATGGCGGAATAATCATACGACATTCTGTTCCGCCCGCTGGTCCTTCCGGCGGGCGGACTGTCATACCAGGAGGATATGAACCGCCATGTCAACCATCACCATTCGCCCTGCCCGCCACGATGAGCTGGACTCCATCTGGGCTCTGGTCCAGCGTGCCGTAGACGGCATGCACCGGCAGGGCAATCCCCAATGGGGAGAGGATTACCCCACCCGTTCCTTTTACGCCGGGGATCTGGAGCGCGGGGAACTTTTCGCCGCAGAGGCAGGCGGCATACTGGCCGGGGTAGCTTGCATCAACACCGCTCAAGCCCCTGAGTACGCTCCTATGCCCTGGACGACCGAGGACCATGCGGTGGTGATCCACCGCATGGCTGTTGACCCTGTTTTTCAGGGCCAGGGCGTAGGCCAGGCTCTCTTCGCCTTTGCCGAGGCACAGGCCCGCAGCCAGGGGGTGCGCGCCATGCGCATTGATACCTATTCTCTTAACCATCCCATGCAGGCTCTCATCCGAAAGATGGGCTTTACCCCGGTGGGACACATCCACCTCCACGGCCGTCCACTCGTTTATCCCTGTTTTGAAAAGGCCCTGCTGTAGGTGTTTGATTTTCTTGCTTTTTGGAAAAAATCAGCTTATAATAACCCGTAAATCACGGTTTAATACCGTTAAAGGTTGTGAGGCACCATGAAAGAACACATGAACTACACGCTGCTGTGCGATTTTTACGAATTGACCATGGGCAACGGCTATTTTCAGACTGAGGGATACGCCGACCAGATCTGCTATTTCGACGTCTTTTTCCGCAATGTACCTGACGGCGGCGGTTTTGCCATTGCCGCCGGACTGGAACAGGTCATCGACTACATCGAGCGGCTGCACTTTGATGAGGAGGACCTCGCCTACCTGCGGGGAAAGGGCTGCTTCTGCGAGGGATTTCTGGAGTATCTAAAGAACTTCCGGTTTACCGGAGACATGTGGGCCGTGCCCGAAGGCACTCCTATTTTCCCCGGTGAACCCATTCTCACCGTCCGGGCCCCCGCCATCCAGGCCCAGTTTATCGAAACCTTCCTGCTGCTCACCCTGAACCATCAATCCCTCATTGCCACCAAGACCAACCGCATTGTCCGGGCCGCCGACGGCCGTCCTGTGAGCGAATTCGGCTCCCGCCGAGCTCAGGGCCCCGACGCGGCCATTCTGGGCGCTCGCGCCTCCTACATCGCCGGGTGTGCCGGTACCGCCTGCACATTGGCCGATGAGGTCTATGGCTCCCCCGCCGGCGGCACCATGGCCCATTCCTGGGTGCAGATGTTCCCCGACGAATATACCGCCTTTAAGACCTATTGCCAGCTCTATCCCCACTCGGCTACCCTGCTGGTAGACACCTACAATGTGCTTAAATCTGGCGTGCCCAATGCCATCCGGGCTTTTCAGGAAGTTCTGCTGCCCCAGGGCATCACTACATGCGCCATCCGGCTGGATTCGGGCGACCTCACCTACCTGTCCCGGAAGGCCCGTCAGATGCTGGACGCCGCAGGACTCACCGAGTGTAAGATCGTGGCCTCCAATTCTCTGGACGAGTATATCATTCGGGATCTGATCCTTCAGGGCGCCAAAATCGATTCCTTTGGTGTGGGCGAACGGCTTATCACCTCCAAGAGTGAGCCTGTGTTTGGCGGCGTGTACAAACTGGCCGCCGTGGAGGACAAAGAGGGTCATATCATCCCCAAGATCAAAATCAGCGCCAATCCGGCCAAGATCACCAATCCTCACTTCAAGAAGGTCTATCGTCTGTTTGACAATGCTACCGGAAAGGCCTTTGCCGACTATATCACCCTCTACGATGAGGTGGTAGACGAGAGCCGCCCCCTGGAGCTCTTCGATCCGGCCGCCACCTGGAAGCGCAGTACCGTCACCAATTTTACCGCCAAGGAACTGCTCCGGCCCATCTTTTTGTCTGGTAAACGGGTCTATGATTCCCCGCCCATTGCTGAGATGCGTGCCTGGTGCGCAGGTCAGATCGATCTTCTTTGGGATGAGGTCAAGCGCTTTGAAAATCCGCACAACTACTATGTGGATCTGTCCCAGAAGCTCTGGGATATCAAGCAGGAACTTCTGCGCCGGGAAGGACGCTGACCTTCCAAACAACAAAAAGCGGACCGCGTCAATGACGCGGTCCGCTTTTTGTCTCTCTTCACATTTCACACAGCAGCCGGGCGATTTCCAACAGCAGACGGCGTCTGCGGCCGTCCAGGCGGTTTGATAGTTCCGACAGTTCCCGGTCCAAATAGTGCCTCTGTGCCACAGAGACCCCGCTTACCAGTTCGGACAGTTCGCACTCCAGACAGGTGGCCACCGCTGCCAGTGTATCCAAGCTGATTTTTGTTACGCCTCGCTCAATCTGACTGATATAGCCAACAGAAACGGAGAGCGCCTCCGCCAACCGCTCCTGTGTCAAGCCCCGGCTGCGTCGGATCTGCTTGATCCGCTGCCCAATGGCTGTATAATCCACATTCATCTGATCACCCGTTCCTAGTGTATCGGGAAACGGCGCCGGTATACAGATATAAAATGCTAAAGTTTGAGGTATTCCTTGCATTTTGTCCCAATTTGCCCAGCACAAATTTTACCGCTGGGCCGTCCATGGATTGGCAGCGGAATTGCCGCATAGAAAACGCCGCCGGGGCAAAGCTATGTTCGGATTCCCCAATCCAAACAAAACAACCAGTTAAGGAGATGCAAACACTATGACCAGTTCTAATAACCCTGTTGTCCCCAACGCTCGCGAGGCCCTGAACAAGTTTAAGATGGAAGCCGCTCAGCAGGTGGGCGTCAACCTGAAGCAGGGCTACAACGGTGATCTGACCAGCCGAGAGGCCGGCTCTGTGGGCGGCCAGATGGTCAAGAAGATGATTGAGGCCTACGAGAACGGTATGGGCGGCAAGTAACTCTTCTCCTTTCCCGGCGGGCGGACGGCTTTTGTCGTCCGCCCGCCTTTTTCCGTCTTCAGTTTACGTTCCGGACTTGCGGCTTTGTTTGCTAACGACTATAATAGGGGCAGAGCCGATCATCCTGAGACAAAGGAGTCGAACATATGGAGAGCGGACACCCGAATGCCATTGAAAAAGCCATACTGATCCTCAATCAGTTTGCCTCCGGTCCCAACACATATACCGCCAAGGAGTTGGCTGAGCAGCTGGATCTGAGTAAACCCACCGTGCACCGCATTCTGAACACGCTGGAGCAGGCCGATTACATTCAGCGTATGCCAGACGGCACCTACGGGGTAGGCTATAAGGCCTATCATCTGGGAATGAATTATGCCAACAGTACCGACCTTTTCCTGGAGATCCGGCGGGAGATTGATCACCTGGCCCGTTTGACCGGCGAGCAGGTTGGCTACGCGGTACGTAAGGGAAAGGATGTCGTCAGTCTATATGAGTCCCAGCTGCAGGATTCCCGCATCCGCTATCTCACCGGTGCCATTTACCCGGTCAACAGCGGTTGCTACGGCAAAACACTTATGGCGTATGCCGCCCCTCCCGAAGAGCTGCCCGCACTGGTCCGGTCTTTAAAGCTGGAGCCGGTCTCGCCCGGCGCGATTCTGGATCCCGAGCAGCTGCTGGCGGAATACCAGTCCATCCGCGCTCACGGGTATGCAGAAAGTGAAAATGAATTTCTGGATGGCACCTTGGGGCTGGGCGTGCCGGTGTTCAATCCCGACCGCACCATCCACGGCTGCATTGCCCTTGGTGCATTAAAAAGCCAATCATTTCTGGCAAAAAAAGATGCCTGTCTGCAGGAGTTGAAGCGGGGTGCCTGGAGACTGGAACAGGTGTTGGTCTGTTTTTCAAATTAACTGTTATTTTAGCCGGAGCGCGGGAGCGCTCCGGCTTTTTTGGTTATTTTGCCAGATAAAATGAATGAAAAATCGTTGACGGATGCCGTTGGCAGTGGTATACTTCCAACATCTATCAGTCCACGATATAAAATACGGTCCATATTGTGGACAAAGGAGGGATCCACGTTTATGTATGACCTGATCATCCAAGGCGGCAGCTATCCCGATTTCCGACGAAAACAGATGCTCCAGGGGGATATTGCTGTTAAGAACGGCCGTATTGCCGCTATCGGAGCCATTCGTGAGCCGGCAAAACAGGTCATTCAGGCCCAGGGCAGAGTGGTCTCTCCCGGTTTTCTGGACATTCACATGCACGAGGAGGACTTTAGCAAAGAAGGTGAGTGTTTTCAGATCGCAGAGCGCATGCTCAAAATGGGCGTGACCACCTGCGTGGGCGGAAACTGCGGGACCCAGCACCAGAGTGTAGCGCAGTTCCGGACCGTACTGGACCGTTTGGGTGGGGCACCCGTCAACTACCTGCTGCAGGCCGGGTACAACACCGCACGGCAGGCTCTGGGTCTGACCCACTATGAAACCGCTTCCCCCGAGCAAATCAAAACCCTCATTGCTCAGATGCAGCAGGAACTGGATTCCGGTGCCATTGGCATTTCCTTTGGACTGGAGTACGATCCGGGCATCTCTACGGAGGAGGTACTGCAGGTCGTGCAGGCCCTGCACCATCCGGATCTGTTTGTCTCTATGCACTACCGGGAGGACTCGGTGGGTGCGGAGGCGTCCATCCGGGAGATGATTGCCATCGCAGAAGCCATTGCCCCCAATCGCTTTCAGATTTCCCATCTGAGCAGCTGCTCAGCCATGGGGCAGATGGCACCGTCCCTGGCCCTCATCAACGAAGCCATGGCCCGCCTGCCTGGATTGGATTACGATACCTATCCCTACAGCGCCTTCTCCACCGGTATCGGGACTGCCGTATTTGACGATGGCTGCTTTGAGCACTGGGGAAAGGATTACAGCTCCATTCTCCTCACGGACGGCCCTCACAAAGGAGAATTCTGTACCAAGGAACTTTTTGAGCAGGTGCGGCGAGAAGATCCGGAACAGTACGTAGTAGCCATGGTGATGAATGAGGATGAGATCGCCGCCGCTCTCACCAATCCTACCGGCATGGTGGCCAGCGACGGAATCATCAGCAATGGCCATGGCCACCCCCGGGCAGCAGGCACCTTCCCCCGGGTGCTGGGCAAATACGTCCGGGAAGAGGGGAAGCTCTCTCTGCTGGAGGCTCTGCGCAAGATGACCCTGGCTCCTGCCGACCGGCTGCGGCTGTTCCACAAAGGCCGCATCGAGGTGGGCTGTGACGCGGATCTGACCGTGTTTGACCCCACTACGATCCAGGATGGGGCCACTTTTACCGACCTGGATGTGCCGGTAACCGGTATCGATCTGGTGGTAGTCAACGGGCACATCGCTCTGGAACGTGGCAGCATGATCTGCGGCCGGGCCGGGCGATTCCTGACCCTTCCTGAGCGCACCTAAACATTTTGTGTGTTGTGTACATTGTAAATTGTTGGGAGGTTATGATAGTATGGAACAGAAGAAGAGAAGATTGCAAGTTCCCCACGTTTATGTTCTATTGCTGGGCATCGTGCTGGTGTTCTGCATCCTCAGCTATATTATCCCCGCTGGTCAGTACGATCGTGTCGAAGTAGACGGCCGGGAGGTCGTGGATGCGGCGTCCTTTACCTTTGTGGATCAGACGCCCGTTGATCTGATGGGTTTTCTGACCTCAGTTCCCCGGGGCCTCGTTGAAAGCGCCCAGATCATCTTCTTTATCTTTATTGTGGGCGGCAGCATTTACGTGCTGCAGGAGACCGGCGCCATTGACGCCGCTCTCGGACGGCTCGCCAAGCGTTTTTCCGGTACCGAATTGCTCCTGATCCCCGTTATCATGTTTGTCTTTTCTCTGGGCGGATCGGTCATTGGTCTGGCAGAGGAAACCCTTCCCTTTATTCCCATCATGGTAAGCCTGGCCATCGCCATGGGGTTTGACTCCATGACAGGCACCGCCATTGTTTTGTGCGGCGCGGGAGCCGGCTTTGCCGGAGCCTTTATGAATCCCTTTACCGTCGGCGTGGCACAGGGGATCGCCGGACTGCCGATCTATTCCGGTCTGGGACTGCGCGTAGCTCTGTACATCGTGATGGTGACCGTGACGATCCTCTGGATCATGCGCTACGCCCGGAAGGTCAAGAAATCCCCCCAGCTTTCCTCCATGTACGCTGTGGACCAACAGCGGGAAGAAAAGCTGGAACTGGAGAATCTGCGCCCCTTCGGCAAGCGGGAAGTGTTTATCCTGCTGGTCTTTGCCGCTACAATTGTCCTGCTGGTCTGGGGCGTTCTGGCCCAGGGCTGGTACATGAATGAGATCGCCGCCCTCTTCCTGGCCATGGGTATCATTGTGGCACTTATTGGCGGCATGGGCTTCAATGGCTACGCCAATGCCCTTGGTGTTGGCATGGCCAACGTGGCCTCCGGCGCATTGGTCGTGGGCTTTGCCCGGGCTATCCTGGTGGTCATGACCGACAGCAACACGCTGGACACCATCCTCTATTGGGCCGCCAACCTGCTCAGCGCCCTGCCCGGTGCGATTACCGCTTTGGGTATGTACGTCTTCCAGTGCCTGCTCAACTTCCTGGTCCCCTCCGGCAGCGGGCAGGCCGCCGTCTCCATCCCCATTATGGCTCCTCTGGCTGATCTGGTAGGCGTCACCCGCCAAACCGCCTGCCTGGCTTTCCAGCTGGGTGACGGCATCTCCAATATTTTTACCCCCACTTCCGGCTACTTTATGGCCGGCCTGGCTCTGGCCCGGATCCCCTGGGCCAAGTGGGCCAAGTGGTTCCTCCCCCTGTTGTTTATCCAGTATGCGGTGGGCGCAGTGTTCGTCATCTTCGCCCAGCTGACCAATTACGGACCGTTCTGATCCAAGGAGGCACATCATGCAAGCACAGATCCAACAGACCGTAGCACAATACTTAGATGAGGCATTCGCTCTGGCCAAAGACCTCTACGAACACCCGGAACTGGGCGGGCAGGAGGTCCGCTCCTCCGCCGTACTGTGCGACGCGTTTGAGCGGCATGGTTTTGCTGTGGAGCGCTCATTTTCCGGTATTCCCACCGCCTTCCGGGCGGTGCGGGACAGCGGCGTTCCCGGCCCGGTCATCGGACTGTGCGCGGAGTATGACGCGCTGCCTGACGTAGGCCACGGCTGCGGTCACAACCTGATTTGTACCTCCGCGTTTCTGGCCGCGCTGGCCTTGGCCCCCGTCCTGGAAAAGACCGGCGGCCGGGTGGAGGTTTACGGCACCCCTGCCGAGGAGACCTCCGGCGCCAAGGTTCCGCTCACCGAAGCCGGCGCGTTTGACCATCTGTCTGTGGTCATGATGGCCCACCCTGCTCCTTTGGCAGAAAAAAGCGGTACTTCCGCCTGCTTGCTTCCCCGCCAGTATACGTTTCACGGCAAGGCCGCCCATGCCGCTGCCTGTCCGCAGGAGGGTGTCAATGCCCTCAATGCCGTCATCGAGCTGTTTAACGGCATCAACGCTATGCGCCAGCATGTGCCCCGCGACGTTCAGTTTCATGGCATCGTCAGCAACGGCGGTTCCGCCCCCAATGTGGTACCTGACCTGGCGCAGGCCCGCTTTTATATCCGCGCGGCTAAATTGAATACCGCCCGGATGGCAGTGGAACGGGTGGATCACATCGCTCAGGGTGCGGCCCTCATGACTGGGACCACCGTGGATATGGAGTCCTATGAGGTGGACTATTACGATCTTCAGACCAATGAGGCACTGTGCCGGGCCTTTATTGCCCACCAGCAGGCTATGGGCGACATTCTCTCTCCTCAAATCCACGACCATGGTTCCCTGGATCTGGGCAATGTGAGTCACGCCGCTCCCTGCGTCCATGGCTGGTTTGGCTTTGGAGATCCCACTTTGGTCCCGCATACGCTGGCTTTTGCTCAGCGTACCGTCACCGAGGACGGACGCCAGCTGCTCCGCAGGGCAGCCTGTACCATGGCGCTGACAGGCTATGATGTATTGACCCAACCCCAACTTCTGGCCGAGATCCGCAGGGAATTTGAAGCACAGAGCTGAGTCTTTTGCCGCCGCAGGCCTTCCTGCGGCGGCATTTTTTATCCAACAGGTCGTTTTGACCGGGTATCTGTTGTTTTTTTCCCAAAAGGCGGCTATAATGTGTGATACGAAACTGTTAGAAGGAGAATCCGATATGTCGAATATCTGGCACGATATTAATCCCAGTCGTATTCAGCCCGAGGATTTCATCGCCGTCATCGAGATTCCAAAGGGCAGCAAGAAGAAGTATGAGCTGGATAAAGAGACCGGCCTGATTATTCTGGACCGGGTGCTGCATACCTCCACTCACTATCCCGCCAACTACGGCTTTATCCCCCGCACCTACGGCGATGACGGAGACCCGCTGGATGTACTGGTCCTGTGCTCTGAGGAGATGGATCCGCTGACGCTGGTGCGCTGCTATCCCATTGGGTATATCTCCATGCTGGACGGCGGGAAGAACGATGAAAAGATCATCGCCATTCCTTTCTCCGACCCCACCTATAACAGCTTCCACGACCTGATGGATCTGCCTGCCCATATTTTCAATGAGATGTCCCACTTCTTCAGCGTATACAAATTCCTGGAGGGAAAGGAAACGGTATCTGGCGACGTAAACGGCCGGGCTGCGGCAGTAGAAGTCATCCAAAAGGCCATGGACCACTATGCTGAATGTTTCCTGGGCGGAGCAGTCCCACAGAGCGAGCCGCCCCGTACCTCCGACCGCTGAGACCGTTAATTTTAAAGAATTTTTAAGCCTTTTTTCGCCCTTTTTTACCTGCCCCTGTGGTAAGATAGGGCTTGCATTTTGAAAGAGAGGAACGATGATTCATGGACCATTCCTGTGACTGCCTGGTCATCGGCGCAGGTCTGGCCGGCTCCGTGGCAGCCCGCGAGCTGGCCGAGCGGGGCGGCCGGCGGGTTTTGGTGCTGGAGCGGAGGGAACACGTAGGTGGAAACGCCTACGATTGCTTCGATCCGGCCGGCGTGCTCATCCACCGATACGGCCCTCATATTTTCCACACCAACCACAAGCGGGTACACGACTATCTCTCCCGCTTTACCGCCTGGCGCAATTACCAGCATACCGTAGTAGCCAGTCTCCCGGCCGATAAGGGGCGCATGGAGATCCCGGTACCCTTCAACCTTATCTCCCTGCGCACGGCCTTTGGAGCCGAGTCTGCCCGGGAACTGACTAGCAAGCTGATCGCCGCCTATGGTGCAGAGAAAAAGGTCACCATTCTGGAGCTGCGTCAGAACTCCGATCCGGAGATCTCCGCTCTGGCCGACTATGTCTATCAGCATGTATTCCTGCGCTATACCATGAAACAGTGGGGCCAAACTCCGGAGGAAATCGACCCCAACACCACCGCCCGGGTACCGGTGTTCCTGTCAGAGGACTGCCGCTACTTCCAGGACGAGTACCAGGGTATGCCCCTGCAGGGCTATACCCCTTTGTTTGAGCGGATGCTGGACCATCCCAATATTACCGTGGAGCTGAATACCGACGCCTCCGCCCGGCTGCGCCTGGAGGACGGACAACTTCTGCTGGACGGCGCTCCCTTCTCCGGTACGGTGATCTACACCGGCGCGGCCGACGAGCTGTTCGGCTGCCGGTATGGCCGTCTGCCCTACCGTACGCTGGACTTTCGCTTTGAGACCCATCCTGTGGATTTCTGGCAGAGCCACGGGACGGTGAACTATACCATGGACCAGGACTATACCCGCATCACCGAGTTCAAGCACCTCACCGGGCAGGAGCTACCCGGCGTCACCACTATTATGAAGGAGTATTCCCGTGCCTACACCGGTGCCGACGGTGAAGTCCCCTATTATGCCATCATCAATGACGCCAACAACGCCCTCTATGCTCAGTATCGCGCCGAGGCAGACCGGTATCCCAACCTCCGTTTGCTGGGACGTTTGGCTGAGTACAAATACTACAACATGGATGCCATCGCCCTGCGGGCGCTGGAGCTGTGTGACGATCTGTTGAAATGAGGAATTTGCCCATGTCAAAGCTCATTACGTTCGCAGTACCTTGCTACAACTCCGCTGCCTATATGGACCACTGCATCCAGACCCTGCTTACCGGTGGAGAGGACATTGAGATCATTCTGGTGGATGACGGCTCTACTAAGGACGACACCCCTGCCATCTGTGACCGCTACGCCGCAGAATATCCTGACATCGTTCGTGCCATCCATCAGGAAAACGGCGGCCACGGCGAGGGGGTCAACCAGGGCCTGCGCAACGCCAGGGGACTGTACTACAAGGTGGTAGATTCAGACGACTGGCTGGATGAGGACGCCTTGGGAAAAGCCCTGGATAAGCTTCGGGAGTTTGCCGCCATGGAACAGCCGGTGGATCTGTTTATCGCCAACTACGTCTACGAGCACGTGGAAGACAACACCCAGAAGGTCATGCGCTACACCAACGTCTTCCCCCAGAACCGCATCTTTACCTGGAACGAGATCGGCCGCTTCCGTCCCTCCCAGTACCTGTTGATGCACAGCGTCATCTACCGCACTCAGATGCTGCGGGACTGCCATCTGGAACTGCCCAAGCACACCTTCTATGTAGACAATATTTTTGTCTATCAACCTCTGCCCTCCGTTAAGAGTATCTACTACATGGACATCGACCTGTATCGCTACTTCATCGGCCGGGCCGACCAGAGCGTCAACGAGAAGGTGATGGTCACCCGGGTAGACCAACAGGTGCGGGTTACCAAGCTGATGATCGAAAGCCACGCTATTACTGGTCTGTATTATACCCAGCGCAAGCTGGCCCAGTACATGGTCAACTACTTATCCATGATGATGACCATTTCCTCCATTTTTCTCATCATCGACGGTTCTCCGGAAGCTCTGGGCAAAAAGACCGAACTGTGGGAATTCCTTCGGGCCAACAACCCCAAGCTGTACCACAAGCTGAAATACCGCTCTTTGTCCATGGTCAGCAATATCCCCGGCTATCAGGGGCGCAAACTTTCGGTGCGGCTGTATCGACTGGCCCGCAAGATCTATAAATTCAATTAAAAAAACGAGGCTGCCCAGGCAGCCTCGTTTTTTTATTTCTCCATGGGAGCAATACTCCCTAACTCCAGCACTGGGGTATCTCCCAGGAACCCCTCCCGTCCCCTGGCCTCCTCCACGCTCCGGCAGAAGTAGGCGTATACCTGAGAGCTGTGATACTCCTCATAGGGATAACCATCCAGCGGATAGCCGTAGTCCAGACTCAGATACCCCTTTTCCTCCAAACCCAGCAGCAGTGCACCGGTGCGGCGCACCTGCTCCAGGCTTTCCTCCGGGTGACGCAGGTATACCGGAGCCAGCGCAACACTGGAAAAATCGTCCTGTTTGGTGCTCTCCAACAGAAAACGTGCCACCGGCAGATAGTGGTGATGATCCAGTTCATGGAGTAGCGCCCGTTCTTCCCCGCTCAGCTCTCCTTCCGATACCGGACAGCTTTGGCGCTGGTCCTGCATATGGTCGTGGTCATGGCCGCAGCAACAACCGTGATGATCATGATGGTGCATATCAGCACTCCTTTGTACCGTTTGCTCCATCATACCCGACCTATCCCGCCCTGTCAACTCATTCCGCGGCACAGCCGCTCTGGGTCTCCACCGCCTCCAGGTGCATGATTGATACTTCATAGGCCGTCCGTTCCTGACTGATCCCATCCTGCACCTTGGTGTAACTTCGGCTCTGCAGCCGTCCCTCCAGGCGTACCCCGTCTCCCACCTCCAGCGCGCCGCAGTACCGGGCCAGTCCACCCCAGGCAATGCACGGCAGATAGTCCGCTCGTCCATAACGGCGGTTGACTGCCAGCATGAGATCACAAATTTCCCGTCCCAGAGGGGTACGGCGCAGCACCGGCGGCTTGCACAGCACACCCGCCAGGGCCAGGCGGTTGTCATGCTCCCCGCCGCCGGACCGGAGATCCTTGGCATACAGGGTAATGACCAGACGGCTGCCCTGTCCGCTCTTGTTGTTGAAGGAGCGCACCTCCCCCTCTACCTCCACCTCCATCCCCGCCCGGACCGGGTACTGCTCCAGCAGAGGCCGGGGAACAATGACGTTCAGCCGGTCCTGCAGCCCGGACAGCCGGAGCACCGTAAGAGGAAAGGTATCGTATTCCACACCATGGCTCTCATGGGACCACACGGGCGCGGCCTCCGCCGTCCCCCGCAGCAGGGCCCGGTTCTCGTTCCAGCCTGTTTGCATATCCATCCACTCTCCTACCTTTTTTCGGTAACTGTGGCATGTATATGCAGGCCCGTCCCCCCTTATGCCGCCCGCTCAGGTCAGGAAATACCGGATGAGTATGCCGCCCAGCAGGGCGATAAGGGCCATGAGCCAGTAGAGCAGAAACCGCTCGGCCGCACTTACGCCGCTCACCCAGTTCTGCTCCACGCTGTCGTCCCAGTACTGTTGAGTAACGTCCTGCCCCTCTCTGTCCAGCAGGGTGATATTGCTCCCGGTCAGCGTCACATGCTCCTGCTGACGGTCGTACTCCAGTTCTTCCGACGACCAGGCAAAGAGGAAGGTCCCCTCCTCCACCGGGAAGGTTACCGGAATGGTCCGGTCCAGCCCCTGTGTGTCATACACTTCAAACCGGGCCGTAAAATCGTAGATCTCCCGGCAGCCGTCTCCGGCAAAGAGGTAGTAATGCGCTCCATCCGCTCCCTCCACACCGTCAAACCACACCCCGGCGGTGTAGGGGAAGGGGGCGCAGCTGGCCCCTACAAACTGGTAGCGTCCGTTGAGACCACGCTCCAGCCGTGCGATACCGTGGACATTGTCCTCACTTCCCTCTGCCCGGAAGGAGACGTAGAGCATATCGTCCAGCTCCAAGGTATCCAGGGCCTGGAGCTGGGTCTCCTCCAGCTCATCTATCCAGCCCACATGTTCCTGCAGCCCCTCGCTCAGGGAGCTGAGTTCTTCCGTCCAGCGGTATTCGCTGCCATACAGAGCCAGCATGGCCCACAGCGTCAGCACCAGAGTGAGCAGGGCGGCCAGCAGCCGGGTGCGCTTTACCTTGCGCAGGAACTTCAGCGCCCGCTTGGGCGCCGGCTCCACCGGTATCGCCGTCCGCAGGTCGGCCTCCAATCCGCGGCACGCTTCGCACTGCTCCAGGTGGGCCGTCACCTGGACAGCCGTCTCCGGCTCGGTCAGCCCCTCGATATAGCTGGGCAGCAGGTCCCGCACTACACAGCAGTCCAGTCGTTCACTCATCTTTTTTCCCTCCCAACAGCTGCATCAGTTTTCCCTTCCCACGGTAAAACCGGACCCGGGCCCAAGCCTCCGATTGCCCCAGGATCTCTCCAATATCCCGGAAGGAGAACTCTCCGGCCAAACGCAGGTGGATGACTTCCCTGGTCTCGGCATCCAGGTGCTGCATAGCCCGGTAGAGCGCCAGGCGCTCCTCCCTTCTCTGCAGGTCGTCCTCCGGCCTTTCTTCCCCCGGGAGTTCCTCCCATGTCTGCCGGTCCAGCGTCACCGTCTTTCGGCGGCGCTCCAGTTCTTTGTACCACAGGCGCTTGGCAATGGCACACAGCCACACCTGGGGAGAACACTCCCCGCGAAACCGGTCCAGCTGCCGCAGGGCCTGACAGAAGGTCTCCTGGGTCAGCTCCTCGGCCAGGTCCGCCTGGGTACACAGGCTGAACAGGTAGCGGTATACCGCCTGAGCATGCTGTTCATATAGTTCTCGCTCCCGCTCTCCCACGGCTCTCCCTCCCCTCTGACCATTGGTTCCGCTAAAATCCTTTTTGTTACATTGTCTTTTTATTTTATCATATTTTTTTGACTTTTTGTTTCTATTAACTAACTAGAATATTGTATTTTGTCCTATAATTTACCAAATATCTTTTGTTTTTGGAAGTTTCCAACAACGAATATTTGGATTTTAACACAATAATTTATTGTATTTTCCAATTCGATATGCTAGAATGGTAACATCTTGGTATACCAAGAAACTGCGAAAAGGAAAGGTGAACGTGTAATGAACTGGAGAAAACCCCTGACTCTGGCCCTGGCTGCCGCCATGACGGCGTCTCTGACGCTGCCTGCTCTGGCCGCCGACACTCCCTGGTATGCGGATGCCCAAGCATACGTGACCGAAAATGGTCTGATGACCAGCACCGGCAACGGATTCGATCCCGATGCCACCGTTACCCGCGCCACCGTATTCCAGACCCTCTACAACGCCGAGGGCAAGCCCGCTGTGGAGACTCCCTCCACCTTTACCGATGTGAGCGGCAAATGGTACGCCGATGCCGCCGCCTGGGCTCAGGCCAATGGCATCGCCTCCGGTACCGGCACCAATACCTTTAACGGCGATCAGGTCGTGACCCGCGGCGAGATTGCCACCATTCTGGCCCGCTACGCCGAGTACAAGAATCTGGACACCTCCGGCAACGGCACTTCCATCACCGGAATGGCCGACTACAGCTCCGTGCCCTCCTGGGCGGTGGACGGTATGTCCCTGTGCTTCAGCAACGGCGTTCTCTCCGGTAAGCCCGGCAACCTGCTGGCCGCCAGTGACACCGCGACCCGCGCCGAGCTGGCCACCATGCTGATGAATTTCTCTCAGCTCAAGGAGGCCAAGAAATACAACTTCGATCCCGAGCATCCCTATGACGGCGTGATGACCGGCCTGTTCAACAACATCACCATCACCGCCGGCGACGAGACCGGCACCGCCACCTATTACCTGCCCGAGGGCATGCAGCCCTGGACTCCGGCGGTGATCATCCTTACTCCCAACAACACTACCGCTGCTGAGTTTGCGGAAAGCGAGACCGGCCTGGCCTGGCGCGCTGTGGCTGACGCCAACAAGATCGGCCTGGCTTTCCTGGAGCCCGCTGACGGCAAGACCTGGAACCTGACCCTCAGCGAGGACGGCCGGAATGACGCCGACATCCTCAACCAGCTCTACACCACCATGCGTTCCAAGGCCCTGACCAACGTGGCCCCCTTCTCCATGGACAAGTCCCACACCACTCTGGTGGGCTACGGCGAGGGCGGCGCCGCCGCGCTGCTCTTTGGCGGCCGTTATGCCACCGACTTCAGCGGCATCTGCGCTGTCGACGCCACCGAGGTGTCCGCCGAGGCTCTGGAGACCGTGGGTGATCAGCTGGTCTACCCCTTCCCCGGCGACAGCACCATGGGTGTGGAGGAGATGCACATCCAGGCCAAGACCGTGGATACCCCCGTGTGGTTCGTCAACTCCGCGGATAACAACCAGGCTGCTCTGGACTACTACATCACCGCCAACGACGCCACCAAGGGCGCTGCTAACGACTACGCCGAGACCACCTATCAGGCGGCCGACTCCGACGCCCGCATCTGGGTGAGCGCCAAGGAGCAGACCCCCGAGACCATCTACAATGCCTTCCTGGGCACCACCAAGCGCTTCATGGCCATGCAGGAGGGCGGCCGCGTCTCCTTCGCCAACGACTTCACCACCTCCCAGTGGACCATCCACGAGGAGGAGGTCAACGGCGAGCTCCGCCGCTGGATGACCTATGTTCCCTCCTCCTATACCGGCGATGAAGACGTGCCTCTGGTCCTGGTCATGCACGGCTACACTGCCTCTATGTACGCCATCGCCGAGGAGTCCCGCTGGTATGATGTGGCCGAGGAGAACGGCTTCATCGTGGTCTTCGCCCAGGCTCTGGTGCGTGAGAATGAGGTGAACGGCAACATCCCCGCTACCACCTGGGTGGCTGGTTCCTTCGGCCAAATGTTCCCCGACCTGGATCAGGATGTAGACGTGAACTTCATCAACACCGTGCTGGACAAGACCGAGGCTGAGTACAAGATCGACACCAGCCGCGTCTACGCCACCGGCCACTCCAACGGCAGCATGATGACCTGGACCATGGGCGTCAACAGCACCGACCGCTTTGCCGCCATCGCCCCCGTCGGCTACATGACGGCTCCCAGTGAGGAGTTCTCCTCCGACTCCCTGCTGCCCACCTGGGCCATCGTGGGTGAGTTTGACTCCGCCGCCAACTCCGAGATGGTGGACGGCAACACCAATGTCACCACTCTGGAAGCCTGGAACGAGCACAACGGCGTGGATGAGAACACCCTGACCGAGTCCACCCAGTACGACGGCAAGTGGGAGACCATGACCTTCACCAACGATGAGGATGTGCCTCTGGTGCGCTTCACTACGGTTCTGGGCACTCCCCATGTCTACCTGCAGGAGGAGAGCCAGACCATCTGGGACGAGTTCTTCTCCAAGTACAGCCGTGGTGAGGACGGCACCCTCTACTATGAGGGCAAGGCCGTTACCGCCGACACCTATGTTTCTTCCGACGACTGGTATACCGCTGCCACCGCCGAATAAGTTTAAACCCAAAAGATCCCCGGGCCGCGTCTGCGGCCCGGGGATCTTTTATGCCTCACCGGTCTGATTCTGCCAATCTGCCGGGTAAACAAAGTAGAGAAACCGGGCGTGCCCTGTAACCGAGAACTGAATGGCACTGCCCTTTGGGATATAGAGGATCTCCCCCGGTCCGGCGGAAATCTTCTCTCCGCCCACCAGGATCTCCAGACGTCCGCTGAGCACATAGTCCATCTCGTCGTAGTGCAGCGTCCAAGGGAACGTGGTGTCCGTCATCTCCATCAGACCCACCCCCAGCCGCGGCGACTGCTCCAGCGTAAAGAGGTCCCGGGTGTAAACCTGATCCCCCGGCCGGCCGGTGTCCATCCGGTCGGCCGGCGTCAGGCTTTCCCGGGACACCTGGACGGCCCGCACTCCATGGGCCTTGCCCCCCAGCTGCTCCTGCAGAACCTGACGAATAAGCGCCTCCAGCGCCGCTTTATCCATATGCCTGCTCCTTTCCTTTCCGGGCGATCCAGAGAGCTACCGCCACCGCCGTCACTCCTCCC
Source organism: Flavonifractor hominis (assembly GCF_040095835.1). Taxonomy (NCBI): domain Bacteria; kingdom Bacillati; phylum Bacillota; class Clostridia; order Eubacteriales; family Oscillospiraceae; genus Flavonifractor; species Flavonifractor hominis. Next base: position 148,909 of record NZ_JBBMFT010000002.1, read on the forward strand.
ACCAGCTTTCCGATAATCATGGGAAAGATCATGGAAGCGTCAAATCCAGCGGTAAAGCCCAGATGGTCACCGAATACAAAGGCTGCCGACACGGCAAAGGCCACGTTGACGATCTTGCCGCGCTGGTCCATGTCATGGAGCATTTGAAACATAGGGATATTGTTGGCCAGGGTGGCCACCAGCCCGGCGGCAGCAATGTCGTTCACACCCAACAGATGTCCCAGCTTCATCAGAGGCTTGCGGAACACCTTGGTAATGACAAAAACCAGCGGGAACGCTCCTGCCAGGACGATAGCGATGTCTCCCACGATGGCAATCCCCTCAGAGATGGGGTTCATACCGGGAATCAGCGTAAGTGGGGTAAGCTGCTGCAAAATAGCGACGGCCAGACCAATGGTGATGATGATGACAATGATCCGTCCAAAGACCTGAAATCCCTTTACCATTCCCTCCGGGAAGAAGATCAGTCCCAGAGCGATGAGTACGGCAAAGAGCACAATCGGGATCAAATTGCGCAGCACCATTCCCACCGGAAATCCTGCAACCAGCCCTCCTGCCAGACTGCCGATGGGAATGGTGATGATCCCCGCCAGTACGCCGGTGGCCAGACTGGGCCGATCCTCGGCCTGAATGATGCCCAGGCCCACCGGAATGGTAAAGACAATGGTGGGCCCCAGCATAGATCCTACGATCAGCCCGCCGAACTGCCCGGCCTCCTTGCTCAGGGCCAGTTCCTGGGCCAGGGGCGCGCCCCCCATATCGTTGGCCAGGATGGTACCGGCAAACATGGCTGGGTCGGCGCCCAGCAGCTGATAGAGGGGCACCACCACCGGCCGCAGCAGATTGGCCAGTACGGGCGCCAGGCAAATGATGCCCACCATGGCCAGCGCCAGGCTGCCCATGGCCAGGATACCCTCCTCGAATTTCTCCCCCAGGCCCAGTTTGTTGCCCAGGATGCGGTCAGCCGCGCCCAGGATCATAAACAGGACCATCAGGTAGACGATGATCTCATTGATGGACATTCTCATGTCCCCTTTCGTTCATTGGTTGTCCAGAATGCCCACGATGGCCGCGTCGATGGGCAGCTCCCGCCCCGCCGCCGCCCGGGCCGCACCCCCGGTGGCCACAAGGACAGTCTCGCCCTCTCCGGCTCCCACGCAGTCGGCGCACACCAGGGTCTGTTCCCCCACCCGGACGGTCAGAAACGCCTGTCCCGTCAGGGCGGGGGATTTTTTGGTGGCCCAGACCTTACCGGCCACTTGTCCCAGTAACACAGATACCCATCTCCCGCAAGCGCCGCTCCAGGCCGACGCAGTTTCGATAAATCCCCAGCGGTGCACTGTACCGGTAGCGCCGGTACTCCAGCGCGCTCCGGCTCAGGCAGACCCGCGCCCCGGCCAACAGGGCGGCCAGCACCTCGGCCTCTGCCGGGGTCTGGGGGGCGCAGGCGGCCAGCCGTCCCATGGAGGCCACCGGCAGCCAGGTGATCACCAGGGTGTGCCCCCTCCACTCTGCCTTCACGGCAAAAGGAAGCCCCGGTCGCCCTTTTGGAAGCCGCAGGCATTGGCCTCGTCGTAGTCGATATGCACCGCGGTGGAAAACTTTGTGGAAACACGTACCTCCACATCCTCAAATACCAGCGGCCGGTCGGTAAGACAGCGCAGGCGCACGCTCTGTTTATCCACCACGCCGAAGCGCCCGGCATCCTCCGGGGTCATGTGAATGTGCCGCTTGGCCACGATCAGCCCCCGGGGCAGCTGCACCGTCCGGTCCCCGTGGCGGAGGGTGATGCCCGGGGTATCCGTGATATCTCCCGACAGGCGCACCGGCGGACGCACCCCAAGGGCCACCGCGTCGGTGAGGGATATCTCCACCTGGCTCTCCGGCCGTTCCGGCCCCAGGACCACCACGTTGGCAAGCGCCCCCTTGGGTCCCTCCACCGTCACCCGCTCGGCACAGACGAACTGGCCCGGCTGAGACAGCTCCCGCACCTGATTGAGCCGATAGCCCGGCCCAAACAGCGCCTCCACGTCCCCCCGGGACAGGTGGACATGCCGTCCGCTGGCCTCCATCTCCACCGTCAGCAGCCTGACGATCTGTTCGGCCAGCAGGGCGGCCGGCTCCCTATTGCGTGTGTTCATACGCTCCCGCCTTTAACTTGATCATGAAAATCCACATCAGGGAGGACAACCGGTTGAGTCCCAGGATCATGTCCCCCCGCGTCACGTTCCCGTCCCCGTCCCGAAAGGCGGCGTAGGCCGCCAGTTCGGCCTGCCGCACCAGGGTACGCAGCCGGTTGACCGCCAGCAATGCCGGTGAATCGGTATGGCTGGGTAAAAAGTGGGGCTGCCCCAGATGCTTTTCCGGGTAGTGGGAGTATTCCCGCAGCTGCTCGGGGGTGTATCCGCACAGCCGGATGGGGCCCACCGGCTCATCCAATACGTCGAAGCGGATGTACCGGCGCACAAAGGCCAGCACCTCTTCCAGCTCCGCCGTCAGCTTTTTCAGCCCCGCCCGGTACGTCGTCTGCTGGGTCAGCAGGATCTCGGCCTCCAGCCGGTCGATCCAGCCCCGGAAGGCGATGCGGGGATGGTCCTTGCACACCAGCACATTGCCCTTCAGATGGGTCATGTGCTCAGGCTTTTCATTCAGGGTGGCGCCGAACAGGGTCTGGTAGCGGGCGGGGGCGGACGAGCCGTCCTCCCCGCCGCTCTCTCCCTGGGGGTAGACTACCTCCACCCGGTGTTCCCGCAGCCAGTCCCTGGCCCCGGGGGTGAGTACCTCCCCCCGGGCCACCACCACCGGCCCCCGCGTACCGTTGTCGGACATGCGCTGCACATCCGCCTGCGTCAGCAGTGCCATGGCTTATCCCTCGTCCAGCTCGCCCCGGACGTGGGGCAGGATGTGGTCTACCTCCGCATGGGGGCGGGGAATGACGTGCACGGAGATAAGCTCCCCCACCTTTTCCGCTGCCGCAGCGCCCGCGTCGGTGGCCGCCTTGACCGCCCCCACGTCGCCCCGGACCATGACGGTCACCAGACCGCCGCCCACCTGTTCCTTGCCCACCAGCTGTACATTGGCTGCCTTTACCATGGCGTCGGCGGCCTCGATGGCCCCCACCAGTCCACGAGTCTCCACCATTCCCAGCGCGTTCGTATTGGCCATTGTATGCGTCCTCCTGTCAGTCGTTTGTTTGGTTGGTTCCGGCCGCCCCCCAGTCTGGGGCGTATGCCTTGCATCTTTGCTTTTCCCTGTCCGGGCCTGCTTTCGGGGCGGCTGAGCCCCGGCCAGCGGCATATGGGGCGCGCCTCCTGCCGTACCGGCGGGGGCGCCGTTGGCGGCACGGACCGTGCTCTCCTGCTCTTCCTCCATCCCCTCGGGCCGCTCGGCCATGAGGGAATTGGTCAGGCTCTGCACCTGCTGCAGGATGGCCTCCTGGGGATTGAGCAGCACCCCGTCGGCGTTGACTTCGCTCATACCTTCAGCCTCCTAAGGATCTGCTGCACCAGCTCTTCCAGATCGGGCACGGCCGCGGTGGTATAAGAGCCGCCGCCGCGCAGCTGCTCCAGCTCCCGGACGCCCCAGGCCACCCGCTTGATGTTGATCAAATCCAGCGGCCCGATGTTGTTGGAGCTGGAGGAGCCGCCCACCGCTCCGCAGCCCAGGGTAAGAGCGGGGAACAGGCAGGTGGTGGCCCCGATGCCGCCCAGAGCGGATGGGGTATTTACCAGCACACGGCTGGCGGGAACAGCGGCGGCAAAGCGCCGGGCCACTGCCTCCTCCTCGGTGTGGATGGAGAAGGTGTGTCCCGCTCCCTCCCACTCCAGGATCTCCACACACCGGCGGAGCACCGCCTCCTCGTCTGGCTCCACATAGTAGGCCAGGATAAGCCCCAGCTTTTCATTGGAATAGGGGTAGCCCGGCCCCACACCGGTCTCCCGGGCCACCAGTACCCGGGCCCCGGCCGGCACCCGGTCAAGCCCCGCCAGTTTGGCCACGGTATCCACGCTCTTGCCCACGATGGCGGGATTCATAGTGCCGTTGGGCCGGAGGATGAAGCGGGAGAGCTTGCGGTGCTCCTCCTCGTCCAGCAGGTAGGCCCCCTGGGCCCGCAGTTCAGCCGAAACGGCACTCTCCATCCGCTGTTCCACCACGATGGACTGCTCGCTGGCGCAGATGGTGCCGTTGTCAAAGGTCTTGGAATCCAGGATGCGCTTGACTGCCATGCGTACGTCGGCGCTGTGGTGGATATAGGCCGGGCCGTTGCCCGCCCCCACGCCGATGGCGGGGGTGCCGGAGGAGTAGGCCGCCTTCACCATGGCTCCGCCGCCGGTGGCCAGGATGAGCCGGGTGTCCTCGTGGCGCATGAGGGCGTTGGTGGCCTCCAGGGTGGGTGTGGTGATGCAGGAGATGCTCCCCGCCGGAGCGCCCGCGCTCTCTGCCGCCCGACGCACCACGTTCACCGTCTCCAGAATGCAGTTCACCGCGCTGGGATGGGGGGAGAAAATGATGGGGTTGCCCGCCTTCATACAGATCATAGCCTTGTAGATGACGGTGGAGGTGGGGTTGGTGGAGGGCACCAGCCCCGCCACGATGCCTACCGGCACGCCGATGTCGATGGTGCGCTTCTCCCGGTCCTCCGCCAGCACACCGTGGGTCTTTTCCTCCCGAATGGCCTCATACAGGGTGACAGCGGCAAACCGGTTTTTGATCTGCTTGTCCTCCTGCTTTCCAAACCCGGTCTCCTCCACCGCCATGGCCGCCAGCCGCCCGGCGTGCTCGGCGGCGGCGGAAGAGATGGCGGCGGTGATCTGGTCCAGCTGCTGCTGGCTCATTCCGGCCAGAACGCTCTGGGCCCGTTTGGCCTGCCGGATGAGCGCCCGTGTCTCCTGGATCGAGCGCAGGTCTTTGTCCAGTTCCATGCCTTAAACCTCCTTTGGGTGGGCGGCCACCGCTTTCACCGCCTCGGCAAAGGCGGCACAGGCGGCGTTGCAGGCGCTCTGGGTACCGGTGAGCAGCCCGCCGCCGAAGTTGGTCTCGCTGGGCGGCTCAAACAGGGCCACCAGCTCCACGTCCGAGGCCTTCATGGCCTCGTCAAGCCCCACCACCGCCTCCAGCGGCGGAGCGATGAGGTAGGCCAGGGCCTCCCCCTCCTTCACCCCCGCTGTCTTGGACAGATACGTGCCCGTGCGGGAGACGGTGTGGGCAAAATAGACGATGGAATCGTCCTCATTGGCGGAGCGGAACCCCACCCCGCTGTTCATAAACTCCACGCAGGCCCGCAGGCCGGACTGGACTTCCGCCGGATTGGGTCCGGCCAGAATGCCGATGACCTCTCCGGCCAGCGCGGTGGAGGCATTGCCCGCCCCGGCGTAGAGGGAGCGGCCGTACACCACCTCCACGGCGGCGGCCTTGGTGGCCTCGTCCAGGGCGCAGTAGGTCACATCGTCGCTGTCGGCAGTGATGATGCCGATGGAGCGGTACTGCTTGGGCAGTCCCAGCTTCTCCGCCAGAGTCTCGCTGACGTTGGCAATGGTATGGGTAGCCAGCACCTTGGCGGGAATCAGATCGTCTTTCATGCCATCCTCCCCTTTAGATCAATGCCGCTGGCCTTTTTGTCCAGCATGGTCTTGATGAGCTCGGCGATGTGGGCCCCGGCCTCCACGGCGGTGGTGCCCCCTTTGTGGATGTTGGAGACCACGGTGCGCTTGGACTCGGGGATGCCGATGTGGGGCTTGTAGGTCAGGTAGGCCGACATGGATTCGGCCGTCACCAGACCGGGCCGCTCCCCCACCAGCATGCACACCACCTCCGCCCCGGTGAGCTCACCGATGTGGTCGGACGCGCCCACCCGGCAGTACTGGACAAAGAGCACCTTGCCTCCCTCCAGCCCGTAGGTCTTGAGCCCCGCCTGGATGGCCTGCAGGCAGTCCACGGCGTTGGCCTCGATGGCGGCCGAGCTGAGGCCGTCTCCCACCACCAGGGCCACCTTTGGGCTGCGGCCCAGGGTCTGCTGGATGATGGCCTGATTGGCCTCGTCAAACCGGCGGCCCTTGTCGGGCCGGGTCAGATACTCGTCCTTGTTCTGGCACAGGGTCTGGACCCGGACAAAGCCGTTTTCCGCCGCGAACGAGTCGGGCACGTGGGAGAAAACCGAGTCCTGGGCCGCCGCGTGGTCGGCCCGCATGCGGAGCATGGAGAGGGTCCTGTACCGGGCGCCAGCCCGGCCCAGCCCCAGCCGGGCGGGGGTCTTGGCCTTCAGGTCCAGAAAGGCAGGGCCGTTCTTGGGGTGCTCCACCAGATACTGCCGGCGCAGATCGGTCTGGGTAATGTCCTCCAGGCAGCCGGCGGAGGGCTCCGCCGCCGGAGCGGACACGGCGGCCGTCCTGACCGGCTCCCGTCCCGCCAGCTCCAGCACCATCCGCTCCACCATGGAGCGCAGTTCTTGCTCGTTCAAACGTAAAACCTCCTTATGCCAGCAGCACCGACGCGTCTCCCGCCAGGGCGGTCAGCTTTCCGTTCTCCACAAAGCCCATGTCCTCCAGCCACCGCTGGAAGGGCGGAATGGCCGTGAGGCCAAAGAGCTCCCGCAGGGCGGCGGTCTCGTGGAAACCGGTGGTCTGGTAATTGAGCATCACATCGTCCCCGTGGGGAATGCCCATAAAGTAGTTGCACCCGGCGGCAGTGAGCAGCACCGCCAGATCCTCGATGTCGTTCTGGTCGGCCTTCATGTGGTTGGTGTAGCAGGCGTCGCACCCCATGGGCACGCCGGTGAGCTTGCCCATGAAGTGGTCCTCCAGTCCGGCCCGGATCACCTGCTTGGAGTTGTACAGATATTCCGGTCCAATAAAGCCCACCACCGTGTTCACCAGGTAGGGCTGGAACCGTTTGGCAAAGCCGTAGCACCGGGCCTCCATGACCACCTGGTCGGTGCCATGGTGGGCCTCGGAGGAGAGCTCGGAGCCCTGGCCGGTCTCAAAGTACATGACGTTGGGCCCCACGGCGGTACCCTCACGGAGGGCCAGCTGCCGGGCCTCCTCAATGAGCTTGCCGTCCAGGCCGAAGGCCTCGTTGCCCTTCTGGGAGCCGGCAATGGACTGGAAGATCAGATCGCAGGGCGCCCCCTTGCGCACCGCCTCCATCTGGGTGGTGACGTGGGCCAGCACACAAATCTGGGTGGGGATATTCCAGCGGTTGCGCACCTCATGGAACCGGTCCAGCACCCGGCGTACGCTCTCCACACTGTCGTCCACCGGGTTCAGGCCCAGCACCGCGTCCCCCGCCCCATAGGTGAGCCCCTCCAGCAGGGAGGCCAGGATGCCGTCCGGGTCGTCGGTGGGGTGGTTGGGCTGAAGCCGACAGGACAGGGTGCCCGGCAGACCGATGGTGGTGTTGCAGTGGGCGGTGACCTTGATCTTCTTGGCGGCGTAGATCAGGTCCATGTTGCTCATCAGCTTGGCCACGGCGGCGATCATCTCCGCCGTCAGGCCACGGCTCACCCACCGGATGGCGTCCCCGTCGTGGCGCTCATCCAGCAGCCACTCCCGCAGCTCGGACACCGTCCAGTTCTTGATTTGGTCGTAGATCTTCTCGTTCACATCGTCCTGGATGATGCGGGTGACCTCATCCTCTTCATAGGGAACGGCGGGGTGGTTGCGCAGGTCGGCCAGAGTCAGGTTGGCCACCACCACCTTGGCCGCCACCCGCTCCTCGGCGTTCTCCGCCGCGATCCCCGCCAGCCGGTCCCCCGACTTCTCCTCGTTGGCCTTGGCCAGGGCGTCCTTGACCGACTTGAATTCGTACACGTGCCCCAGCAGCTTGGTTTTGAGTATCATGTCATCGCTCCTTCGCGGTTACGATTTGTTGAATACCAGTGTCTTTATTACAACAGGTAATACGGCGCCGTCGGCTACCGGCGCGCCGATGTCCAGATAGTCGCCGTTGTCCACCCCCACGCCGTCCAGACAGAGCAGCGGGCCGCTCATTCGGGCGGCCATGGCCTGCCCCAGCACCTTGGCCTGGTCGGCCTCCACCAGCACCACGGGGATAAATCCGGCCTGCCGCAGGGGCTCCAGCCCTTCGGCAATGCCCCGGGCCAGTTCCTGCACCCGGCCATACCCCGGGTTCGGCTCCCCCCGCAGGGCCAGCACCAGCTGGGTCAGCCCGCCCTCGTCCCGGTACCAGGCCAGCTTCTCCCGGATGCACCGGGCCAGCTCCGCCGCCCCTGCCCCCTCCTCACTCCGGGTGAGCTTGAGAATGGGCAGATTTTTCATTGGGAAGGAGACCTCGCGGTAGAAGATGGTGGAGCCGGACAGGTCGGTGGCGTGACTTCCCGCCCCCACCACCGTGGCCCGGATGGTCTCGCTCCCCCGCAGGCGGCGTTCCTCCGAAAAGGCGGGGGAGCTGCGGATAGCCCGGCCCAGCAGCACCCCGATGTCCCCGAAGGCCAGCCAGTCCTCCGGCTGGTCATAGATGCAGTCGGCCACGCCCCCGGAGAAACACACCCAGGGCACCGGCCTGGGCTCCCAGCGGGTATCACTGGTGAGAAAAGCGTCCAGCCGGTCCCGCCCGGGGCGCAGGCCCGCAGCCTGCTCCAGAGCCTCCACCATGGCGCGGAGGACCGGTTCCAGCCCCTCCGGCGTGGCGGTCTGCCCCACCGCCGGGACACCGTCCACCCCCGCCCGGGTCAGCGCCGGTGAGACATAGGTGACCGTCCGGCTGGCCCGGTCGATCTTGATGAGCCGCCCCCCTACGTCCAGGCAACCGGTGGCAGCCAGCTCCCCGTGGGTGTAGAGCGCCAGGTTGGAGGTGCCGCCTCCAATATCAAAGTGTAATATATCCGTGTGATGTTCCTTTGAGTATTTATCCACACCCGCTCCACGGGCGGCCAGGATGGATTCCAGGTCAGGCCCGGCGGTGGCCACCACGAAATCCCCGGCAAAGCTGGACAGGGCGGAGAGCACTTCCCGGGCGTTTTCCTTGCGGGCGGTCTCTCCGGTGATGATGACCGCGCCGGTATCGACCTGAGAGCGGTCAAAGCCCGACTTGTCGTATTCTTCCGCCACGATGGCCCCCACCCCGGCGGCGTCGATGACCGTATCGGACAGCAGGGGTGTAAAGTGGATGGCGCTGCGGTAAAGCACCTCCCGCCCGGCAATGGATACCCGGGGGACGGTAAAGGGGTTGGCCCGGTTCTCCAGCGTCAGTCGGGAGAGGACCAGCTGGGTGGTGGAGGTGCCGATGTCGATGCCCACGGACAGCAGCTGCTCCCCCATTATCCCAGCTCCTTCAGCAGATGTTTTACGTCCTGTACGGAGACCGTGCGGGGGTTGGAGGAAATGCACCCATCCGCCAGCGCCGCCTCCGCCAGCCCATCCAGGTCAGCGCGGAGGGTGCGCCCCTCCACCCCGCAGGCGGTAAGCCGCTCGGGCAGCCCCAGCTGGCTCCGCAGCCGGTTCAGCCCCGCAGCGAGGGCCCTGGGATTGCCCGCCAGGCCGCACAGCCGGGCCAGCCGGGCATAGCGCTCCGCCGCGGCGCTCTCTGCTGCGTTGAAGGCGATCACATGGGGCAGCAGCATGGCATTGAGCCGCCCATGGGGCACATGGTAGCGCCCTCCCAGGGCGTGGGCCATGCTGTGGCACACCCCCAGTCCGGCGGCATTGAATGCGATGCCCGCCAGATTGGAGGCCAAGAGCATCTGCTCCTTGGCCGTGCTCTCCCCGGCGCTCTCATAGGCCGGGCGCAGGTTGTGCCAGGCCATAACGAACGCCTTCTCTGCCAGGGCATCGGAATAGGGGCTGTGCCCCCGGGCCACACATGCCTCGGCCGCGTGAGTGAGCACATCCATGCCCGTGTCCGCCGTCACTGCAGCCGGCACCCCTGCCAGCAGCACCGGGTCCAGGATGGCCTCGTCAGGCAGAAAGTCATCGTCCACCAGGGGATACTTCACCCCCCGCTCTCCGTCGGTGAGCACAGCAAAGGAGGTGACCTCCGAGCCGGTGCCTGCCGTGGTGGGCACCGCGTAAAAGCGGACATCCTCCGGCGCGCCCAGCTTCTTGCCGAAGGTCAGCATGGCCTTGGCGCAGTCCATGGGAGAACCGCCCCCGAAGGCCACCACCGCCTGGGGCCGGAAGTCCGCCAGGACCCGGGCTCCCCGGGCCACCAGCGTCAGCGGCGGGTCGGGCACCACGTCGGTAAAGCGCTCCACGGTACAGCCCTTGAGGTGGACCAGTACCCGGTCCAGCAGGCCGGACTTGGCCAGGAAGGCATCGGTGATGACCATGACCCGCTTTCCGGCGAGCTGCTCCAGTCCGGCCAGAGCTCCGGAGCCGAAGGTGATGGTTGGTCTGAGTGTAAATCGTTGCATACGCGCTTCCCCTGTTTCTTCCTTGATGGGGTTAGTATGGCGGCACAGGAAACAAATATACGGCCGGCCGGCCCCTGCGCATAAAAAAACACAGCAAAAGGGACGCCCAAAGGCGTCCCTTTTGCTGCTACATGTTTTATCGGTCCCACTTTTCGATGAGGGCCCGCAGTTGATCTGCAAATTTGCCCAGGTCTTTGTTGGTGCCTCCCTTGTTGTGGGCAATGACCTCCATAAGCTTGCGCCCCACATCCTCCAGACGCTGGTAGGCCGGGGAGACGCCGGAGGCCGGGGCCGGCTTCTTTTCGGGCGGGATGCCCGGAGCCAACATGCGGTCCTCCAACAGGTCGTACACCTCTTCATAATTGGGCGCATGGGCGGACAGGCCCCGCTGGCGCAGTGTGTCGGCGTAGATCTCGGTGACCTCGGCCTCGCCGTGGACCACAAAAACCTGCCGGGGCTTGGGATTGTAGTGTTCGATCCACCGCAGCAGGCCATCCCGGTCAGCATGGGAGGAGAGGCCGTGGAAATTAACGATCCTGGCCCGCACAGCAATCTCCTCGCCGAAGAGCTTGACCGAGCTTACCCCGTTGAGCAGCCGCCTGCCCAAGCTGCCCTCGGCCTGGTATCCCACAAAGACCACTGCGCATTCCGGCCGCCACAGATTGTGCTTGAGGTGGTGGCGGATGCGCCCGGCATCGCACATGCCAGAGGCCGAGATGATGACCCGGGGTGTGGGATCCAGGTTCAGTGCCTTGGACTCCTCACTGCTCTCGGTGATGGTGAGACCGGGGAACTGGAACAGAGCCCCGCCCTTGAGGGCGGCGATGGCCTCCTCATCCAAATAGCCCCGCAGATCACCGGAGAAGATACGCGTGGCCTCGCTGGCCAGCGGGGAGTCCACCACCACCTGAAAATTAGGCTGGCTCTTCACCAGTCCCTGCTCCTTCATCTCCCGGATGAAGTACAGCAGTTCCTGGGTGCGGCCTACAGCAAAGGAGGGAATGATGACGTTGCCTCCCTTGCCAAGCGTCTCGTCAATGATGGCGGCCAGATCGGTGGTATAGTCCGGCTTCTGGCTCATATCGTGGAGGCGGTCGCCATAAGTGCTCTCCGTGAGCACATAGTCGGCGTCCCGGATGTACTGAGGATCTCGGATGACCGGCTGATCCCGGTTGCCGATGTCGCCCGAGAAGACCACCTTTCGGGTCTGGCCTCCCTCGGTGAGCCACATCTCCACACTGGCTGAACCCAGCAGATGGCCCGCGTCCGTAAAGCGGATCTTCACCCCGTCTTCAATGGGCAGCATGGTGCCGTACTCGCAGGTGACGATATGCTCCAGCGCCGCTTCGGCGTCAGCCACCGTGTACAGCGGCTCCACCGGCTCCTCACCGGCCCGGCGGCCCTTCTGGTTCTGCCACTGGGCGTCGCTCTCCTGGATATGGGCGGAGTCCCGCAGCATGATGCTCAGCAGCTGGCCCGTGAGGCGCGTGCAGTAGATGTTGCCCGTGAAGCCCTGCTTGACCAGCAGGGGGATGCGGCCGGAGTGGTCGATGTGGGCGTGGGTGACCACCACCGCATCGATGTATCCGGCGCTGAAGTCCAGTTCCCGGTTATCCCGCTCATCCCGGCCCTGCTGCAATCCGCAGTCCACCAGGATCTTCTTCCCGCCGCACTCCACACAGTGGCAGCTGCCGGTGACGGCCCGTGCCGCGCCGAAAAAGGTCAGTTTCATGGGGCACCTCCTTGCAGTATTCTCTTGCAGCTTCATTGTAACCCCAAAACTGCCCGGTGTAAATAGTCGAATAAGGTGCGGTAGGAGGGACAGAATACCCGCCGCCCCAAGATACAGGACAAAGCTTCGTTCCACTCTTCCAACGTATAGGTGTTGACCGGCAGTACACTCAGCAGCGTCAATAGCCAAACCAGATCTGCCTCTCCTCCTAACCGCGCCAAAATCCGGTTTTCCATCCCCATCCCCCCTCCCGCCATTTTATGCCGCGCATAAAAAAAGAGAGCCCCCTTACGGGGACTCTCCTTGAGCCGTTCTATGTTACAGGACCTCTTCCACGGTCTGGGCTTTGATGAGGTTGGTGGTACCAGACTTTCCGATGGGCACACCGGCAGTAATGACCACGGTATCCCCTGCCTTGATGGCGCCCTCCTTGCGGGCCACCTCCACAGCCAGGGAGAACATCCGGTCGGTGGAGTCCACCTGGCCGGACAGGTAGGGATACACGCCCCAGGAGATGGCCAGCTGACGGCGGGTAGACTCCGTCTGGCACAGCGCCACAATGGGGCAGGCGGGGCGGAAACGGGAGATGACCTTGGCGGTATAGCCGGACTTGGTGGCCGCCAGAATGGCAGTGGCATTCAGGTCCATAGCGGTCAAGCAGCAGGAGTGGGTGATGGCGTCGCTGACGGTGCTGGCGCTGGTCAGCAGGTTGCGCTCCCGGAAGCGGCCCCAGTAATTGATGGCATCCTCCGCGGCGGTAACGGTATCCACCATGGTCTCCAGCGCCTCGATGGGGTACTTGCCGGAGGCGGTCTCACCAGAGAGCATCACGCAGGAGGTGCCGTCAAACACAGCGTTGGCCACATCAGATACCTCGGCACGGGTGGGCCGGGGGTTGCGGATCATGGAATCCAGCATCTGAGTCGCGGTGATAACGGGCTTGCCCTGGCGGATGGTCGCCTTGATCATCTTTTTCTGGAGGACGGGCACCTCGTGGGCGGGGATCTCCACACCCAGGTCGCCGCGGGCCACCATGATGCCGTCAGAGGCAGCAATGATGGCGTCCAGGTTGTTCACGCCCTCACGGTTTTCGATCTTGGAGATGATGCGGATATCGTCCGCGCCATACTTATGCAGCTCCGCCCGGATGTCCTCTACGTCCTGGGCCTTGCGCACGAAGGAGGCCGCGATAAAGTCAAAGTCATTCTCGGCGGCAAACTTCAGGTCGGCCTTGTCCTTCTCAGTCAGAGAGGGCAGCAGGATGTTCACATCGGGGATATTGATGGACTTGTTGTTGGACAGAGGTCCGCCGTTCTCCACCACACAGTGGATATTGTGGCCCTCCACCTTCTCCACCAGCAGCTCAATCAGGCCATCGTCCACCAGAATACGGCAGCCGGGGCCCACTTCAGCATGCAGGTTCTGATAGGTGACGGACACCTGGGTCGCGTCGCCCACCACCTCATCGGTGCTCAGCATAAAAGACTGTCCCTTTTCCAGGGCCACAGGGCCGTTGGCAAAGGTCTTGATACGGATCTCAGGACCCTTTGTATCCAGAATGGTCGCCACAGGGGCGCCCAGCTCATCCCGCACCCGCTTGAGCATGGTCAGACGTGCCAGCTGCTCTTCGTGAGAGCCGTGGGAAAAGTTGAACCGGGCAGCATTCATGCCGGCCAGGATCAGTTTACGCATGGTCTCCTCATTGTCCACCGCGGGACCGAGGGTACAAATCACTTTTGTTTTTCTCATGTCGTACCTCCATAAGGTATCCGGTCTTATTTCAACCAATATGCATTTTAGCCGCAGATATCATACACCATTCCTGTCGATTTTGGAAGAGGTAACTTTCACGTATTTTTGCCTCAAAGCCAGCCCACACAGGACAATACCAACACACCCGCAGGCAATACAGCCCCACAGCATCCCGTCAGCGCCCCCTCGGTCCAGGGTTGCGCCCGCCAACAGACCGCCCAACATACCTCCCAGGCCATTGGAGGCCACCATCATGATGGTCTGGCCCCGTACCCGGTCGGCGGGCGGCACCGACTCGTTGACAAAGTACACCGACGCCGGCGTAAACAGTCCGTACCCCAGCATCTGCAGCGGCTGGGCCATCAGCACTCCCGCATAGTTCCAGCTCAGCAGCAGGGCTACTCCTTTCAGCGTACCAAATACCATGCTCAGCAGCAGCAGCTTCCCGCTGCCAAAGCGGCGCATCAGCTTTGGGAAGAAAAAGGCGGTAGGCAGTTCAAATCCGCCCATCAGAAACAGCGCCAGTCCCAGGTCGGCATCGGTACCCCCCCGGCTTGTGACGATGTTCACCAGGAAGTTGGACAGGGGCATGATGCCCGTCAGGCCAAAGAGCACTCCCAGCAGCATCAGGGTAAAGCGCCGGTTTCCACGTAGCAGAGCCAGTACGGAACGTGGCTGGTCTGTTGCCTCCTGCCTCTGCTGGGGCTGGGCGCGATAGGCCGGGTAGGTACATACCAGCAGGATCTCCACCGCCACCAGGACCACATGGGTGGCCAGGGTGCTCTCCAGCCCCAGCCACCGCACCTGCGCACCCAACAGCACGCACACCAGCGCATAAGCCAGCGAACCGATCCCCCGCCCCAGGCTGTAGCGGATGGGCATACCTGCGTTAATAAACTGGATCGCCATGGCGTCCATCAGCGGATAGCTGGATACCTCCAGGCCGCCGATCACGGCCCATACCAGAATGGTGCTCCACAGTCCCATGCCGCTGTCCAGCCAGAACCATACCCCTGCGGCCAGGGACAGCACCATGGACACGGCTACAATGCGCTTGAGAGGGATCTCCGGGTGGCGGTCGGCAAAGCCACCCAACAGAGGCTGACACACGATGCCCGCCAGGCAGCGCACCGCAGTCATCAGCCCCGCCTGGCCGTTGCTGAAGCCACGGTCCAGCAGCAGGGCGGTCTGGTAGGCCACAATGGCGGCAAACATGGCCCAGAAACCCACCTGCATGGCAATATAGTGGTAGTCCAGCCGCCGCAGGGACGGGGCCGGGCGATTGGCTCGGTTCAAGGTTTGATCACTCCGTTTTCTGATATTGGAACAACTCATCCAGGCCGATTCCGCCCACGTTGTACAGCGTAAGCACCAGATCGGGCTCCAGCTCAGCAATGCTTTCCAGCAGGTCCCCCTGGAAATAGCGCAGGTCGATGGTAGTCAGCTGGGAGCAGGACAGGGACAAGAAGGGGGTCAATGCGCAGGCAAAGGAATCCCGCAGCAGTACCACCCGGGGCCCATCGGGATTTTCGTGGTTGGTAATGGTGGCAAGAGGGTAGTCCCCCCCGGCGTAGTAGGTATAGGGGTTGCCGTTAAACCAGTCCCGCTCCTCCACCCGCTCGGGGAAGCAAACCGACTCGGCAAAGGGGCCGGTGCGGTCGATGGCGTAAAAGGGGCAGGTGTAACTCAGATCCGTGTTAAAGCGGGGGGTGTAGAGGGTAAAATCGTCCGCCCCGGCGTAGAGGGACCCCACCCGCTTGCCCTGGCTGCCCAGGAAAAAGTCCTCCAGCACGGTCGTTTCCCAGTTGTCCGGGTCGGTGAGGGACGGGTCGGTGGCAAGGAGGTCCACCTGCCCGGTCAGGTACTGCCAGGCAAAAAAGGCCGCCTCCGGCTTCCAGTGGTGGTCGGTACGGAAAAACCAGTCGGCGTAAGTCCCGTTCTCCTCAAACAGGGGCCGAAGGTCAGTGTACGGCGTTCCCTCCGCCTCCAGCGCGGCCAGAAAGGCGTCGGCGGTCTCATTGCCGTATTCCTGCACCCCCTCGGGCAGCAGATCCTGCCCCTGTTCGATCTTCTGAGGGGCCAGCACAAAACGATAGGGAATGCCCAGCTCTTCCAGCGCCCGGGCAAACTCTACCGTGGCGTCAGCGTGGGCGGTTATTGTCTCCTCACTGACCGGGCCAGCCTGAAGATCCACAAAATTGAGCGCCCCGGTGGATAACTTCACCACCGTGTTCGCGCTCACCGTGTCCTCCACCACCCGACGGCCGGTGAGCCGCTGCACCCCGCCGTAGAGCTGGATAAACAGATGGTGCCGGTCCAGATCCTGATTGGCGGCGCTCTCCGCGCCTTCCAAAACAGCGGCCGCATCCCGCTGCTCAAAGGAGGTCTTCAGCAGGTGTTTCAGATCCCCTTCTCCGCCGAACCAGGCCGTGGCCAGCAGCAAAAGTCCTGCCGCCACCGCGGCCAGGAAGACCACAGCCGTCATGGTATTGCGTCGGTTCATCCCTTCCCCTCCTTAGAAATTGAAGTAGATGAAGGGGTTGTAGGTCCCCTTGATGATGAAGCTGGCCGACACCAGAAAGACCGCCGCCGCCAGCACGGCATAGCCCGCGTCCAGCAGGACGGAATCCCGCCGGGCGGCCCACGCCCGCACCCGGAGGGCCACCGGGGCGGAAAACACCGCTGCCGCCAGCAGCACGGGCAGGTTCTCCCGCAGATAGAGGGTGCCCAGACCGTCCCAGAGGCCCTGTCCAAACCCGAACATGGCCCCCAGATAAGTTCCGGCTTCCGCCAGCCCGTCTGCCCGGAAGAGCACCCAGGCAAAATTGACCATCAGGAAGGTAAACAGCCACTTGGCTCCCACCGGCCAGCCCCGGCCCAGATGTCCGTACTTCTCCAGCACCAGCAGCACGAAATAGAACAGGCCCCAGGCCAGAAACGTCCAGTTGGCCCCATGCCAGATGCCGGTGAGCAGCCACACCACAAACAGGTTGCGGATGTGTTTCCACCGGGTATCCACCCGGCTGCCGCCCAGAGGGAAATAGACATAATCCCGGAACCAGGTGGACAGGGAGATGTGCCAGCGCCGCCAGAACTCAGTGATGGACGTGGAGATGTAGGGGTAGTTGAAGTTCTCCAGAAAGTGGAATCCAAACATCTTTCCCAGGCCAATGGCCATGTCGGAATAGCCGGAGAAGTCATAATAGATCTGGAATGTATAGCACAGCGAGCCCAGCCAGGCAAACCCAGCGGAGAGCTCCCCGCTCCCCAAGCCGAACGCCCGGTCGGCCACCACCGCCAGCTGATTGGCAATAAGCACCTTTTTCCCCAGTCCCACAATAAAGCGGGCACATCCGGCGGAGAAATCCGACCAGGTCTCTTGACGGCCGTCGATCTGCTGGGCCACCGTCTCATATTTGACGATGGGCCCGGCAATAAGCTGGGGAAAAAACGAGATGTACAGCCCCACCTTCAGCGGTGAGCGCTGGACCTGTCCCCGGTCCCGGTGGACGTCCAGCACATAGCTCAAGGCCTGAAAGGTAAAAAAGGAAATGCCGATGGGCAGCTCAATGCCCGGGATGACGAAAGCCGCCCCCAGGCCGTTGAGGATCCCCAGCACGAAAGTGAGATACTTGAATACGAACAGCAGCCCCAGATTCACCGCCAAGGCCGCCGCGATGGGCGCCCGGCAGGACCGCCCGGCCCGTTTGCGGACATCCACCCACAATCCAAAACCGTAGTTGGCCAGGATGGAGCCCATCATGACCAGTACGAACCAGGGCTCCCCCCAGGCGTAAAAAAACAGGGAGGCCAGCAGCAGAAACAGATTCTGTCCCTGCCGCCACCGGCGCAGAGGCAGGTAGTAGACCAGCAGCACCAGCGGCAGGAAGAGAAAGAGAAACACCGAACTGGAAAAGAGCATAGGGATCTCCTCTGACTCAGCTTCTTACCGGGACGATCTCGATCCAGTAGCCGTCCGGGTCTTCGATGAAGTAGATGCCCATCTCCGGATTCTCAAAGCAGACGCAGCCCATAGCCTTGTGCCGCTCCAGAAGCTCTTCATAGCGGTCGGTGAGGAAGGCCAGGTGATATTCCTGCTCCCCCAGGTCATAGGGCTCGGTGCGCTCCCGCAGCCAGGTCAGTTCCAGCCGGAAACCGGTCTCCCCATCGCCCAGGTACACCAGGCGGAAGGAGCCGTCCCCGGCCTGCTTTTCCTCCACCACTTCCAGCTCCAGTGCCTGGCGGTAAAAGGCCAGGGAGCGCTCCAGGTCCAGTACATTGAAATTAAAATGATTAAATTGCAGCATTGTCGATTCCTCCCGAATTCATGCCATTTGCTCCGCGATCCGCCGCCCGGTGGGGGTAGCTGCCAGGCCGCCACCGCCCGTCTCCCGCAGGGCAGCGGGCAGGCTGTCCCCCACGGCACGCATGGCGTCGATGACCTCATCGCAGGGAATGGCGCTCGTTATGCCGGACAGGGCCAGCTCAGCGCAGGACAGGGCGTTCACCGCCCCCATCACATTGCGGTTGACACAGGGCACCTCCACCAGTCCGGCCACCGGGTCACACACCAGTCCCAGGGTGTTGGACAGAGCGATGGCGCAGGCGTGGGCCATTTGTTCCCCGGAGCCGCCCATTACGTGGACCAGCGCCGCAGCCGCCATACCGGAGGCCGAGCCCACCTCGGCCTGACAGCCTCCCTCCGCCCCGGCAATGGAGGCACGGGTAGCGATGACCTGTCCGAATCCGGCGGCCACATAGAGTGCCTCCACCATGACCGTATCCGCAAGGCCGTCCCTGGCCTGAAGGGGCAGCAGCACCGCCGGCAGCACCCCGCTGGCCCCCGCTGTGGGCGCGGCCACGATGCGCCGCATGCAGGCGTTACACTCCCCTGTCTTGACCGCCGCTGCGATCACCGACCGCAAAAAGGGGCCGCACAGCCCCGGTCCTGCGCCCTCCAGCCGGGCGCCGGAGCCGCCGGTGAGGCCGCTGTGGGAGCGGGCCGCCGGATCATAGCCGGATACGGTGTCCTTCATAGCCTGCCACAGTCCGCTCATCTGACGCCAGGAGTGGTCCCGCTCCACGCCCCGGTCCCGGAGGTCGTCCTCCAGCACCGCCTGCCATACCGGCTGCTCCCGGGCTGCCAGCAGCAGCCCCTCTACCGATGAAAACGCCATGTCACTCCTCCTCTTCCATGCCCAGGTAGGTCACCCGGTCGATCCCGGGGCAGGCCCGCAGCTCTTCCACCGCTGCGGCCCAGATGGGCTGGTCGCTCTCGATGACCATCACCGCCAACCCGCCCCGTATATCCCGGTAGAGCTGCATCGTGGCAATGTTGACCCGCCGGCGGGAGAGCACCCCTGTGACCTCGGCCACCATGCCGGGCTGGTCCTGGTTTCGGATGATCAGGGTGGGCAGATCTCCGGTAAAGCGGGCCTCCAGCCCGTCGATGGAGCACACCTGTACCCGACCGCCTCCCAGCGAAGAGGCCACCACCTCCAGCCGCTTGCCTCCGGCGTCCTCTACCCGCAGCAGCACGGTGTTAGGGTGGGCTCCCCGCAAAACGGTCTTGCCCAGGGTCAGTTCCAGCCCCGCCTGGCTGGCCAGCTCAAAGGAGCGGGGCAGCCGGGCGTCGTCGGGCCGCATACCCAGCAGTCCCGCCACCAGCGCCCGGTCGGTGCCGTGGCCCGCCCCGGTGGCGGCAAAGGAGCCGTGGAGCAGCAGTTCCGCCCGCACAGGCTGACTTCCCAGCAGCCGCCGGGTGATCCGGCCGATCCGTGCTGCCCCGGCGGTGTGGGAGGATGACGGTCCAACCATGATGGGGCCCATAATATCAAAGATGTTCATGTTCGATCTGCATTCCTCTCATCTCTGCCAGATTCTCTTCTGGCTTCATTGGCTTTCTGGTCGATGTACTCCGCCCGGAACTTGCTGTACACAATCTTCTGTTCGCTGTAAAGGCCGTAGTAACCCGAGAGCATATAGGATACCGCGATACACACAGCAAACAGGCACAGGCTCTGGCCGGTGAACATTCCATAACTGTCTCCGGCAAAGAGCTCCAGGGCCAGCAGCAGGGAGGTCAGCGGACAGTTGGTAACCCCGCAGAACACGCTGACCATCCCCAGTCCCGCCCCGAAAGAGGGGTGCAGTCCCAGCAGCGGAGCCACTGTACAGCCAAAGGTGGAGCCGGTAAAGAACACGGGGACGATCTCGCCCCCTTTAAAGCCGGCCCCCAGGGTGATGGTGGTAAAGAGCATTTTCAGCAAAAAGGCTTCCGGACGGGCCTGGCCTTCCACGGCGGCGTGGATGACCGCCTCGCCCGCACCGTTGTAGTCATAGCTGCCCGGGGCCCATAGCCAAACCAAAAAGGTCAGCGCCACCACCAGCGCGCCGCCCACTGCGGCCCGGATGACCGGCCGGGGCAAAAAGCGCTCGTACAGCTTGGGCGCAGCGTGCATCATCCTGCAGAAGAGGATGGACAGCAAGGCAAAGAGCACCCCCATGCCGATAACCTGCACCAGGGTGAGTACATTCAGATTGGGCACTCCCTGAAGGGAGAAGGCCGTGGCTGGCACTCCCAGGGACTTGGCCACCCACAGCCCCACGATGGAGGAAAGAACACAGGGTACGATGGCGGCGTAATAGAGCACACCTACGCTGGTAACTTCCATGGAAAACATGGCGGCCGTGAGCGGCGTACCGAACAGAGCGGAAAAGGCGGCCGACATACCGCACATGGTAATGATGCGCCGGTCTTTGTCGTCCAGGTGCATCCACCGCCCCAGCTTGGAGGAAATGGAGCCGCCGATCTGCAGAATGGCCCCCTCCCGGCCGGAAGAGCCCCCCACCAGGTGGGTAATGATGGTGGAGAGGAACACCAGCGGCGCCGTGCGCAGGCGCAGGGGCTGGTCCTCCCGCACAGCCACCAGTACAAAGTTGGTGCCCCGGTCCTTCTCCATGCCGCAAACCCGGTAAAGCAGCACGATGGCCGCCCCGCCCGCCGGCAGCAGCCAGAGCAGCCACGGGTGGGCCTGACGCAGATCGGTGACGGCGGAGAAGGCGTAGTAAAACCCGGTGCTCACTCCGCCGCACAGCACCCCGCTGATCCCGGCAAAGATCAGCCACTTGATAAAGGTCCCCGGCTGCTCCAGCCAGTGCCGCAGGGTGTCCCGGTCCTTCAGCACCCCATTCATCCGCTCCACACCTTCCTGTGTCGTATTTCCGCGCAGACAGTGTTATTATAACACGCCCGGCGGGCAGGGGAAACTTTTTTCCATGTACTTCTGGATTTTTTCCCCGTATATGATATACTAAAGTATCATGCGTGCCCTCCGGCGCGCACCTATGTTGTTAAGGAGGAATTACTTTGCAACCCCCATTATGGCCTCAGCTTCTGTTTCAGGTCATACTCATTGCACTCAACGCCTGCTTTACCTCTGCCGAGGTGGCGGTATTGTCCCTGAACGAATCCCTTCTGCGCCGCCAGGCTGAGGAGGGAGATAAGACGGCCGGACGCCTGCTGCGTATCGTGGAAGCCCCTACCCGGCCGCTCTTTGCCCTTCAGATCGGCACCACGCTGGCCGCTCTTCTGGGTGCGGCCTTTGCCGCAGACCGCTTTGCCGGACGCATCACCAGCTGGTGGCTGGCATACCATCCCTTGGATCCCACCGGGCAGACACTGCTGCACATCCTGGCCGTGGTCCTTGTCACCCTGGTACTCTCTTGTCTTACGCTGGTCTTCGGGCACCTAGTTCCCAAGCGGGCAGCCGCCCAGAAAGCGGAAACGGTAGCCCGGCATACCTATGGCGTCATCCGTGTGCTCTCTGTGATCATGTTTCCCCTCATTGCACTGCTCACTCTTTGCACCAATCTGGTTCTGCGTCTGGTACATATCGATCCCAGCCGGGAGGAGGATGCCGTCTCGGAAGAAGGCATCCGCATGATGGTGGACATCGGCGAGGAAAAAGGCGCCATCCAGGCCGGGGAAAAAGAAATGATCGATAATATTTTCGAGTTCGACAACATGACTGCGGCCGACGTGATGGTCCATCGCACCGACATGGTCATGGTATGGGTGGATGACACCGCCCAGGAGATCGAAGCGACCATCGAGTCCTCCGGCCTGTCCCGTTTTCCTGTCTATGAGGAGGACGCCGACGATATCATCGGCATCCTGTACACCCGTGACTGGCTGTTGAACGCCAGAAAGGACCATCCCCGTCCGGTACGGGAACTGCTGCGTCCGGCCCATTTTGTGCCGGAATCCGTGCGTACCGACAAGCTCTTCCGGGATATGCAGAGCCGGAAAGTCCATCTGTGCATTGTGGTGGACGAGTACGGCGGCACCGCCGGGCTTGTAACCATGGAGGATCTGCTGGAAGAGATCGTGGGCAACATCTATGACGAATTCGATCCCCAGGAGGACCAGGAGATCGTTCCTCTGGGCGAGAATCGCTGGCGCATCGCCGGTTCGGCCGACTTGGACGACGTGGCCGAGGCGCTGGAAATGGAGTTCCCCGAGGAAGAGGAAGCCGAGACACTGGGTGGGCTCGTCTTTGCCCAGCTGTCCGTCATCCCCGAGGACGGCAGTCACCCCGAGGTGGAGCTCTATGGGCTGCATATCCGGGTGGAAGAACTCAGCGACCGCCGGGTGGAGTGGGCTACCGTGACCAAGCTGCCCACTGCCCCACCGGAGAGCGAATAAGAAGCCGACAGGGGCCGCGCACCATGTGCGCGGCCCCTGTTTTTAGTTTGTCACAGCAGCGCCCGGGCCCGCTCCAGCAATTTGGTGTACACTCCGTCCATCTGCCACTCACAGGTGAGTTCCAGCAGCCGGTCCGCCGGCAGCCAGCCCACCCGGGTATTCTCCCCCTCCCGCACGCGGAGGGGATCGGTGTCATCAGCCGTCAGCAGATAGCTGACGTTCAGGTGCTGGTGGGCGCACACCCACTTTCCCCGCTTCACGTGGCCCCACACCGGCAGGATATCCAGGGAGGCAATGGCGGTACTCAACGGGCGGATGTGGGCTACGCCCGTCTCCTCCCGGGCCTCCCGCAGCGCCACCGAGAGCAGGTCGGCTTCGCCGTCGGCATGGCCGCCGGTCCAGGCCCACACCTTGTAAATATTGTGGTGGGCCATCAGCACCCTGGAACCGTCCTGGTTCACCACAAAGCCGGAGCTGGTAAGGTGGGCGATCTGGTTCTCCCGGGTAAGAATATTGTCCGGAAACCGCCGCAGGTAGTCCAGCATCATAGCCTGGTCGGCTGCCTCCTGCTCGCTCCGGGGCACATAGGCGGCAATTTCTTCCCGGTACATTATTCCTTCACCCTCTCATAGGTCACGTAGCGAAAGCGCAGCCCTTCGTGCTCCAGCGGCGCCTCCTCCTCCACGATACGCCAGGCGGGGTCGGCATCCAGGTCCGGAAAATAGACATCGGCAGGCCAGGCGTGGTCGATCTTGGTGATGTACGCCCTGTCGCACCAGGGCAGCAGCGCCTGGTACACGCTGGCCCCGCCGATAACGAAAGCGTCCGCCGGGGCGGCGGCGCGGAGACTGTCCAGATCATGGAACACCTCTGCCCCCTCCGAAGCAAAGGAGCGATCGCGGGACAGGATCAGGTTCCGCCGGTTCTTCAGGGGCCGGCCGCCGGGGAATGTGGACAAGGTCTTGCGCCCCAGGAGAACGGCATGGCCGGAGGTGAGGGCCTGAAACCGCTTCAGATCGGCGGGGATATAACACAGCTGATCCCCGTCCTTGCCAATGGCCCAGTTTTGGTCCACCGCTGCGATGACATTCATAACATTGCCTCCTTTATACCGCCACCGGGATGGGCTGGTCCAGGGTGTGGAACTGATAACCCTCCAGCTTTAGGCTGTCCTTGGTGAAGGCATAGAAATCGGTGACAGACGGGTCGATCCACAGCTTGGGTGCCTCGTAGGGCGTCCGGGCGATGAGCTCCTCCACCACCGGCACATGGCGGTCGTAGATATGGGCATCGGCAATAACGTGGACCAGCTCCCCCGCCTCCAGTCCGGAGACCTGGGCCAACATGTAAACCAGGGCAGCGTACTGCATCACGTTCCATCCGTTAGCGGTGAGCATATCCTGAGAGCGCTGGTTGAGGATCGCGTTGAGCGTCTTTCCGCTGACGTTGAAGGTCATGGAGTAGGCGCAGGGATAGAGGGCCATCTCGTGCAGGTCGTGGTGGTTGTAGAGATTGGTCAGGATGCGCCGGGAAGCCGGGTTGTGCTTCAGATCGTAGAGCACCCGGTCCACCTGGTCGAACTCCCCCTCAGGGTAGATGTGTTTCACCCCCAACTGATAGCCGTAGGCCTTGCCGATGGAGCCATTTTCATCGGCCCAGGCATCCCAGATATGGGAGCTCAGGTCGTGGATGTTGTTGGACTTCTTCTGCCAGATCCATAAAAGTTCGTCCAGCGCGCTTTTGAAGGCCATCTTTCGGATGGTCTGCACCGGAAATTCCTCCCGCAGATCGTAGCGGTTGATGATACCAAATTTTTTTACCGTGTGGGCTGGGGTCCCGTCGTCCCACCGTGGACGCACTTGCTGGTCGGTGTCCCACACTCCGTTGGCCAGAATATCCTTGCAGTTCTGTATAAACAATTCGTCGGCGCGGCTCATGTCAGTCCTCCTGTTTTTTGATTGCGCCATTTCGATTTTAAACTGGAAATGGCAGGAATTTTGTGCTATCTTATATTTATCTGTATTGACGCCCAGGAGCGTGATGATCGTGAAAGAATCCGCCCAGAAGCCCGTAATCCATATCGGACTGCGCAACCTCAAGACCGCCCTTTCCGCCTCCCTCTGCGCCCTGATCTATTATTTTCTGAATCGGAATCCCGCCTTCGCCTGCATCGGCGCCATTTTCGGCATGGGGGCCAATCTGGACCACTCCAAGCTCCACGGCGGCAACCGTCTGTTCGGCACCATCATCGGCGGTTTTCTGGGTATTATCCTCTACCGCATTTACCTGATCTTCTATCCGGAGGGGGACAACCACCTGCTGTTGGTACCCCTTCTGTTCGTGGGCGTGGTCATTCTCATTATTCTGGCCCAGGTCTTCTGGGTGGGAGCGGTCCAGCCCGGCGGCGTGGTGCTCTGCCTGCTGCTGTTTTCCATCGGTCCCGATGACTACATCTCTTACTCCCTCAACCGCATGCTGGACACCGGTGTGGGCGTGGTCATGTCCCTGTTTATCAACTGGCTGCTCCCCCGGGAGCGGCTGGACGCCTGGCAGGAGGCGTTCAAAGCCAAATTCCGGTCGAAAGATCTTACCGATTGAGGTTTCCCAACAGGCCTTCGCCATGAAGGCCTGTTATTTTTACATTGCAGATTACATTATGTAATCCATCGCCGGAGGCAAACACCTCAGTGTAATTGGGGGCGTGCCCCCGCCACAGGCCATCCTTTTCCTCCTCAAACAGCACCGGCAGGGTCTCCCCGATCCAGCTTTCCAGCCAGGAACGATGCATGTCGCGGGCCACGGCTCCCGCCCGGTGGGCCCGCTCCTCCTTCACCGCGTTGGGCACCTGCCCGGGCATGGCGGCGGCAGGGGTGCCGGAACGGCGGGAGTAGGGGAAGATGTGCATGGCGGAGAAGGCGCACTTCTGGATGAACTCCAGCGTCTGAGAAAACTCCTCCTCGGTCTCCCCTGGGAAGCCTACAATGAGATCGGTGGTGATCCCGGGGCGGTCAAAGTATTCTCTCAGTAATCGGACGCTCTCATAATACCGTTCGGTATCATATTTCCGGTTCATCCGCTGCAAAACGCTGTCGCAGCCCGACTGCATGGACAGGTGGAAGTGGGAACACAGGTTGGGCAGGGCCGTCCCCCGGCGGCAGAACTCCTCGGTGATGGTACGGGGCTCCAGAGAGCCCAGCCGCACCCGGCAGCCGGGAGCGGCCAGACACACCGCCTCGATCAGATCCATCAGCCCCGGCTTGCCCTCCAGGTCCCGGCCCCAGGAGGAGATCTCAATGCCGGTAAGCACCAGTTCCTTGTAGCCCTCCGCCGCCAGCCGGGCGGCCTCAGCGGCGGCCTGGTCCAGAGGCAGGGAGCGGATGGGCCCCCGGGCATAGGGAATGATACAGTAAGTGCAGAAGTTGACGCAGCCGTCCTCCACCTTCAGCATGGCCCGGGTGCGGCCCTCCAGCCCGCCGGCGGGCAGGTGCTCATAGCTTCTGCGGCGGAGTGCGTCGTCCACCTCCACCACCTGGCCGCCATCCGGGCTCAGGGCCTCCAGCCGGTCCAGAAAACCCATCCGGTCGGCGGTGCCCATAATCAGATCGACCTCCAGCTGTTCCACCGCCTCTGGGTCAGTCTGGGCATAGCAGCCGCATACCGCCACGATGGCGTGGGGAGAGCGCTTGCGGGCCTGCCGGATCATCTGGCGGGATTTCTTGTCGCTCACCGCTGTGACGGTGCAGGTATTGATGATATAGGCCTCCGCCTCCCCGTCAAAAGGCACCAGAGTGTGCCCCCGGCGGATAAGTTCGGCCCCCATGGCCTGGGTCTCATATTGGTTGACCTTGCAGCCCAAGGTATAAATAGCAACTCGCATGGCTGTCCCTCTTGCATCGCCGCCGCGGTTTGTGGAAATCATAGATTTCCTCCCGGTCGGGCGGTATTATCGTTGAATTTTTTCCCCACACGTGTCTATAATGGGGACAGGCTCTATTATACGGCAAGGACACCGTCCTTGTACAGAATGATTTCAGGAGGGACGCTCATGTCTGCGTTTCTGGTATCCCTGTCCTCCATTGAGGATGTCCGCCGCTTCGTAAACGCGGCCACCCGCTGCACCTGTGAGGTGGATGTGCTCTCCGGCCGGTATGTCGTAGATGCAAAATCCATTATGGGTCTGTTTTCTCTGGATCTGTCCCAGCCTGTAGAGGTCAAGGTCCACGGCTCTGAAGAGGAACGAGCCGCGTTTGAGCGGGAGATCGAGTCGCTCAGTTTAACCCACAATGCATAAAAAAAGCCGCCGGATCATCCGGCGGCTTTTTGCTTTTTCATGCTCAGCCCATTCCAAACAGGGGCATCAGCACCGCTTTAAACTTATCCCAATAGCCCACGGCAAAAATGATCAGCACGATGATGGGCAGGATATAGGTAAAATAGGTCCGGAACAGGGCGGGGAAGCGGATGCCCTTTCCCTGATCGGCCTCCTGCAGGAAATTCTCATAACCCCAGGCCCGCTTGCTGGATACACAGCAGAACAGCAGGTAGATCACCGAACCAATGGGCAGCAAATTGTTGCTGACCAGGAAGTCCTCAAAATCCATGATTCCCATCCCCAGCAGCTTTACACCGGACCAGAGGTTATTACCCAGCAGGCAAGGCAGGCTCAACAGGAAGATGAGCACCAGGTTGGCCAGCACGGCCTTCCCGCGGGAGATTCCCCACTTATCCATCCAGCAGGCCAGGATGTTTTCAAATACCGCCGTGACGGTGGACAAAGCGGCGAAGAACAAAAACAGGAAAAACAGCGCGCCCCACAGTCGTCCGCCGGGCATGGCGTTGAATACATTGGGCAGGGTCACAAAAATCAGAGTGGGACCCGCGTCGGGGTTGACACCAAAGGCGAACGCGGAGGGAAAAATAATCAGACCTGCCACAAACGCCACGCAGGTATCCAGGATGCCCACACTGATGGCCTCACCAAACAGACGCCGTTCCTTACCAATGTAGCTGCCAAAAATAGCCATAGCGCCGATACCCAGGCTCAGGGTAAAGAAAGCCTGTCCCATGGCGGCATATACCGCCTCGCCCAGACGGAACTGCCCGTCAGGTCCATACATCAGGTTCTGGAAATTGGGTACCAGATAGAACTTCAGTCCCTCTACGGCGCCGGGCAGCGTCACGGCCCGAATGGCCAGTACCACCAGCAGCGCCAGCAGGCAAAGCATCATGGCTTTATTGACCTTCTCTACCCCGTTCTTCAGCCCCCGGCTGCACACCAGCATACCCAGCACCACCACGATGCCCATAAACAGCACCTGGATGCCCACATTGGCCTGCACAGCGCTGAAGGCCTCGCCCACACCGGCAGTATCCAGGCCTCGGAAGCTGCCCATTCCCATTTTAAAGAAATAGAGCATCAGCCAGCCGGCAATGGTGGTATAAAACATCATCAGCAGGTAGTTGCCCGCCATACCAAACCAGCCGTACCAGTGCCACTTGGTGCCCTTGGGCTCCAGCTGCTGAAAGGATACAATGATACTCTTGCGGCTGGCCCGGCCGACCGCAAACTCCATCGCCATGATGGGCAGCCCCATAATGACCAGGAACACCAGATAAATCAGTACAAAGGCCGCTCCGCCATATTGTCCTACAATATAAGGGAACCGCCACACATTGCCCAGTCCAATGGCGCATCCGGCCGAGATCAAAACAAACCCCAGCCGTGACGCAAAGGTCTCTCTCTCTTTCACAACAGTCTCTTCCTCCTTCACACGATCCTGCCACACACAGCAGTCATGTCTGCTATCATAGCCGATTTTGGAGAAACTGTCAATAAAAGTCCACGGACGGCTTACAGCCAGTCTTCTACCACATCCCGCAGCGTGACCGGAGATACCGCATTACGCCGGAGCAATTCCACCAGCTCATCGATCCGTTCCACCCGAACCGTCAGGTTGCGCACCTCGGCTGATTCGCCGTCCTCCCGCACCACCCGCACTCCGTAGCTCTCGCAAAACAGACCGCCGGATACCTCCATCTCGTCCACCAGAATGATGTACTCAAAACAGTGTTCTGTGCCGTCCTCTCCCACTTCTTTGCAGGAGTCCGCCAACATTTCCCTCATCTTGTGTCCTCCTCTCGTTTCTCCTATCACCGCTCCCATTATATTGTATTTTCCAGCATTTGTAAAGTTTCGCCTTTCGCAGGATACGACACCATTCGCCACCCTTCGTCCTGTTTCCCGTCTCCGCCACCCGGTTCCAGGGCATATTGCAGCGAATCCTGACATGTTCTGTCGAATGGTTTTTGAAATCGCTCTTTTTCATGTATTTTTCCACTTTTTCATCCCTATTTGTGGATAACTTTTTCCACAAAAAACAGCAAGGGGACCAGGTATGCCGGCTCCGGCACTCCTGGTCCCCCTGCCCCCTATTCACCAGTAGACGGTCCCTTCTCCTCCTGCCACTCCAGGACAGCTCCCGCCATATCCCAGCGGGTCAGTCCCCCAGCATCAGATGGATGATCTCCTCGTTGGTCGACCGCATACCGTATTTTCCAATGATCCCTACACCGCGGACGGTCTCTTCGATGTTGCGCATGACGATACCGTCCCCATTGTAAAACTGCTGGCCTCGCCGGTATAGATCCAGTCCCAGCAGCGCCCCATCGATGGCTGCGGCAATTTTGGCCGCGCAGGAAGGCTTGGCTCCATCACACAGGATGCCAGAGACCACCGCCAGGGCGTTGACCACCGTATGCTTGACCACATCAAAGCTATCCTCAGTCAAATAGGCAATGCCCGCCCCGGCGGCCGCTCCCGCGCTCACCGCTCCGCAGTAGGCTGACAAGGTCCCGATGCCCGTTTTCAGATGAATGGCCGTCAGGTTGGACAGGGCCAGGGCCCGGTAGAGCTTGTCCCGCGGCACGTTTCGCTCCTCGGCATATTCGATGACCGGCACCGAGCAGGTGATCCCCTGATTGCCGCTGCCGGAATTGATCACAACCGGCAGCTCACAGCCGCTCATTCGGGCATCGGAGGCCGCTGCGGCCCGTGCTTTGGCCCGATTTTTCACGTCACTGCCATAGGCGTCCAGCAGTACCTTGCCCACATTGGCGCCGTAGTCGCCCCGCAGGCCCTCATCGGCAATGGCAGTATTGTAAGCAATCTGCCGGTCCAGAATCGTCTGTACGTCCTTGGTATCCATGGTGGTAATGAAGTCGTAGATATCCTCCATGTTGAGCAGGGAGTGGTCCGTGGCCGCCCCTTGTTCCTCTGTTTCACCGTTCTGCTGCTCCAGCAGTACCTGGCCGTTTTTCTCGATGCCTACCAGATTGGTGTGGTGGTCCAGAATATGCACCCGGACAGAGTCCTCCCCTCGGTAGAGGGTCACCAGCAGCTCAAACGCATGGTCCGTGTCCAGCATCTCCAGCTCAAACTCGGTCTGCTCCAGAAAGGTACGCATCTGCTCCTGCTGCTCCGGAGTGACTTGGGAGATAACCTCCAGCTTTCGCTCCGCCACACCGGCCACAATGCCTGCGGCAGCGGCGGCTGGCATGCCCTTCAGGTGTCCCGTGTTGGGTACGATGACGCTCTTAACGTTTTTGATAAAGCTGGAGCTGGCCTGAATGCGCACCCGCTCCGGCAGTGCCCCCAGCACATCCCGGGCCGTAGCCGCGGCATAGGCCAGAGCAATGGGCTCGGTGCAGCCCATTGCGGGGATCAGTTCTTCCTGCAGAATGTCTACATATGCCTGATAGCGTTTATCCGAGCGTTCCATTGCGTTCTCCTCCTGACGCGGGCCGCCCGATCCGGACCGCCCTTGCATTCTTACGCCGGGAAGTATATACTATCTGTATCATTTTGTGAAGTTGAATTATTTTAATAAATGATTTAGGATTTTTAAACGTTATGGACGACTATCTGGATCTGAAAAAGCTTCACTCTTTTGTCACCATTGCCGAGACCGGCAGTTTCGCCCGTGCTGCGGAGCTGCTGAGCTATTCCCCCGCTGCCATTACCGTCCAGATCCAGCAGCTGGAGCGAGATCTGGGCACCTGCCTGTTTGACCGGATCGGCAAAAAGGTGTTTCTCACCAACGACGGGCGCAGGCTCTATACTTACGGCCAGAAGCTGCTCCGCCTCAGCGAAGAGGCATCGGACGCCCTGGCCCCAGACGCTCCTCTTCCCGGCGGCCGGCTGCGCATCGGCACCATCAGCTCGCTGTGCGGCAGCCTCCTCCCGCCCCTGCTCCACCGTTTCCACCGCCGCTATCCCGGAGTGTGTATTTCGGTAGCCAGCGACACCCCCGCCAACCTCTATGAACGGCTGGCCTACAATGATCTGGATTTTGTCATCGTGCTGGATGAGCCAGTCTGCCGGGCAGAGTTTGCTCCCGTTCTCCGCCTGCCCATGCAGGTGGAGTTCTGCGCCGCCCCCGGGCATCCGCTGCACACCGGGCGCGCTGTCTCTCTGGATGCGCTGCTGGCCTGTCCGTGCATTCTCACTGAGAAGGATGCCAGCTATCGCCGGACCTTGGAACGGGCCCTGGCCGAGCGCAGGCGGTACATTGCCCCCATTCTGGAGTCAGACGACACCGGATTGATCATTCAGCTGCTCACCCAGGGGATGGGCTATTCGGTGCTGCCCCGGTTTCTCATCCGGGACGCCCTGGCCAGCGGCGCGCTGGTTACCCTGCCTGTGCCTGAGCTGTCGCTGCAGATCCAGCTGCAGATGTTCTATCACACGGGAAAGTATGTGGACCGGGAAATGCGCCTTTTTTTGTCCGCAGCGGCCCGGCATCTGTCCCGGCTCTGCCGGCCCGGCCCGTGATGCAGCCGAAAAAAGCCCGGCCCCGCCATATGGCGGGGCCGGGCTTTTTGATTCGTGACAGTACTCAGCGCTCCATCAGCCGGCAGAGCATGGCTGCGGCCTCGCCCCGGGTGGCGCTCCGCGTCCCGGCGTAGGGACCGCTCACCAGTCCCAGGCCCTGGGCCAGGGCGGCATAACCCAGTCCATCGGCGGGGATGGAATCCCGGTCCGGATAGGCACAGGTAAAGATCCCTTCCAGCTGGGCCACGGAGCCGTAGCCCGCACCATCCAGCAGGTACTGCACCAGCTGGCTCCGGGTAAGCACAGCCGTGTCGTTGCGCTCTTCCCTGGTAAGAACCCCCATGCTATAGGCGGCAGAATAGGCTGCGTTCCGGATCTCCTCGTCCGCTTCATCGGGGTTCAGCGGGGTGCTCTGCAGGCTGTAAAGCAGACACACCAGCTCCCACTGGGTGAGGGGTTTGTCCGGCTGAAAGCTTCCGCCTCCATAGCCCACACCGTACTGAGCCAGCCGCTGGGCGTAGCTCTGGGCCCAGTGCCCTTCCAGATCGCTGTAGGTCAGTCCCTCCGGCTCCTCCTGCCAGGCATAGGACACGGGCTCACCGGTTTTGGCGTCAATGCCCCGGTAAAGTGTCTCACGTTCCAGGGTGTAGCCCAGCTTCAGATTGTAATAGGAGGTATACCCCATCTGCTCCAGGCGCTGCTCCACTGGGTCAGAGCCGTCCAGGGGCTGGGGCACCAGGAGGTAACCCAGGGTTACCTCATAGGTATCCATCCAGGCCTGCAGAGCTTCCGAGTCAGAGAGCACGCCTTCGGGGGAGTCAAAGGACACCGATGGGTCATACTGATAGGACAGGCTGCACACCGAGCCGTCCTTGGCATCGATGCCCACGGTGTAATACTGCTCAGGGAAGAAATAGCCGTTCTCCTGCCGGGCAAACTGGAAGACGTAGCTGGGGCCGTCCTCACTGTCGTCCAGAGGCTCGACCGTCTGCCCTGAGGTCTCATAGAGCGCCAAATGACTCCATTGGCCCCCATAATAGCTCTGCAGGAAGGACTCCGCCCGGCTCTGGGCCTGGGCAGAGGTAAGGGCGGCTTTGTCCCCCTCCTCCCAGGGCAAATAGGAGTAGATCCCCTGCACCTCACCGGTGCGGGCATCCACGGTAAAGGTGCGGGTGGATACCCTGTCCCCTGCGGAATAACTGTACTGCAGCAAACAGGTCACCGGAACCTGGCCGTCTTCCTCTTCCTCTCCCACAGAGAAGGTAGAGCGGACCAGCTCATAGTTCTTCAGGCCGTATTCCGGCACGGCCCGCAGCCCCTCGTCCAGCGTCTGGGAGGAGCGTACCCCCTCCATCTGCTGGATGCCGGCCTGTTCCGCCTCGGACAGGCCGCTCTCCGGGGCGGCAGCATCCCCAGCAGCGCTGTTTTCACCGCCGAACAGGTACATATCCTGCTGCAGCTCGGTCAGATCCACCAGCTTCCCTGTCTTGGCATCCACGTAGAAGTTGTGGACTGGATTGGGCAGGTAGCAGAGCACGGCGGTATCTGCTCCCTCCGGCAGAATGTACTCCAGGCGCATGGACAGGGTGGACTGGAGCTGCTCCGCCGCCTGTTTTTGGCTGACATCCGCGTTAGACGCAGGGATGTCACCCAAAAAGGAGGTCTCGGGCACATCCCGCCAGAACCGGGTCACCACATTGTCCTCGGCCCGCACGGTGATAGAATAGCTCAAGGGCGAAGGCAGCCCATGGATCAGAATCGTGCCGGAGAAACGATAGCTAGTGCCGTTGAGGCTGTCCAGTCCACTGGGCGCCTCCAGAACCACCGATTCCACGGTCGGGTCCAGCACCCGCTCCAGAAATGCCTGCGCAGCTGCCTTGGCCTGCTCCGGGTCTCCCTGGGGAAAGGCCGGCATACTCTGCCCCGGAGCGGTCACCGCCTGGTCGGCATCCAGACTATAGTCCACAATGGTTCCATCCTCCAGGGCACTCACCGAGAGAGAACTGTCTTCCCCATCCCAGTAGAGATACCAGACAGTAGCCAGCTCCTGCTCGGCGTAATCTCCCCGGAAGGAGGAGTAGTCCTCCGTGTCCAGCTCCAGGGTCTGCTTGACTGACTGGGTCAGTCGGGTCAGAGTGGTGTCGGCAGCATCTGCCGCCGAGGCCGCCGGCAGAGCGGTGCTGGTAAGCAGTGCTGCGCTGAGAAGCAGGGAAAAAAGCCGTTTCATTTCCATACCTCCATTCTCTTATCTAAGGCCTTGCATTGCCTTAATCATACCATAAGCATGGACGAAAACAAGCCGGAAAGGTTCCATATTTTTACCACATAAAAAAGGGGCCCCCGGAACCATGTTCCGGGGGCCCAAACCTTGGCGTTGGATCAATACATACCGCCCATGTCGGGGGCAGCGGGAGCCGCGGGAGCGGGCTCCTTCTTGTCGGCCACCAGGGACTCGGTGGTCAGCAGGGTAGCGGCAATAGAAGCGGCATTCTCCAGAGCGGAGCGGGTCACCTTGGTGGGATCCACGATGCCAGCGGAAATCATGTCCACATAGGTCTCGTTGTAGGCGTCGAAGCCATAGCCAACCTTGTCGGCCTTCTTCACGTTCTCCAGAACCACGGAGCCGTCGATGCCGGCGTTGGTGGCGATCTGACGCATGGGCTCGGTCAGAGCCTTGGCAATGATGCGCACGCCGGTCTTCTCATCGCCCTCGGTCTCGGCCAGCAGCTTCTCCACGGCGGGCACGGCGTTCACATAAGCGGTACCGCCGCCAGCCACGATGCCTTCCTCAACTGCGGCGCGGGTGGCGTTCAGGGCGTCCTCGATGCGCAGCTTCTTCTCCTTCATCTCCACCTCGGTGGCAGCACCCACGCGGATGATGGCTACGCCGCCGGCCATCTTGGCCAGGCGCTCCTGGAGCTTCTCGCGGTCATAGTCGGAAGTGGTGGTCTCGATCTGGCTGCGGATCTGGTTGGTGCGGTTCTTGATAGCCTCGGAGCTGCCGGCGCCGTCCACGATGATAGTGTTCTCCTTGGAGACCTTCACCTGGCGGGCACGACCCAGCATATCCATGGTGGCTTCCTTCAGCTCATAGCCCATGTCGGAAGTGACGACGGTACCGCCGGTCAGCACAGCGATATCCTCCAGCATCTCCTTGCGGCGGTCGCCGAAGCCGGGGGCCTTGACGCACACCACATTCAGGGTGCCGCGCAGCTTGTTGACGATCAGGGTGGACAGAGCCTCGCCCTCCACGTCCTCGGCGATGACCAGCAGCTTCTTGCCGGACTGCACCACCTGCTCCAGGATGGGCAGCAGCTCCTGGATGTTGGAGATCTTCTTGTCGGTGATCAGGATGAGCGCGTCGTCCAGGACGGCCTCCATCTTCTCGGTGTCGGTGACCATATAGGGGGTGATGTAGCCCCGGTCAAACTGCATGCCTTCCACGACCTCGCTGTAGGTCTCAGCGGTCTTGGACTCCTCAACGGTGATGACGCCGTCGTGGGAAACCTTCTCCATGGCCTCGGCGATCAGCTTGCCGATGGTCTCATCACCGGAGGACACAGCGCCTACGCGGGCAATGTCGTCAGAGCCGTTGACCTTCTGGCTGTTG
Source organism: Flavonifractor hominis (assembly GCF_040095835.1). Taxonomy (NCBI): domain Bacteria; kingdom Bacillati; phylum Bacillota; class Clostridia; order Eubacteriales; family Oscillospiraceae; genus Flavonifractor; species Flavonifractor hominis. Next base: position 183,906 of record NZ_JBBMFT010000002.1, read on the forward strand.
GCCTTGATGGCGTCAATGGCAGCGGTGGTGGCCTTGGCAATGCCCTTCTTCATAACCATGGGGTTGGCACCGGCAGCCAGGTTCTTCAGGCCCTCGCGGATGATGGCCTGAGCCAGCAGGGTGGCGGTGGTGGTGCCGTCGCCGGCCACATCGTTGGTCTTGGTGGAAACTTCCTTCACCAGCTGAGCGCCCATGTTCTCAAAGGGATCCTCCAGTTCGATCTCCTTGGCGATGGTCACACCGTCGTTGGTGATGAGGGGAGCGCCGAACTTCTTGTCCAGCACCACGTTGCGGCCCTTGGGGCCCATCGTGATCTTAACGGTATCAGCGAGCTGGTTAACGCCGCGCTCCAGAGCGTGACGGGCTTCCTCGCCGTAGCAGATAATCTTAGCCATAACGAATTACCTCCATGAAAATTCCGCCTTGGCGGAATAAAATTTAAAATCTGTCCGGAGCAGGACATGTGCCTGCCCAGGACACCGGCGGGCAACCGCCTTTGCGTGTAAAAGCAAGGGGATACAATCCCCCTGGACGGTCTTTACTCGACAATCGCCAGGATATCAGACTGACGGACGATGGTGTACTCTTCGCCGTCCACCTTGACCTCGGTGCCGGAGTACTTGCTGGTAATGACCTTGTCGCCCACCTTCACAGTCATGGTGACTTCCTTGCCGTCCACCATACCGCCGGGGCCCACCTCGATAACTTCAGCCACTTCGGGCTTCTCCTTGGCAGCACCAGTCAGGATAATGCCGCTCTTGGTCTTCTCCTCGGCCTCCACCAGCTTAATGACCACACGGTCAGCAAGGGGCTTGAGTTTCATAATGGGTTCCTCCTTACATGTATCTTTATTTTTCTTATTAAGCAATTCAGCAGGTTAGCACTCATTTTGTCAGAGTGCTAACCTGCTTATAATAATAACCTCACTTGCGGCTTTCCGCAAGTCCTGATTTTTTAATAATTTGTTAATTTTGCATGTCAGCGTGCCTTCTGCTCTATCCAGCCCGCTTAATATACTGCAAACGCGCTATTTCTCTCATTTTTTCGTTTTTTTGCGTTTTGTACCCGCCTGCCAGGATCCCAGTGAGTACCAGTCGGAAAGAAAAAGTTCAATTTTTTAGCAGACACACAGATAGAGAGCTCAGAATCCAGCAGTTCCTCCCCATCCAGATTGATGGCGCTGACCCGGTCACAGGTAATGTGCATCTCCCGGCCCTGCCGCAGGATGACCCCATCGATCTCCCCGGCTCCCCCTTTGGCATATTTGCCGATCAGAGAGGCCACAGTCATTCGGGACACGGCAGGGATGACCACAAAGTTCAGCAGCCCATCGTCCGGCATAGCATCCGGGCTGGGGTTGAATCCCCCGCCATAGTATCGGCCATTGCAGGCACACAGAAGGGTAAATTCTTCTCCGGGCAAAACCTCGCCGTCGATCTCAACCCGGTAGGGCAGGTGGATACCCTGAACAATGGTCCGCAGCGCAGAGAGCTTATATGCCATCGTCCCACTCACCAGCGGAAGCTTTTTAAAGTCCGCAGCGCCCAGGCCAATCCGTGCATCAAACCCCACCGAACACACATTAAGCGCCAGCCGGCCGTTGCACTCGATCAGGTCCAGGGGGGCTTGGGGCGCATCCAACAAGGCGCTCAGATCATAAAACCGGCAGGCATCGGGACCAAACATGCGAAGAAAATCATTGCCTGATCCCATGGGGTAATGGGTCACGGCGGCATTGTCATACCCGGCGGCACCGGCAACCGCCTCATTGAGCGTACCATCTCCCCCACAGGCATAGATGCGCACGGCCTCCCCCGTCTCCGCCGCCGTCCGGGCCAATTCAGCCGCATGACCAGGATACTGCGTCACTGCGGCCTGCCACTCCTCATCCCGTCCCTGCATGGCGGTCTGAATCTTCTCCCGCATCTCCTGGGTACGGTCATATTTTCCCGCATGGGGATTCATTAGGAAAAGGTGCTTCACGAACCAAAGTTCCTCCTTCTTCTGCTCCGTTCGTCAGGACCAAAGCGTCAGCCGCTGTTCGGCCCGGGCCATACGGGAAACGATGGCCGCCGCTTCGGCGCGGCTTACCGTGTCCGCCGGGCGAAACGTCAGCTCACCATCCACGCCGGAAAAAATGCCTTTGGCATATAGGCTGTAAATGGCGTTGGCCTGAGGCACCGTCTTATCCACATCGGGAATACTCTCCATCACCCGGGTCAAGCTGTTGATCTGAGGCATTCTCCGTGCCAGACTGGTAGCGGCAAAAATACGGGCCATCTCCGCCCGGGTCACCGGCCTGGTATAGTCCGTCTCGGAAAAATCGCCCTGTCGGATGATACCGCTGGCCAGACAATACTCCACCGCCGGCTGATACCATGCCTGCCCCTCGGAAGGCCGAAGGTGAAAGTTGTCCTCCTTGTACCGGCTCTCCATGGTGGCGGCCAGCTTCAGCACCTCCGCCACACTGAGGGTTTGCTCCGGGGCAAAACGGCCGCCGCCCACGCCGGAGGTAAGTCCCACATTATAGGCCACATCTACCCACAAGGCATACCAGTCCCTGGGAGATACGTCGCTGAAGGCGGGCAATTTCCCCCGTGTCAGAGGAAACTGGGCGGAATCCACACCACGCTCAGCCAAAATTCCGGGCAATTCAAAGACGGGGATCTTGGTGCTCACACCGTTTTTGGTCATGGTAAGCACCTGGGTGCCCCCCTGTTCCGCCACCTGCACGCTGTCATATTCCAGCGGGTAGAGCACCTCGTCTGATCCCCCCTGTCCATTGGGGACCGGCAGGATGCTCACCACACCCCAGCCGCCCCCCTTCTGCGCGATGTACAATCCGCAGTCGATGGGCAGCAGAGTATCATACTCCGGCTGGATGAGGTAGGTCCCGTCCTGCCGGATCACCCCCAGCTTGCCGTTTAGGTTTACCGCGGCGATGCCCAGTTGGAAGGAGACGATGCTGTCATACTGCAGGGGGATGACCACGTTCCTCTGTCCGTCCACATAGCCCCATTTCCCATTCAGTTCGCACTGGGCCAGCCCCTCGCTGTATCCCCAGACCGTGGCTCCGGCAGGTGCGGCGGACACCGGCACGCACAGCAATCCCACGCACAGCAGCAGTGCCGCCAAGCCTCGTGCTTTCATGGCTCTCACCCCTTCTTTCCCCGCTTCTGGCCTCCATAGAAAAACAAGTCACACTTGATCATACCGTTATAAAGCTTGCGCTTGCGGTCGGCCATGCGGCCAAAGGTCCGCTCAAACTCAGTGTGAGAGGAGAGCACCGCCAGTTCCCACCCCTCGCTCAGGCTCCGGACTGCCTGTCCGAACGCGCGGTAGAGATCCTCAGCCTCCCGCTTTTCCAGAATGCGTTCTCCGTAGGGCGGATTGGTGACCACCCGGCCCTTGGGCGCATCACGGTAAAATTTTGTGGCGTCGGCCACTTCAAAGCGCACCAGGTTCTCCACATCCGCCTTTTCGGCGTTGCTGCGGGCAATATACACCGCCCGGGGATCGATGTCGCCGCCCCAGATGTCGTATTCCCCGTCGTACTCCTGATCCATGGCTTCGCCGGCAGCCTCCAGCCACAGCCCGCTGTCCAACCACTTCCACTTCTGGGCGGAGAAGGCCCGGTTGAGGCCGGGGGCCCGGTTCTTGGCAATCAGAGCGGCCTCAATGGCGATGGTACCCGAGCCGCAGAAAGGATCGCAAAAAGGTTCCTTTCCCCGATAGCGGGAAAGGAGCACCATGGCGGCAGCCAGGGTCTCCCGCAGGGGGGCCACCACCCCTACCGCCCGGTAGCCCCGCTTGTGCAGGCCGGCTCCCGAGGTATCCAGCATCAGCGTAGCCTCATCCTTCATAATGGAAAACTGGATCTGATACAGCGGCCCGGTCTCGGGCAGCGTCTCCAGTCCATAGGCCGACCCCAGCCGGGCCGCCACTGCCTTTTTCACGATAGACTGACAGGCGGGCACCGCGTGCAGCTTGGAGTTGAGGGCATAGCCCTTTACCGGGAAGCTTCCCTCCCGTGGGATAAAGTCCTCCCAGGGCAGTGCCCGGGTTCCTTCAAACAGTGCGTCAAAGTCCTCCGCCGGGAACCGTCCCAGCACCAGCAGCACCCGCTCGCCGGTGCGCAGGTTCAGATTAACCCGCGGGATATCCGCCGGACGGGCCCGGCAGAAAACCCGGCCGTTCTCCGCCCGGACTTCCTCCAGCCCCAGCCGCCGCAGTTCATTGGCGCATACGCCCTCCAGCCCGAACAGCGTCGGGATCAGCAGTTGCAGATCGTTCATGACAAGCTCCTTTTTTCCCTCATCGGTCCTATTACCAGCAGTATACCTTATTTCCCCGTGCTTGGCAAATCAGGAATGCAAAAATGCTTTTCTTTTTCCCATAGTTGTGCTAGGATAGCCTTAGAATTCTGAAAGGAGGGCGATCCATATGCCTATACCCAGCATCTGCTGGCTGGTGGCACTGGTGCTTCTTCTGGTGCTGGAGGCGGTCACAGTCGGTCTGGTCTCCATCTGGTTTGCAGCCGGCGCCCTGTGTGCGCTGATCTTGTCCTTTTTTACGGGCAACATCTGGATTCAGTTTGCTGCATTCCTGATCGTCTCATTCCTGTGCCTGCTGGTGGTGCGGCCTTTGGCCCGGCGTTTTGCCGATCCTCACCGGGTGGCCACCAATGCCGACAGGGCCATCGGCTCGGAAGGGATCGTGACTCAGGAGATCAATAACCTGCGGGCTCAGGGACAGGTCACGGTAAACGGCGCGCCCTGGACCGCCCGCTCAGTGGAGGACTCGCTGGTCATTCCCGCCGGTACTAAGGTAACCGTGGTGCGCATCGAGGGAGTCAAGGTCATGGTCTCCCCCGCCCCGTGCGTCGCGGCACAAAAGTAAAAAGGAGGAGTCTGTATATGCCGCCCATTATTCCCATCCTGATCATCGTTCTCGTGGTCCTGTTTCTGTTGGTTCTGGCCCTCAACATCAAGGTCGTGCAGCAGTCCAAGGCTTATGTCATCGAGCGGCTGGGCGCGTTCCACACGGTGTGGGGCGTGGGCATCCATTTCAAGGTCCCCTTTATCGAGCGGGTAGCCAAGGCGGTCTCCCTGAAGGAGCAGGTCGTGGACTTTGCGCCCCAGCCGGTCATCACCAAGGATAACGTAACCATGCAGATCGATACGGTGCTCTATTTCCAGATCACCGACCCCAAGCTCTATACCTACGGTGTGGAGCATCCCATGAGCGCTATTGAGAATCTGACCGCCACCACCCTGCGCAACATCATCGGCGATCTGGAGCTGGACCAGTCCCTGACCAGCCGCGACATTATCAACTCCAAGATGCGCGCTATCCTGGATGAGGCTACCGATCCCTGGGGCATCAAAGTCAACCGTGTGGAGCTGAAGAACATTATCCCGCCCCGTGAGATCCAGGACGCCATGGAAAAGCAGATGAAAGCCGAACGTGAGCGGCGTGAAGCCATCCTTCAGGCCGAAGGTCAGAAGCAGAGCCAGATCCTGGTGGCCGAAGGTGAAAAGCAGTCCCTTATCCTTCGGGCCGACGCAGCCAAGCAGGCCGCCATCATGAAGGCCGAGGGCGAGGCCGAAGCCATTTTGAAGGTACAGCAGGCCACTGCCGAGGCGCTTAAGCTTCTCAATGATGCCAATCCCAACGACGCGGTGCTGAAGATTAAGGCTCTGGAGGCTTTCCAGGCCGCTGCTGACGGAAAAGCCACCAAAATCATCATTCCCTCGGAGATTCAGGGACTGGCCGGACTGTGTGCCTCGGCCAAGACTATTTTTGAAACCGCTCCTGAAACCAAAGAATAAAAGGCAAAAAGGCTCCCGCCGCAGTTCGATGCGGCGGGAGCCTTTTCTATTATTTACTGAAACCAGAGGTCTGTCATTTCATACTTAAACGTACGGTAGTTTTGCATGGTACACTCGTAGGCATATTCCCGGATCAGCGTGCCATCGGCATCGTATTCTCCAAACACCATGGCCACGCCGCTGTTAACCACCCAGTTGTCTCCACACAGCGAACCGTTGGAAACGATGCTGGAATAGGGCACGTCAAAGCTCTGTTCCAGAGCAAAGGTACGCTGGTTCTCGTCAATGCGGTAGATGTATACCTGGCTGCGCTCGCTCCCGTCGCCGTACAGGTCCACACCCACACTGTCGGCCACTGACATTTCAAAATCCCGGCTATTGAGCGACCAGTAGTTGTTATTATACAGCGCCAAATAGTAGATTCCGTCCTCTTCGCCGTCCCGCAGATACTCCACACAGTGCTGCCCGTACTGGGGCACAAAGTCCCCTTCCTGGGTCAGGCAGAGGTCGGCATACTCCGTATCCTGCCAGAAACGCGCATCTCCGGCCAGCCAGTCCACAGCGGCATCGCCATGGAGATCTGTGACTTTGATAATGGTGGAGGTCTCCCGTGAGGAGACGATAAGGCTGTCCTCTTCCGGCAGATAGAGCAGGCTGTTCAGGTGGATCCAGTCCCACTCTCCTGCCTGCCAGAAAAAGTCGTCGGTGGGTGAAACCGGCCTTGTCTGATCAAAATAGGGCTGCATCAGCTGGCTGAAGTCCAAAAGATTGGTCACTTCTCCGCTCTCCAAATCGATAGAGAGCAGCTGATCCTCTACCGTCTCTCCCTCCGCATGTTCGGCCAGAGCCAGCACCTCGCCATCGGCACCGAAGCCAATATCATGGTGCAGCTCATATCCATCCAGTGGATAAACTCCTGTCACCTGACCCAGCCCGTTGATCCGGGCCAATTTGGAGGAGGATACGCAGGTGAGCATCTCTCCATCCTCAAATAGGATCCGGTCCAAACCAAATCCTTCCAGCACCATTTCATAGCGCATCACGCCGTCATTGTCAAAAAAGAATCCGTACCCCAGATAACCGTTGACCCGCATCATGGTAAACAAGCCTTCGGCCTGGGCCTGATCGGATGTCCCCTGGGTAACTTCCAGACGGGTATCGTAGTCGGAGCGGTTTTCAGGCATGTCCACCGTGAAGCGGACAATCTGCCGCACATTGCCCCAACTGCCAGTCATGGTCAGGGTGACTTCGTTGGTCTCACCGGGCACCAAACCGATGATCTGGAACTCATGGATCTTGGAGTACTCCTCCCCGCTGGCATCGGCTGCATCGGCAGTAAAATCCGAGATGCCGTCTACCGCTACGTGGATGTTGTAGCTGACCTTGGTGGGTACGTCAGTCTCAAAGTACAGATATAACCCATTGCTCCCCGTACCGTATGGGTTAAGCACTGCCAGAGGCGTAGTGGCCGTCCAGGTCATGTCGTTAGTGGCTTTCATACTCTCCAAAGCCCCTTCCAGCCGCCGCTGGACCTCCAGATCGTAATAGGTGAATCCTTCTTCCCCTATATCCTCCGGAATGAGCTGGATGGCCCGCAGGCCATCACCCAGTTCAGCCTCGGCATATTCCACCTGCCACTGTTCGTCCTGCCCAATAATGTCGCCGGTCTCTATCTCCCAGTCGGTGCGCACTACGCTCTCCTGGGCAGTAAATGCCTTGGACACTGCCAGTACAATCGGGGGGATTGCTGCCACCAGTATTATCACCCCGATCACCACAGCAAGGAGCAACTTCCTGCGCTTTTTCACTTTCATTTGCCTGATCCCTCTTTCCTGATTCCACATGATTCGTGGTCAAAAATAGGTAATGCCCACCAAAATCACACCTAACACAGTGAGGATCACACCGGTCAGGCGGTTGAGCATACGGGAACTGGCCCGCGTAGCGATGTGTGCGGCGATCTGCGCCCACAGCAGGGTAAAAATCACGCACAGCACCAGCAAATCCAACCTGGGCGGTGCCCCCAGGGCAAAATGGCTGACCGCACCGGTCAGCGCTGAAAAGGTCATCACAAATACACTGGTACCCACAGCTGTCTTGAGCTCATAGCCCAGCACCACGGTGAGGACCATCAGCATCATCATGCCTCCGCCTGCGCCAAAAAAGCCGCAGATGAGTCCGATACACGCCCCGCCCAGCGCCCCCTTGAGGATGCGCTGCCACCGGCTGCCGCCCTGCAGCGTACGCTGACCCGATTTCACCGGCAGCAGCAGGAATTTTAGGCCCAGCACCAGGGTCATAATTACCGAAAATCCTCCCAATGTGCGGTTGGGCACCATGGTGGATAGCCAACTGCCCACCATGGTCATACAAAGTACCCCGCACATCATGACCAGGCCGTTTTTCAGGTCAATGGCTCCGCTTTTGGCATAGGTGCGGGCACTGGCCGCACTGGCCAGCACATCGCTGGCCAGTGCAATTCCGATGGCATCATAGGCAGGCAAGCCTAGAAATGTAATAAGCATAGGGCTGATAACCGTGGCGGCGCTCATTCCAGCAAAGCCAGTGCCCAGTCCGGCGCCCGCTCCCGCCAGAAAACAGATCAGAACTTCCAACCACAACTTACTCAACCCGGATGCCTCCTCCGTGGAAATGGATGCTTTTTTATCTTACCATACGTGTTCCCAGTTGCAAAGAGCCAAAGATGTAAATTTTCTCCTCTTTTCGCCCTTCTGTTTTAAAAACAGGCGCTCCCGTCTGATGATCGGGAGCGCCTGTTTGCAGAAATCATTCCCGCCTGGAAGGCGGAAGAATGGGTTCATCATGCTCAATGGTATCAAAATAATCCTCGTCCTGAAGTTCGGGTTTGCGGTGGCGAATGGCCTCGGAGATGATGGGATAGAGCACAATAGCCAACAGTCCACCCGAAAAGCCATTGTTGTACAGGTTGATCCCTTCCACCGGCGTGCCCGCATGGAGCACCACAGAGGAGTGAAGAAACCCGGCAACCAGACCAAATGGCCAGCCAAAATAACCTGAAATAGGGGCCAATGTGGTGCCAAAGAGCATCGCCAGCTGCACCGAACTCTGATTGATATTCCAATGCATGAAGACTCCGCCCAGTACCACCCCCAGCATAACAGGCAGGATATTACGGGCGTGCTTGCCAAAGGCGGAAAACCCCATGATGGTCAGAATACCGCCCAAAGTGGGCCCGTTCAGATCTCCGCCGGTGAGCAGGATGAAACTCATCCCGATCAGGCCGTTGACGCCTGTGTTGATGAGGGTAGGCGCAGGGCCAAACATACGCAGGTAATCACTGGGAGCCCGGCCGGTGGTGAGCAGCAGCCGGCGGTACCCTGCCCAGGCTGCCCAAGCGGGCCGGCCGCTGAAGAAGAAGCCCAGCAAAATAAGCAAGCCGCACAATACCGTGAGAAACAGCCCCAGCTGAACATTGTACCCCTCCGCCCAGTGGTGAGCTACCTCCGGGGTAGCCCCCAGAGAGGTCATGACCGGCACCAGAATCATGGCCAGCAGTCCGCAGGCAAACCCCATGTTATACAGGTTCATGCCATTTTGGATCTTATACGTATAGGCGGACAAGGGCGGCAGCACAAAGCCCACCACCAGACCGATGAGGATGCCCAAACCCAGATTGCCCCAGCCGTTGTCCAATGCCACATAGCTTACCACCGGCGACAGGGCGGTGGCCAGCAGCGAAACCGAGGCATACTTGCCAAAGGGCTCCTTCCGCACCCGGGTATACAGAAAGGTTCCGGCAATAATGGGCCAGATATTGGCAATGTTTTTTCCAAACAGGGCAAAGCCGGACATAAGCCCCAACTCCACCAGGGTAAAGCCGTTTAGAGGCTCCCGACTGAGGTAGAGTATCCCCAGGCTGATCAGGGTCACCAGGGCAGAATTGACGAAGGCTGCGGCAATACCGGCAATCTCCACATAATCGGTGATGAGCGCATCCTCCGTCAAAATGATCTTCCATAACCCCGGCAGTACACTGGACGGCTCGCCCAGCAGCAAACCGGTAACGATTAGAAATACAGAAAAACAGATGGCGGCCGGGTAGATTTTCTGGTAGCGCATCGGCATTCTCTCCTTACTGGGTCGGCTTCCATTCCTTCTCAGCAGTGGGCGGAAAAATACGCCCGGGTCTGCGCAGCATTGCGCATCACTTCTTCCTTGAGCTCCTCCAGGCTATCAAACTTTCGTTCCCCCCGCAGGCGCTTGTAGAACTCCATACGCAGGCTCTGACCATACAGATCTCCGTTAAAATCCAGGATATAACCTTCCACCGTCACCCGGTCTCCGTCATCCACCGTGGGGCGCACTCCAATGTTGGTGACCGCCGGACGGCTCTCCCCATTTTCAAACCAAACCCTAGTGGCATACACGCCGTGGGCTGGTACCAGTACGCCAGGCTGGAAGTGCAGGTTTACCGTTGGAAAGCCGAGGGTGCTGCCCAGTTTCTTTCCGTGGGCCACCGTATCCGTCAGGGTATGGGGGTGACCCAGGAACTGGTTGGCTCGCTCCATCTCGCCTTGGGCAATGAGTGTACGGATATAGGTGGAAGAAATGGTGATGTGGTCCTGCTCTACCTTGGGAATGATATCACAGCCCACCCCCAGCGTCTGACACAAGCCAGCCAGCCGCTCCGGGTTGCCTTCCCCCTTGTAGCCGAAGTGGAAGTCATGTCCGGCCACCAGATGGACTGCTCCGTGTTCTCCCACCAGGTAGTCTTCCACAAATGCCTGCCAGGACATGTGCATCATGCGCTCGTCAAAATGGGCCACGATCACATCCCGGATCCCGTAGCAGCGCCGCATCAGCTCTGCACGGTCCATGGGAGAGCTCAGCAGCGGCACCACAGGGCTTTTCAGAATCAGGTTCTCCGGATGGGTGTCAAAGGTCACCGCCGCCGGTACTGCGTCCAGCCGGGCTGCTGTCTCCGTCACCCGGCGCAGCAACGCCCCATGTCCCAGATGCACCCCGTCAAAAAAGCCCAGCGCGATGACCCGCTTCTCTTGCTGCATGTTTTACACCTCGAAAAAACTTTTGATGGTCGTCAGCCGGTTCCCTTCCACCCGGCTCAGGGTCAGAAATGCCCCGTCCACGCCGTAGACCCGGTACTCCCCATTCCCCGGCGGCACCGGGAGGTTCAGCGCTGCGCCGTTGCGTATCTTCTTCTCTGCCTGCTCGCTCTTCAGCACCAGCATGGGCAGGCCGGCGAAGCAGGTGTCCACCGGCCTCAGCAGGGCGGACGGATCGCTGGCAGCCTGGATCTGATCCAGAGTCGCCGCACCCTCCAGGGTGTAGTCCCCCACCCGGGTCCTCCGCAGAGCGGACATACTACCGCCGCACCCCAGAGCCTGCCCAATGTCATGGCACAGCGTACGCACATAAGTGCCTTTGGAACAGCGCACCCTCAGATACCAGGTGTCCTCCTCCCGCGGGAAGTCTTCCGGCACCTCGTCTGTCACCTCGAGGGCGTGGATGGTCACCGGCCGCGGGGCCCGTTCCACCTCTTGCCCCGCCCGGGCCAGCTGATAGAGCTTCTTGCCCTGGATCTTGATGGCCGAATACATGGGTGGGATCTGGCTGATGGCTCCTGTAAAGTGGGGCAGTACCTCTTTTAGCCTTTCCCGCTCTACATTCACCGGCCGTTTTTCCAACACCTCTCCGGTCATATCCTGCGTATTTGTGATTACGCCTAGTTTTAGAGCGGCCAAATATTCCTTCTCACCCTCCACGGCAAACTCCACCGCCCGGGTGGCCCGGCCCACAAAGACCGGCAATACTCCCGTGGCCATGGGATCCAGCGTACCCCCGTGGCCAATCCGCCGTTCACGGAGAATCCCCCTCAGCTTGGCACATACATCCATACTGGTCCAACCGGCGGGCTTGTCGATAACAAGAACCCCATTAGCCATTGCATTCCACCTGCCGGATCGCCTCCAGAATGGCAGCCTCAGCCTCTTCCGGTGTGCCGGGTACCGTACACCCGGCAGCGGCGGCATGGCCGCCGCCGCCCAGCAGAGCACATACCTTGGAAGCGTTGAGTCCGCTGCCCGTGCGCACGGAGAGCTTGCACTCGCCTCCCGTCAGTTCTCGGATGGTGATGGAGGTTTCCACCCCCTCAATCTGACCCAGGAACGCGGCAATATCCTCCATGTCCTCCTCGGTGGCTCCCGCCTCCTCCATCAGGGAAAGAGATACGGGGGCCACGGCGATCGTTCCATTTTCATAGCGATGCATGCGCTCCACAATGAGCCGCTCCACCTGCAGCCGGGCCCAGGTCTTGGTGCGGAAATGCCGCTTGTTCAGTGGCAGCACGTCCAGTCCGGTATCCATCAGAGCAGCGGCTACCCGGTGGGTATCCGCCGTAGTATTGCTGTACTGGAAGCAGCCGGTGTCGGTAGCCACCGCCACATAAAGAGGGGCGGCCATCCGCTGCGTTACCGGACCCAGGGTACGCAGGATGTCGTACACCAGCTCGCCGCAGGCGGCCCGCCCGGCATCCAGACAGGTCTGGGCAGCAAAAAATTCCTGGGAAGGGTGATGGTCGATGGCCAGATCAATCCCCCGCTCCAGCCACGCCGCCCCGGCCCGGGTAAAGAGCCCCCGGGCCGCAATATCCACGCTGACCACCCGCTCGGGCACATATCCCTCCGGAGCCAGATAGCCTTCCAGATAGGGGGTAAACAGATGGGTCTCCTCCACACCCGGACAGATGTGAGCAGTTTTTCCCAGCGCCCGCAGTCCCTCGCACAGGGCGGCGGCACAGCCGATGGTATCTCCGTCAGGCCGCTTATGCGTCAGAATAAGATAGCGGTCATGCTCCTGCAGCCAGGCTGCCGCTTCCGTGTAGGTCATCTCGCTCACTCCTCACTGTCCAGGTCGATGTGGGCATTGGCCGGATTGGCCGGCTTCACCACCTCAGGATCCCGGAGCATACTCAGGATGTGCGCTCCGGTGTTGATGGAGTCATCTTCCACAAATTGCAGTTCCGGAGTATAACGCAGCTGCAGAGCCCGGCCCAGTTCCCGCCGCAGGTAGCCTCCGGCAGACTTCAGGCCCTTTACTACTTCCTTCACGTCGCTTTTGTCCAGCACGCTGACGTAAATTTTGGCATAGCGCAGGTCGGAGGTCGTGTCCACCGCCGTGATGGACACCAGCCCGTGCACTCTGGGATCTTTGACTGTACGGATGAGGGTGGCCAGCTCCCGCTGGATCTCCTCGTTGATACGTCCAATACGATTACTTGCCATATTGTTCTCCTATCAAAAGCATACAGACCCGCCCCCTCCTCAAATGACTTGGGGATGGAACGGGTCTGTCTGTAGTTGTTATCGTGTTCCGCGGGGATCAGACTTCGATCTGCTCCATCAGGAAGGCCTCGATCACATCGCCTTCCTTGATATCCTGGAACTTCTCAAAGGTAATACCGCACTCATAACCGGCGGCCACTTCCTTCACGCTGTCCTTAAAGCGCTGGAGGGAGGCAATGGAACCGTCGTAAATGACGATGTTGTCCCGCAGCAGACGCATATTGGCGCCCCGCTGCATCTTGCCGTCGGTGACATAGCAGCCGGCCACCATGCCCACGCCGGTGATGCGGAACACATTGCGCACCTCGGCGCGGCCAAGATCCACTTCCTTGAACTTGGGTGCCAGCATGCCCTTCATGGCGGTCTCGATCTCGTTGATGCAGTCGTAGATCACCCGGTACATACGCATATCCACCTTATTGCGGGCAGCGGTCTCCTTGGCGTTGTTGTCCGGGCGGACATTGAAGCCCACGATGATGGCGTTGGAGGTAGTCGCCAGCATGACGTCGCTCTCGCTGATGGCACCCACTGCGCAGTGGATGACCCGCACCCGCACCTCGTCGTTGGAGATCTTCTCCAAGCTGGCTTTGACCGCCTCGGCAGAACCCTGTACATCGGCCTTGACGATGATGTTCAGGTCCTTCATCTCGCCCTGCTTGATCTGGCTGAACAGATCCTCCAGGCTCACCTTGCCCACGGGAGCAGAGGAGGCCATCTTCTGCTCGTGCTTACGCTGCTCCACCAGCTCGCGGGCCATACGTTCGTCGTCCACAGCGTGGAAATCGTCGCCGGCGCCGGGCACTTCACTCATGCCGATGATCTCCACAGGCACGGAGGGGCCGGCTTCGGTGACCTTCTCACCCCGGGCATTGGTCATGGCGCGGACACGGCCTACGGCGGTGCCGGCAATGATGACATCACCCTGGTGCAGAGTGCCCTTCTGGACCAGCAGGGTGGCAACGGGACCACGGCCCTTGTCCAGGCGGGCCTCAATGACGGCACCGTGGGCGGAGCGGTTGGGATTGGCCTTGAGCTCCTGCATCTCGGCGGTCAGCACGACCATATCCAGCAGGTTGTCGATACCCTCACCGGTCTTGGCAGAGATGGGGCAGATGATGGTCTCGCCGCCCCACTCCTCGGGCACCAGCTCGTACTTGGTGAGCTGCTCCTTGATGCGCTCGGGGTTTGCCTCCGGTTTATCCATCTTGTTGATGGCCACGATGATGGGGATATTGGCCGCCTTGGCATGGTTGATAGACTCCACCGTCTGGGGCATGATGCCGTCGTCAGCGGCCACCACCAGAATGGCCACGTCGGTGATCATGGCACCGCGGGCACGCATGGCGGTAAAGGCCTCATGGCCGGGGGTATCCAGGAAGGTGATGGGCTTGCCCTGTACCTCCACCTGATAGGCGCCGATGTGCTGAGTGATGCCGCCGGCCTCGCCCGCCGCCACGTGGGCATTGCGGATATAGTCCAGCAGAGAGGTCTTGCCGTGGTCGACGTGGCCCATGACCACCACCACAGGGGCGCGGGGGAGCAGATCCTCCTCCTTGTCCTCGGCGGTATCGATGAGGCGCTCTTCGATGGTGACAATGACTTCCTTCTCCACCTTGCAGCCCAGCTCTTCGGCAATGATGGCAGCAGTGTCGAAGTCAATGACGTCGCTGAGGGAAGCCATGACACCGTTCTTCATCAGGGTCTTGACCACTTCGGCACCGGTCTTTTTCATCCGGCTGGCCAGCTCACCCACACCGATCTCATCCGGGATCTTGACGGTGAGGGGGGTCTTCTTGGCAATCTCCAGCTGGAGCCGGCGCATCTTCTCCTGCTCCTCCTGGCGGCGCTTGTTGCCGCCCTGGAAACCGCCCTTGCGCTGGTTGCGGCCCTGGAACTTCTGCTTGCCGGCCTGCATCTGCTTGGTCTTGCCCGCCGCCAGGTTCTCCAGACGCTCGTCGTACTTTTCCAGGTTTACGTCGCCGCCCTTACGGGTATCCACCACCTTCTTCTCGGGAATACGGGTGGTGGGGCGCTGAGGCGCCGGCTGCTGGCCACCATTCTGGGGCCGGGCAGGGGCGGCGTTCTGGCCGCCGTTCTGGGGGCGTGCAGGGGCAGGCTGAGCTGCCGGTTTGTGGCCCTGGTTCTGCGGGGCAGAAGCCTTGGGATTCTCCGCCTTGGCCGCAGGCTTGGGTTCCCGGTAGACGTCAGCATAAATGCTCTCGATATTCTCCACCTGGTTGTGCTGAGTCAGATACTCAAAGACCAGATTCAGCTCCCGCTCGTCCAGGGGCTGCATGTGGTTTTTCGGGGTCGTTGCATATTTGGTCAGGATATCAGTGATCTCCTTGGAGTTCTTGCCAAAATCCTTGGCCACCTCGTGTACACGATATTTGTTGTTCAGCAAATAAGCCACCTCCAACTGGCGGGCTTGCGCCAATAGGAAAACACAGCGGACCCGCTGCGCTTTCTTATTGGAACAAGCCCAGTTTGTTCCAATACGTGCTGCGCCATCTTCTCATGGCGTCTTTTTATGAATGGTCAGCCTGCCCTTTGGCATGATACGCGGAGCAGGTGCGGCCGGTTTCACTGTCGGCTCCGGCGCCGGCTTGGGGGGAGCGGCCCAGGGCTTCTTCTTTCCCTTTTGCAGGTTCTTCTCATGGCGGCGCTGCTCCTTCTGACGTTGGAGCGCTTTTTCCGCTTTCCCGGCCAACTGTTCAGCCAGAGCACGCCCGTCCTCACCGCCGGCGGCGGTCAGACGACCGGCCAGCGCCGAGGCCAGACCTATATCGGTCAGAGCCAGCATGGCACAAGAGCTGCGGCCCACTGCACCGCCCAGCTCTGCCTTGCTGTAAGGCACACGCAACCAGGGAGTCTGCCCGGCCTGAGCAAAATGGCCGGCCCGGCGAACGCTGTTCTCCGCCGCGTCCCCGGCCACCAGGATGAGCTTGGCCTGCCGCGCCCGGGCGGCGGCGCCCACCGGCTCCTCCCCCACCTCTACGCGGCCCGCCTTCCGGGCAATGCCCAGCAGATGCAGTACGCTATCCATCGCCGCCCTCCTTCATCTGGGCCTCCAGCGCGTCGTATACGCCGTCCGGCATAGCCTGGGCAAAGGTGCGCTCCAACGCCTTGGACTTGCGCGCTTTCTTGAGGCAGGCCTCATCGGGGCACACATAGGCACCCCGGCCGGGCTTTTTGCCCTTAAAGTCCAGGGAGATCTCTCCCTCCGGGCTCTTCACCACCCGGATCAGTTCCTTCTTCGGTTTCATTTCCCGGCAGCCCACGCACTGGCGCAGGGGGATCTTCTTGGGCATAGTCTCACCTCCAGGGGCGGACCCACGGTCCGCCCGCACATGCTCTGCTGCAGATTACGCCTCGTCCTCGACGATGACGTCCTCTTCTTCATCCGCGCCTTCCTCCATGGGGGCAGAGGCGGGTTTGATGTCGATCTTCCAACCGGTCAGCTTGGCAGCCAAACGGGCGTTCTGTCCCTCTTTACCGATGGCCAGAGAGAGCTGGTCGTCGGGCACCACCACACGGCAGCTCTTACCTTCCTCACAGACGGTTACGCTGATAACATCTGCCGGAGACAGAGCGGCGGCAATGTACTGAGCCGGATCCTCCGACCACTTGATGATATCCACCTTTTCGCCCTTGAGCTCTTCCACGATGTTGTTGACCCGCTGCCCTCTGGGGCCCACGCAGGCGCCGATGGGATCCACATCGGCGTCGGCCGACCACACGGCCAGCTTGGTGCGGCTGCCCGCCTCACGGGCAATGGACTTGACCTCCACGGTGCCGTCATAGATCTCGGGCACTTCCATCTCAAACAGGCGCTTGACCAGGCCGGGATGGGTGCGGGAGATGAGGACCTGGGGCCCCTTGGTGGAACGGCGGACCTCCACCACATATACCCGCAGGCGCATACCTTCCACATACTCTTCGCCCTTGACCTGCTCGCCGGGGGCCAGGAAGGCCTCGGTGGCCTCGCTGCCCGAGCCGATGCGCAGGCTCACCGCGCCGGAACGGGGATCCACACGGGTGACCACGCCGGTGAGGATCTCATGCTCCTTGGAGCTGAACTCGTCATAGATCATTCCGCGCTCAGCCTCCCGCATGCCCTGGATAATCACCTGACGGGCGGTCTGGGCAGCAATACGGCCGAAATCCCGGGTACGGACCTCAATGCGGATCACGTCCCCCAGCTGAGCGTGGGGGATCTTCTCCCGGGCCATCTGAAGGCTCATCTCGGTGCAGGGGTTATCCACCACCTCCACCACATCCTTCTTGACAAACATGCGCACAGTGCCCTTTTCCTCGTCGGCCTCCACGCTCACGTTGTCCCCGGCGCCCTCATGATCCCGCTTGTAGGCAGACACCAGAGCCTGGGTAATTTTCTCCAGCATGTAAGCCTTGGGAATCCCCTTCTCTTTCTCGATCAGATCAATGGCGGCAAAAAATTCCGCTCCGTCCAGCTCGTTGGACTTCTGGGCCTTTGCGTTTTTCTTCGGCATAATCGTTCTCCTCATCATCACCGGGGCGGTACATACCGCCCGCTTCACTCAAAAATGGACCGTAAGGCGCACCTGCGCCACATCTTTCTTCGGGAAGGTACGGGAACCGGCAGGGGTATCTATGGTTACATCTCCGGCCTCATAGCCGCTGAGGACACCCACATAGTCCTTGCGTCCCTCCAGCGCCCGGTAGAGACGCACCTCCACTTCCGTGCCCAGAAACTGCGCAAAATGCTCCGGCTTCTTCAGCGGGCGATCCGCCCCGGCGGAGGAAACCTCCAGCACATAACTGCCCTCAATGGGGTCGGCTTCATCCAGCGCGTCGGACAGAGGACGGGAGACCGCCTCACAGTCATTGATGGACACGCCGCCCTCTTTGTCGATATAGACCCGCAGGAACCACTGTCCGGCCTCCCGGACATACTCCACATCCCACAACGAACAGCCGCAGCCCTCCGCGATGGGGGCGGCCAGGGTGGATACCACTTCCGTCACTTTCGCCATAGTTGACCTCCGGCCCGGGGCTGGAATATTTTTACTCTCCCCGTTTTTTCAATAAGAAAGAGCGGAGCCGCGACCCCACTCTCACCATACTTCTACTACTATCGTATGTACTATACCATAAAAAATCCCTCAGCGCAAGAGATTTTCCCGTCTTTACAGGTCTTTTTCCCGCAAGAACTGTAACTTTATTTTAGTTGACATAAGGTTATCGTCTGTTAGAATAGACTTTAAGAAACAAAAGAGGAGGCATGACGATGGAAGGAAACCAGCCGGTCGGCGCCATTCTCAGCGAGGTACGCAAGGCTGTGGTGGGCAAGGACACCGTATTGACCAAGGTACTGCTGGCCATTCTGGCCCGGGGTCACATCCTGCTGGAGGATATTCCCGGCGTGGGCAAGACTACCCTGGCACTGGCTTTCTCCCGGGCGCTGGGCCTGGACTACAACCGGGTGCAGTTCACCCCCGATGTGATGCCCTCGGATATCACAGGCTTCACCCTGTACAACAAGCAGACGGGCCGGATGGAGTATCAACCCGGAGCGGTGCTGTGCAACCTGTTTCTGGCCGACGAGCTCAACCGGGCCACCAGCCGCACCCAGTCGGCCTTGCTGGAGGCCATGGAGGAGGGGCAGGTGACGGTGGATGGGATAAGCCACCCGGTGCCCCAGCCCTTCCTGGTCATCGCCACCCAGAACCCGGCCGGAGCCTCAGGCACCCAGCTGCTGCCCGACTCCCAGATGGACCGGTTCATGGTGCGCCTGTCCCTGGGCTATCCCTCTCCCCGGGATGAGATGGAGATGGTCCGCCGCAAGCAGAAGGGCAATCCTCTGGACCAGGTCCGGCAGGTGCTGGACCCGGCGGGGCTGGACGCGCTGCGTGCCCAGGCCGACGCGGTCTATCTCTCCGACGAGGTGCTGGACTACGCGGTGCGCTTGGTGGGGGCCACCCGGACCCACCCCATGATCGTCCAGGGAGGCAGTCCCCGTGCTACTCTGGCCCTTACTGCCATGGCCAAGGCGGCGGCCCTGGCCCAGGGGCGGGACTACGTCAACCCGGAGGATATCTCCTTCCTGTTTTCCGATGTGATCCGCCACCGCCTGTTGCTCTCCCCCCGGGCGGAGGCCGATCCCGCCTTCGATCCGGCGGCGGAGGTGCTCCATCAGGTGCACGCCCCCGCCATCCGGTAAGCGCCATGCTCCACCGGCGCATCATCTATCTGGAGGTACTGGCCGCCGCCGTGCTGTTCCAGATCTTCTTCGAGCACTACTTCGCCACCTTCCTGCTGGTGCTGCTGGTGCTCTTTCCCCTGCTCTCCCTGCTTTTGAGCCTGCCCGTTCTGCTGCGCTGCTCCCTGCGGCTGACCCCCCAGGACCCAGCCGTTCCCCGGGGCGCCGGTGCCGGCTTTCTCACCGTGCTGGACAACCCCTCCCGCCTGCCCCTGGCCCGGCTGAAGTTCCGCCTGGTGTGGGAAAACCAGCTCACCGGGGAGCGGGGCCGGCAGCTGCAAACCATCTCCGGCGCGTCGGAGGGGGCCCGCCTCACCCAATCAGTCCCCACCGATCACTGCGGCCGGGTGGTGGGCCGCATCCAACAGGCCCGTGCCTGCGACCTGCTTGGGCTGTTTGCCCTGCCGGTGCGCACAAGGGGAGCATCGGCAGTACTGGTGCTGCCCATCCCGCTGGAGGAGGATCGGCCGCCTGAGACCTGCGGAGGCCAGGGCGGCACCGTGCTGCGCCCCCGGCCCGGCGGCGGTCCCGGGGAGGACTACGACCTGCGGGACTACCGGGCGGGTGACCCCCTGCGTTCGGTCCACTGGAAGCTCTCCTCCAAGCGGGACGAGCTGGTGGTTCGGGAGACGCTGGAGCCCCGGCAGGCCCCGCTGGTACTCACCTTCGACCACTTCGGCCCACCCGGGCAGGTGGAGCGCGCCCTGGACCGGCTGTACGGTCTGTCCCGGCAGCTGCTGCAACGGGAACGGCCCCACCACATTCAGTGGGCCGATCCGGTCAGCGGCGTGGTGGAGGACTGTGCCGTGGAAAGTGAGCGGGCCCTTATGACCTGCCTGGAGCGCATCTGCTCCACCCCCGCTCCTGTTCAGGGTCGTTCCATCCTGGACGGCGTTCTCCGCCTGCCCGGCGGCGCCGGGCGGCCCCAGCACCTGCATGTGACCGCCACCGGTGTGGAAGGAGGTGGTGGATGATGTCTGCCCGCAGAGTTCCATCCCGCCTGCGCCGGGGCCCTGGCGTATTGGCGGGAGACGCCTGCCTGCTGTTTTTACTGGTAAGCGGAGTGCTGTTCTGCTTTCTCAGCGCTTTTTCGGTGGAAACCGCGCCCAGGCTGCTGCTGGTAGCCTGTGTCGTCTATACCCTGCTGGCCCTTCTGGTGTGGTCTCTGCCCCGCCGCTGGTGGCTGCTGCCGCTGCTGATCCTCGGCGCCCTGTGGGGCGTTTTGGTGTGGCGGAACTGGCCGCTGCTGGTGCTGGGCGAGGTACGCCTGCGCTGCGACGTGATCAACACCTTTGTCCTTCAGCTGGAGGTGGGCGGCACCATCCGCCCGGTGGTAGAGCTGCCCCCTTGGGCCTGGCCCAGGTGCGTCACACTGCTGCTGCAGCTGGCCCTTTTCCCCATCGGGATGCTGCTGGGGCTGTTTCTGGTGCGCCTGCGCTCCTTCGCCCTGTGCTTTTGGGTGAGCGTACCCTTCCTGCTGGTACCGGTGTGCCTGTCCATCACACCGGACTGGCTGCCTCTGATGGCCCTGCTGCTGGTGTGGCTGGTGCTGGGGCTGTCCTCTCTGGCCGCCCGGCACGACCGGCAGGGAGCCGCCCGGCTGCACCTTATCTCCCTCCCCGCCGCCGCCCTGCTGCTGGCAGTGCTCACCCTGGCCATGCCCCAGCAGTCCTACCAGCGCCCGGCCTGGGCTGACCGGGCCAACGCGGCCATTACTCAGTGGGCCACCGAGCTGGACGGTCCCTTCCAGGGCAACGGCATCCTAGGTGGGAGTTCCGATGGGTTGGCCAATCCGGACGGCACGGTGTCCCTGTCCAGCGCCGGACCGCTGGACTTCTCCGGCCGGACGGTGCTGGATGTGCGCACCTCCCTGCGGGGGCGGATCTACCTGCGGGGCTTCTCCTGCGCGGTGTACGACGGGGAGAGCTGGGCCCCCCTCAGTGAGGAAACCTACAGCCAGCTCTTCTGGGAGAAAGACGATTTTAATTCCCTGATATCCAGCGTTTACCATCCATCCCTGAACGGTTATCAGCCCATGAACTTCCCCGCCCTGGCCAACCGGAACAGCTTTTCCGACAAGAACTACGCCAAAGTCATCGTGCGCAATGTGGGCACCAGCGGCAGCTATATCTACTGCCCCTACCAGATCCTTACCCAGCCGGAGGAACTCTCCTCGGCTCAGTTCGTCTATGACTACTGCCTGGCCCCGACGGAGAAGGATGTACCGACCTATACGCTTTATGTGCAGCCCGATTGTTCCCCCAACTCGGGAGCCCAGCTGCCTTCTGAGGCGGTCGGGGCGGAAGCCCAGTACCGGAGCTTTGTATCTGATCATTATATGGACATCCCGGCGCAGGCACTGCCTGCCGTGGAGCAGGCTGTTTACGAACTGATGAACCAACTCAACGACGTGTCGCTCTACGGCACAGACAACCCGGCCTACCAGGACTATCTGGACTTTGCCCCGGCCGGTGTCCTGACGCAGGAGCAGTATGACCGCCAGCTCCCGCTGTTGCTGGCCGAAGTAACGGCCGCCTACCTGGACGATCTGGCGGAGTACGACCCGGACACTCCCGTCACGCCCGCGGACCAGGACTTTATCTCCTACTTTCTGAGCGAAAGTCACCGGGGCTATTGTATGCACTTCGCCAGCGCCGCCACGCTGATGCTGCGCTACCTGGGCGTCCCCACCCGGTATGTGTCGGGCTATGTGGCCGATGTACCTGCCTCCGGGCGGGTAAACGTGCCTGACTCCGCCGCTCATGCCTGGGTGGAGATCTACATTGACGGCTACGGCTGGGAACCGGTGGAGGTCACTCCCGCCTACGCCGGGAGCACCCCGGGGCAGAGCGGTACGCAGCTGGAGGCGGAGCCTACTCCAACCCCCACGCCCACGCCGGCGGCTACCCATACGCCCCAGACCGTCCAGCCCACTCCCTCCGCTGCACCGGATGCGCCGGAGGAAACTCCGACCGACCTGCGTCCCCTGCTGGCCATACTGGCGGCAGCGGTGCTGGTCCTGGCCCTTCCCCTGCGCCGGGCGCTGGCCCGCCGGGCCCGGGAGAAGCGCTTCCGGGACAGCAACCCCAACCGGGCCGTCATCGCAGGCTATCGTTACCTGCTGCGCCTGGAGCGCTGGGGGGCATCCATGTCTCCCCAGACTGAGGAGCTGGCCAAGAAGGCCAAATTCAGCCCCCATACCCTGACGGAGGAGGAGCGTCAGGCAGTCCTCTCCGATGTTCAAAGCGCCGCGGCAGCGGTGAGCAAAGTCTCACCCTGGTACCGGCGGCTGTTGCTGCGCTATCTATTGGCTCTCCTATGACCGACAAACAAAACGGGGACACAGGCTGCACGCCTGTGTCCCCGTTGTCTTAGCCGGTCAGGGTAAAGAAGTTCTCCACCCGGTTTTTCTTGTCAAAGACGTTGTTGTACACCAGCTTCTGGTAGTCGGCCACCTGCTCTTCTGCCTCGGCAGGCAGGGGATCGTTCTCCCCATACCAGGTCCCGTCGGCGGTACCGGTGCCCACCGTGTTGATGACGGGCACGCTCTGCCATAGCTGGGCGAGGTATTTCTGGTACCCTGTCATGGGCAGATGAGCCGTCTGCATCAGCAGCGAGGAGAGGTAGTTAAGGGACAGCTCCACCCCCTGGGCCTCCGGGATGTCATAGTTGGCCCAGAGCACAAAGGGCACCATCTGCTTTTTCTGGGCCAGGGCGGTATCCGGGTCGGTCCCCAGCACGTCTGTGTAGAAATTGGTGGCCACCTGGGGCTGGTGATCGCCGAAGAGGAGGATCATGGTGGGCTCCTCCACTCCGGAAAAATAGTCGATAAGATACTCCAGCGCCAAATCGCTCTGGTAGATGAGGGAGAGGTACTGGTTCACCGTCTGGAAGCGCCCCTCCAGCTCCCCGGTAAGCCACACCGTGGCGGGCAGATTGGTCCAAGCCATCTGATAGGCGCTGTGGTTCTGCATGGTGACGTTGAAGAGGAACAGCGGCTCCCCCTCCTCCTTCTCCTCGTACAGGCGGATCAGGTTCTCATAGTCGCACTGGTCGGTGACATACCCCGTCTTTTCGTCTCCCCGCATGTAGGTGCGGTTTTGAAAATCACTCTCAAAATAGACCTCGTCAAAACCGAAGTCGGCGTACACCGCCGGCCGGTTCCACCCCGAGGAGCGGTAGGGATGGGCGGCTACGGCCCGGTAGCCCAGCGCCTTCATCTGTCCCACCAGGCTGGGGTCCCCGTCGGAGACGTACATCTGATAGGGCACGGTGCCCGCCGGCAGGAACGCCGTCGTATTGCCTGTGAGGAACTCATACTCAGAGTTGGCGGTGGTCCCGCCGAACACGGAGGAGTAGGCGTAGCCTTTGATGGTGTTTTCCGTCAGGGAGTGGAGGAAGGGCATGGCATCCCGGTTGGTCTCCACCCCGGGCAGCACGCTCAGGTCAGAAAAGGACTCGTTCATGATCACAATGACATTGACCGGCTGGGTGCCGCCCTCCGCCCCCACCGTGACGGACGAGCTGTCGCCGGTATACTCCTCTGTCAGCGCACTCAGGGCCTGCTGGGAATAGCCCTCCGGCTTCTCGGCACGCATGTATTTCAGGCACACGGAGAAGTTCAGCATTAGTCCGTTGCCCCGGGTGGTCCACATGGAGGGCTCGATGCCCAGCCGCTCTACCAGCCCCGTTCCGAAAAACGCCCCCAGGACCAGCACCGCCGCCCCGGCACACGGCACAAAGCGCCGCCAGGTGAACTTCTGCCGCTCCTCCCGGGGCAGCAGGGAGACCGCCAGGATGGCCCCCACCAGGATAAACAAAGTGAGCCACTGGGCATCATCCAGACGGTAATCGTAATTGCCCGCCACGTTGAATGCTGTGCCCAGGGTAAGAAAATCGCCCGGGAAGAGGGTCCGGCCTCGGAAGGCGATGAGATAGTGGTTGGTCATCCCAAAGCCCCAGGCGATGCCCAGCCCCCACTTCACTGCTGCGGTGCGCCGGCCCCGCAGCAGCCACAGCGCCATCTCCCCCAGGTAGTACCACACCAGGTTGAGCGCGATTTGTACGGGAGTAAAGCTGGCCCAGGGATTGTTGTAATTGAGGTACTCCACCAGCGTGAAGGACAACAGCGGCGCCAGTAGGAGCAGCACTCGCCCTGTCCATACCGCCTGCCGCTCACTCAGGGAGAGCTTGGGATAGGCCCATTTTCGTTTTCTTTTTTGTGGTTGTTCTACGAGATCCGTCATGATTTTACGCTGCCTTTACCAAAATATCATGTTGAACATTTTACCACAAAAGAGCGAAAGCACAATGCGCTTTCGCTCTTTTTAATCAAATCTTTATCCTTGCAATATCCGCAGGGGCGGCCCGTCCAGGGGGATCATCCGGTCACACAGGGCCACCACCTCCGCCTCGTGGCTGGAGAGGAGCACGGGTACACCCAGCCCACGGATGCGCGCCAGAATGCGCCCGGCACAGGGGGCATCCACCCCGGTGAAGGGCTCGTCCAGCAGGAACACCGCCCCTCCGCAGGCCAGGGTCCGGGCCAGAGCCAACCGCCGGCGCATGCCCCCCGAGAGGGCCGCCGGGCGCTGCCCCGCCGCCTCTTCCAGCTCCACCAGCTCCAGCCAGCGTCCCGCCTCTCCCCGGCGGGCACGGGGAAGTACGTCGGAAATGTGCTGCGCCGCCGTGCGCCAGGGCAGCAGCCGGTCCTCCTGAAAGAGGAGCACCGGTCGATCTGGCACATTCACCTTTCCTCCTTCTGTCTCCTGCAGCCCGGCCAGGACCCGCAGCAGGGTGGTCTTGCCGCAGCCCGAGGGGCCGGACAGGGCCGTAATCCCCTTCTCCGGGAAACAGGCGCTGAAGTGGTCCAGCACCCGCTTTTTTTCAAAACAGACCGTAATATCCTCCACCGATATCACAGTGACTCCCCCCTTCCCAGCCGCCGGAACAGCAGAGCCAGTACGCCCTCCAACAGAAAACTCAGGATGATGACCACCCCGGTCCAGGCAAAGAGGTCCGCCGTCTCCAGAGTGATCTTGGAGCGATAGAGCTGGGTACCGATGGCCAGCGCTGGCTGACAGAGCACCTCGGCCGCCACCCCCGCTTTCCAGGCCAGGCCCAGAGCGGTGGCACAGCCGCTGGCGAAATAAGGCTGCACCGAGGGCAGATAGACCAGCCGCACCGTTCTGGCCCGACCGAAACGATAGGCCCGGGCAGCCTCCAGCAGCTGAGGATCGGTCTGGTTGATGCCTTTACAGACGCTGGCCCACACCACCGGCAGCACCATCAGTGCGGAGACGATCGCAGGCACCAGCCCGGTGGTGGGAGACCAGAGGAGCACCAGCACAATAAAGGAGGCCACTGGCACGGCCCGCACCACCTTGACGGCGGGGGCCAGCACCCAATGGGCGGGACGGCAAACGCTGGTAAGTACCGCCGCGACGGTCCCCGCCGCTGCTCCGGCAGCAAAGCCAGAAAAGATCCGTCCCAGGCTTACCACCGCCGTCCGCCAAAACTCCGCCTGCACGGCAAGCGCACACAGCCGCTCCACCACCAGGCGGGGCGCCGGAAGCAGCAGGGTGCCGTGCCCCCCGGTCTTCTGGTCCAGCAGCAGGGCCGCAAGCTGCCAAACCCCCAGCCAGAAGGCCAGGGGTATGACAACTTTCAGTATTTTTATCCCGATATTATTCCGCGATGTAGTAGAACGCATCGTCAGGAATGGCACCTCCGATGGAGGTGGGGTCGGCGGCATAAAGTACCTCATAGTAGCTGGAAATACCCTTCAGATCGTCTCCGGTCAGGCAGACCATGTTGGCCTGGGGAATAGCGGCCTCGGCAATCGCGGCCTTGGGCACGATGCCGTACTGCTCCATGAGTTGGGATGCCTCCGTAGGATTCTCATTGGCATAATCAATGGAGGCGGCGTACTCGGCCAGGATACCGGGCACCAGTTCGCTGTTCTCCTCCAGCCACTCGGTGCGCGCCACGAGGCACCCCATGGTAAAGGTGCCCTCCGCCCCGGAGGCCTGCCAGGCGTCGTTCAGGTCGATTGCGTCGCGCACATCGGCGTTCTGCATCATCACACTGGTGGCCGCGGGTACAGGCAGCATGCACAGGTCGATCTGGCCGGAGGCCATCAGGGTGGTCAGCTCCTCGCTGGCCTTCCACTCAATGGTCACGTCCTCACCGGGTGTGAGACCGTTCTGCTCCAGCAGGTAGTTGAGCACGTATTCCGGGTTGGACCCCTGGCCGGTGGCATAGATCGTCCTGCCCGCCAGGTCGGCCAGGCTGTGCACGCTGTCTCCGTTCTCCAGGATGTGCAGCACCCCCAAAGTGTTGAGGGCCAGCAGCTTCACCCCGCCGGTCTTGTTGTACAGCGTGGCGGCCAGATTGGTGGGGATGGCCGCAATGTCCAGCTCCCCGTTGTTGAGCTTGGGCACGATATCGTTGGCCGGGTCGGAGCCCAGGGTCACCTCATAGCGCACGAAGGTCCCCCCCTCGGCATAGGTCCCGTCCTCCACTTGGGCAAAGGCCGCGTCGTTGTCGGCCAGCATCTTGGCCGCCCCCATGCCGGTGGGGCCGCTGAGCAGGCCCAGCTGCACGGTGGTATAGGGTACAGCGGTCTCCTGGGCCGGGGTCTGGCTCTCCACCGGCGGGGTGGTCTGGGCCTCCGGCTCCTCTTTGGGTGCGCAGCCGGCAGTCAGTCCCACAACAAGGGCCAGGCTCAGACCCAGGGCAAGCAGTTTGTGTTTCATATCACTCATTCCTTTCCTTTTATCTATGCATTTTCCAGGCGTGTCTGGTCCAAAATAAGGATCTGGCGGCCCTCTCTGCGGATAGCCCCTTCCTCCGTCAGCTGGTCCAGTGCCCGGTAGAGAGAGGCACGGCTCACTCCCAGGCGGCGGGCCAGCGCCGCGGCGGGGCAGTCCAGCTCCGCCGTTTCCCCCGTCCGTCGGGCCAGCAGATAGCGAGCCAGCTTCCGCTCGGCACTTCCGGCGGTCAGCGCGTCGATCTTCCCGCTGAGAAAGCGGATACGGCCGGACAGATAGCGCACATAGCTGCGCCCCACTGCCGGAAAACGGACCATCAGCTCCTCCACCAGCTCCTGGGGCAGAAACAGCAGCCGGCAGGCTGTAAGGGCAGTAAGGGTGGTGGCGTAGGCGCCCTCGTCCTGAAACAGGGCCGCCGCCCCGAACAGTTCCCCGGGCTCCAGCACGCTCATAAGCAGCGTGCCCTTGCTGACCTGGATGCGCCCTTCCACTACCAGTCCCAGACAGCGCTGAAAGGACTCGGGGGTATAGATCACCGACCCGCGGGTTGCCCGCTTCACCGTACAGCGGGGATCATCCAGGGCAGCCTGGGCTGCCTCGGCCGGCGCGTCCCGAAACAGGACGCTCCCCGCCAGCAGAAGTCGGGCTTTCTCCTCCCGGTCTTCCATGCCTCCTCCTCCATTTCTGTCTCAAATGGTACAGTTTAGTCTAGCATGCAATTTTTAAATGTCAAGGTCCACTTTTCCTTTTGGTCCATAGAATGAAGCAGAAAAGGAGGGATTGCCCTATGTTGAACCCAGACCGCCGCCGGGACCCGGCTCGCATCCGTGCCCAGGCCGAGGCCGCGGCCAAAACCATCCTTGCCCAGAGCCGCGCCGGTACCGCTCCGTTGGAGGAGACCCCCATGCGCCGCTACCGGCCGCTGGGACCACTGTGTATGCCCTGCCTGCCGTCCGCCCTGCCCGATGCGGGGATGCAGGCCGGACTGGACCGGGTGCTTGAGGCACTGAACGAACAAAATCAACTGCTGGTCGACCTGCTGGGGGCAGTCAATGCCCTGAACGCTGCTACTCTGAGCATTCAAAACCGGCTCTAAATTTCTTACATCCATATAAATTTTTAAAAATCTCTCTTGTCAGACGGCTTGTAGTTTTATATACTGTAACAAGTTTGTTGACATAATTACTACCAAAGAGAAAGGGGCGCACCTATGGCCCGCAGAGTCCTCAAATCCAAACGACGCCGCGTCTCCCCCCTCCGGCGGTTTGCCCTGGCCTTGTACGGGATCATCGTAGCGTTGTCTGCCGTGATCGTGGTGGGATATGCGGCTTTCCGTATGATGGCCAAGCCGCCGGAACTGGCTCAGCCCACCGCCCCGGCCGTCTCAGCTGCCCCCGGCGCATCCTCTGTGCCGGAGGAGCCCCAGCTCCAGCGCAAAGAATATACCTATACTTTTTTGCTGCTGGCCAACGACCAGTCCAGCGGCAACACTGATACTATGATGGTGGCCACCTACGATACCGTACAGCAGCAGGTGGGATTGGTCTCCATTCCACGCGATACCATGATCAATGGAGTACGTGACTCTGACGGCTACCATTTTTACAAGCTCAACAGCATGTACGCCATGAACGGCATCGATGCCCTCAAAGAGGAGATCACGAAGATCCTGGGTATCCCCATTGACTTCTATGTGAAAGTCGACACCAAGGGATTCGTAGACCTGGTGGACGCGGTGGGCGGGATCTATTTCGATGTCCCCATCCGCATGTCCTACGACGACCCCACCCAGGACCTGCACATCCACTTCGACCCGGGTATGCAGTATCTCAACGGCACCGACGCGCTGAAGGTGGCCCGCTGCCGCAAAAATTCCGATGGTCCCGGCTCCTATCCCAACAATGTCTATGACGCCTACTCCAATTCGGACATTGGCCGCACGGAGACCCAGCGCAACCTGCTCATCACCGTGCTGCAGGCCGCTCTGGGCCAGCCGCTGAAGCTGCCCACTTACTATGAGATCTTTCTGGAGAATGTCAAGACCGATCTGACCCTCAGCGACCTGGCCTTCTTTGCCGAGAGCGCCCTCTCCCTGGACTTTTCCACCGGTCTGTCCACCGCAGTGCTCCCGGGTGACGGCAGCGTCACCTATCACGGCTGGGAGTGGTGCTACGAGCTCTACCCCGACCAGGTGTTGGAGATTGTGAATACCCAAGGGCTCAACCCCTATACCACCGACATCACCGCAGACATGTTGGATATTGCTCAGACATAACTGATACGCCCCGCGCCTGTTTGCAAGGCGCGGGGCGTATTTCATTACTTCAGCAAATCCGGTCCGGGCAGGTCCATCTGCCGTTTTCGGGCGGCGGAGCGCGCCAGCTTCTCGGCCAGCGCCGCCCGGTCTCCGGCGGCCAGCACCTCCCGGTAAGCCTGCAGATTGCCCAGCAATCGATCCAGCACGGCCAGCAGCGCCGGGCGATTGAGAGAAAACAGCTGGGTCCACAAACCAACGTCCAGCGCGGCCACCCGGGTACACCCACGGAAGGAGGAACCCTCAAATCCCCGGCAGGCAAACAGGTCCGGATCGTCGCACACTGCCACAGCGATGATGTGCATGATCTGGCTGGTATAGGCGATGAGGGCGTCGTGGTCCTCTCCGGTGGTACGGCAGACATCCTTACAGCCCATGTAAGCCGCCAGCCGCTCCAGCAGTGCAATATGTTCCGGTCTGCTGTCCGGCCGGGGGACCATCAGAAAATGAGACCCCTGAAACATCTCTCCAAACGCATGCTCCACCCCGGAAAACTCCGTGCCTGCCATGGGATGGCAGCCGATGAAATCCACCGTCTCCGGCAGGACCTGGGCTGCCTCCAGAATGGCGGACTTGACGCCGCACACATCCCATACCAACGCCCCGGGCTTAAACTGGTCCCGGTTGGCCGTCAGAAAGTCAATGATTCCTTGGGGATGGAGGGCCAACGCTACCACGTCGGCCTGGGGGATTACGTCGGCAGCCCGCTCTGTCACCCAATCACCCACGCCATGCTCAGCGGCATACCGCAGAGTAGGCTGGGAGACATCCACACCCACGATTTCAAAATCCTCAAAGCCTTTCAGCGCAATGGCCATAGACCCTCCCATAAGGCCCAGGCCCACGATGACCAATCTCTTTTTCATTTCTTACAGCTCCCTTCCCACGCAGGGGGCAAGCGTGCGCAATTTGCCCATCAGATCCTCAAATTGCTCCGGAGTAATGGACTGTGCCCCGTCACACAGGGCGTGGGGCGGGTCATTGTGGACCTCGATGATGAGTCCGTCGGCCCCGGCGGCGACGGCAGCCTGGCTCATCCGCTCCACCATCCACGCCTTACCGCAGGCGTGGGAGGGGTCCACTACTACCGGCAGGTGGGACAGCTGCTTCACCGCCAACACAGCGGACAGGTCCAGGGTATTGCGGGTAAAGGTCTCAAAGGTCCGGATACCCCGCTCACACAGAATGACCCGCTCGTTTCCTCCTGCCATAATGTACTCGGCACTCATCAGCCACTCCTCAATGGTGGAACTGAGGCCCCGCTTGAGCAGGATGGGCTTGGTGGTCTTGCCCAGCTGCTTGAGCAGGTCAAAGTTCTGCATATTCCTCGCCCCCACCTGGATCACATCCACGCACATTTCAAACATTTCCACATTATCGGTGGACATGATCTCGGTAACGATGGGCAAACCCGTGACTGCTCTGGCCTCCTGGAGCAGACGGATACCGTCGTTGCCCATGCCCTGAAACGCGTAAGGAGAGGTGCGGGGCTTGAATGCGCCTCCCCGGAGGGCGGATGCCCCGGCCTGCTTCACCGCCTGGGCTACCCCTACAATCTGCTCTTCGCTCTCCACAGAACAGGGTCCAGCAATGACCGCCAGCTTTTTGCCGCCTACCAGAGCCCCACCGCCCAGATCGATCACTGTGTCATCCGGGTGGTACTTCCGGTTGGACTTTTTGTAGGGCTCGGTGACCCGCATGACCCGCTCCACACCGGGCAGCAGGGACAGTTCCTCCTGATTGATACCGGCAGCGTTACCCTCCGCACCCAGAATCGTAGTCTCGCTGCCCTTGGATACCATAACCTTGACGCCGCCCGCCTCCATGGTGCGGATGGCCTGTTCCAGCTGTTCGCCGGTAAAATCCCGTTTCATAATGACTACCATTTTTGTCCGCTCCTTTCCACGCATACAAAAACCCGCGGCTGCCCAAATGGGCTGCCGCGGGTCACAACATTCCGCATTTACTGCAGATGCGTCTCTCCTTCCGACAGGCCGGTCATGGGCAGGCAAAAGCACCGCTGGCATAATAATAGCAGCGGTAATAGCCATATCCATAACCGGTACGCTTGTACACAGGATGTCACGCTCCTTCTGTCATGCACTTTAGCACTTTTTGGCGCGAAAGTCAAGCGCAAATTTTGCTTGAATTCCTACTTCTCCCGTGGTATTATATCACTAAAAAAATGCCAGGGGGTTTGTATGAAAATTTCCACAAAAGGGCGCTATGCCCTGCGCCTGATGCTGGATCTGGCGCTCCACAGCGCCGGAACCGCCGTCCCGCTGCGGGACGTCGCCCAGCGGCAGGAGATTTCCGATAAATATCTGGAACAAATCGTCACTCAACTCTCCCGGGCCGGTCTGGTCCGGTCCGTCCGCGGCGCGGGAGGCGGCTATCTGCTTACCCGTGAGCCGGAAGAGTATACCGTCGGTGAGATCCTGCGGGTACTGGAAGGCAATCTGGCACCGGTGAGCTGCGCCTCCGGCGAGGATACCTGTCAGTGCGGCCGGGCCGATCGGTGCGTCACGGTGGAGGTCTGGCGGGATATTCAAGCTGCTGTATCCAGCGTGGTGGACCATCTTACCCTGGCTGATTTGGTGCGGCGTTACCACGAAAAGTGTCCCGGCAGTACTCAGTAACTTCCTTCTGCAAATACTTCCGATACGGCAGGTGCGCATATGTTTGACTTTGTTCTTTCCGCCGTTGCCTCCCTCGCCGCCAACTTGTTTCTCATCGGTCCGTATTGGGACAGGCTAAAGGAATATTGGCTGTCTCAGGGACACACGGCCGCACAGGTAAGCACGCCCTATTACATTCTCTGCGGCCTAAGCTATCTTGCAGTGGGACTGTGCTTTTATCTCGTTCTGAAACTGCTCCGATGGCTGATCCATTTCATTCAGAATCGGCAGTAGTATCCCTATTACACCAAAACCAGCGAAGTCCCGGAAGGCTCTCTCCGGGGCTTCGCTGGTTTTCGTTTCGGTTATCCAAACATGCCGGTGGAAAGATACCGCTCGCCGGTATCAGGCAGTACAACCACCATCTTCTTCCCCTGCAGATCGGGCCGCCGGGACAGCATCAGAGCGGCGTGGGCCGCAGCACCCGAGGAAATGCCGCACAGTACCCCTTCGCTCCGGGCCAGCTGACGGGCCGCTTCCATCGCTTCGTCGCCGGTGACGGTAACTACCTCGTCCACCACGGACCGGTCCAACGTGCCAGGGACAAATCCCGCTCCGATCCCCTGGATCTTGTGAGGACCTGGCTGTCCGCCGGAAAGCACGGGGGACTCGGCAGGTTCCACGGCCACCACCCGTACTTCCGGATTGCGCTCCTTCAAATAGCGGCCTGCACCGGTAATGGTACCACCGGAACCAACGCCCGCCACCAGCACCTCCACCGTGCCCTCGGTATCCCGCCAGATCTCCGGACCGGTGGTCTCATAGTGGGCCCGGGCATTGGCCGGATTGTTAAACTGGTCGGGCATCCAGGCCCCGGGCAGGGTATCCACCAACTCATTTGCCTTGGCAATCGCGCCGCTCATGCCCTTTGCTCCTTCGGTGAGCACCAGCTCAGCCCCCAGTGCTGACAGCAGGGCCCGGCGCTCCTGGCTCATGGTTTCAGGCATGGTGAGCACTACCCGATATCCCCGGGTACGTCCAATGTAGGCCAGCGCCACACCGGTGTTTCCGCTGGTGGGCTCTACAATAACTGCGCCGGGCCGGAGCAGTCCCCGCTCCTCCGCATCCCGAATCATATACAGCCCTGCCCGGTCTTTGGCCGAGGACAGGGGATTCAAACACTCCAGCTTGGCCAGCAGCCCTGCCCCGGGGGCATAGCGTTCCAGGCGAAGCAGCGGTGTATTTCCAATAAGCTCCGGAAGAGTCTGCGCGATCGGCATAAACATCGCCTCCCATATAGTTTCCTGTCTAGTATAGCACCCAATTCCTATGAAAGCAATAGGATTTTGTATGAAAAAAGAGCGCGGACTCGCCGCGCTCTTTTTTCGATTGGCTTACTCCCCAGCCGTCAGGGTAGAGTTGGTAAAGTCAGCCGTGCCCAGCAGGCTGTCGCCGGCGTACACATTGACCCGGTAGCGGGGCGCAGAGTTGAGCTTTACGCTGTCGGCTGTATTATTGAAGCCATCAATCATATCCTGTTCATGGACTACCATGATCCCATCACGCACCACATAGCGGGCGTTGCAGTAGATCTCGCGGTCGGCGACCTCATCCCATTGGATATCCTGCTCTTCATAGAGGCTGGCACCCACGATCTTATCCAACTTGGTCAGCACCGCGGTGCTCTCGCCGGGGAGCACGTCCTCATTGAGCCAGACGTATGAGCTGCCGGCGCTCACGCCTGCATCGGTGTAACTGTTCTGCGCATAGACGCTGATCTCAAAGCGGGTCGCCGCCTCGGTATTGGCCGTGGGAGTAAGCACACCGTCAGCCCCCACAGTCAGGGTAACCTCCAGCTTCTCCAGCACCTGCATAGTACCGTTATTGACCGCCAGGCCGGCAGCCAGTTCATTGGCGCCCACGGTGCCGGGATCGGTACCGCCCAGATTGACAGCAAACCAGTTCACGCCCTTGGTGGCCAGCAGAACACCCTCGTTGACGCAATTCTGGATGGTAATCTTGGAGGCATCGGGCTTGTCGTTCTCATTGCCGGTGAAGAAGCCAATGTAGGGCCCCTGTACCGTACCGGTGTTGCGGCATCCGTCAAAGACGATGGTACCCTCGGTCAGATTTTTGGCGCCGCCCATGTAACCGCCCAGGAAGATGCCGGCATAGTTCCCCGTCAGGTGCAGGTCGGCTTCGTTGACACAATTGCGGAACGTCACGGAGGAGTCGGGATGGCTGGCCATAAAGGTGATGAAGGAGGAGTCATTGTTGGACATCTGCGCGACCGTCCCCTCCGCGCTTTTCGCCGTAATATTCTCCACCGTCACATGGCCGGTAGCACCAGCCACATAGTTAGCCGTGGCCATCACACCGAAGAACACCTCGTTCTGCACAATGGTCAGGTCCTTCACCGTCGCATCACCAATGGTGTAGTTAATGAGGTAGCCGCGGTTGGTCTTATCGGCAGTCAGAGTATGACCATTGCCGTCAAACACGCCCTGGAAGTAGTTGGTCACATAACCCCAATCTTCACCGGGGATGCCATTCAGGTCCAGGTCGGCATCCAGTCGGAAGACATAACCGGTGGTCTTCATTGCCTCGGACAGGGTGGCCATTCCCTGAAGCTCACTGGTATTGGTAATCCGGTAAGGATAGGCCTGAGTGCCGTTGCCGGAAGCAAAGGCGCTGCTGCCCACCACAGCCACCAGCTGCAGGTTATTCTGGATGGGAGTGGACAGATCAAACGGCTCGCCATCCTTAACATACCAGGTCAGCTTCTCACCCTCGCCTACCACAGGCAATCCGCTGGTAGGGGCAGTGGCGGTGTTTCCGTTTACCACATTGGCCGTGGCGATCACGGTACCATCCAGAGTCTCAAAACTCACTGTATTATAGGAGGTGTCATCCTCCTCGTCGGAGGAAGAACCGCCCGAAGAGGAGCCGCCGGAGGAAGCGCCGCCCTCAGGCTGGCTGGGTACGGAAGGCTCGCTGCCCTG
This sequence comes from Flavonifractor hominis, assembly GCF_040095835.1. Classification (NCBI taxonomy): domain Bacteria; kingdom Bacillati; phylum Bacillota; class Clostridia; order Eubacteriales; family Oscillospiraceae; genus Flavonifractor; species Flavonifractor hominis. The sequence goes on from NZ_JBBMFT010000002.1 coordinate 219,027, forward strand.
GTCAGGAAGCACAAGTTCCGTCCCCTCGGTCTCCACGCGGACGCTGTCGGTGGTGGTGACCACCTTGTCCACCTTGCCTGTGCCGGTAAGGGCGATATTGGCCGCCTCATTGGAGACGGTACTCACCGCCGCCGCCTCAGCCACCGTGACGGTGGTGCTGGAGGCACGCTCCGTCAGCTCCAGGTTGGATACGCTGGTGGTGCCCGTTAGGTCCATAGCCGTACGGTCGGCCTCTACCGTCACAGTACCGCTGACCTGCACATCGGAGAGGGTCACGGTGCCGCCGGCAGCGCCAGCGGCCACCAGAATATCTTCTGCCGCACCGGTGACCGTCACGTTGGCAGCGGCTACCAGAGTGATTCCGGTTCCAGTCGCTTCGATGGTAGCGCCGGGCTGATTGGCATAACCACTGATGGAGTTGTCCAGGATGGTCACCAAAGAGGCGCGGTTGATTTCACTCTCCGGGGCAAAATTACCGCCGCCCACACCATTGATGATGCCTCGCTCGCTCAGAGCATTGACATAGCCGCTGGCCCAATCCGCCACCGTGCCCGCGTCGTTGAACGAGCTGTCTCCCTCCACCGGCTGAATCCCCAGAGCACGGGCCAGCATAACGGCCGCCTCCTGTCGGGTCACCGTCCCCTGAGGATTGACGTTGGTACCATCCCCCTGGAGAATACCGGCGCTGACGCACTTAAGCACATCCGCCGTGTACCAAGCGTCCGCGTCCAGATCAGGAAAGGTATTTTCTGCCGTCTGGGTCAAACCCAGCAGACGAGAAAGCACGGCGGCCATCTCGCCCCGGGTCATATCGGCATCGGGACGAAAAGCCCCGTCCGAACCCTGAACCACTCCATAGTCGGCCCAGCGTTCAATTGCTTTTTCGCCCCAGTGATCCTCCACGTCGGAAAAGTCCGCGGCATTGGCCGGAAGCACGGTCATACTCAGGGTCATGGCCGCACTCAGGGTCAGGGCAACCAGTTTCTTATGTTTCATCTTTACACCTCAATCCAAATCATCCGCGCACTCCCATTTCAAATGGTTAGTGGCGACTTGCGCTCCTAGTATAGTAACATTTTCCTTATTTGTCAACACATTTATTTATAATATGTTACCATTCAATCATATAAGAATGCCCGCCTCAGGGATCGCTCCCCAAGGCGGGCATTGTGCTGTGCGTGTGCAGTTTAGAATACCGCCACTACCGCACCATTATAGTTTTCATCAATAAACGCCTTGACCTCATCGCTGCACAGAGCCGCAGCCAGAGCCTGGATGGCGGGATCGTCCTCCCGGCCCTCCTCAACCGCCAACACGTTGACATAGGCCTGAGCCGCCTCACCGTCAGCAGACTCCACCGCCAGCGCGTCGTCCATGGACAGCCCTGCGTCAATGGCGTAGTTTCCGTTGATTACCGCCATATCCAGATCAGCCAAGCGAAGGGGCAGCTGGGCTGCTTCCATCTCAGAGAACTGCAGGTTCTTGGGATTGTCTACAATATCGTTGATCGTTGCGGTGATACCGGCATCCTCAGACAGGGTAATCAGCCCCTCCTGCTGGAGTACCAGCAGAGCGCGGCCCTCGTTGGTGGCATCATTGGGCAGGCCGATGAGCGCACCGTCCGCCAGCTCATCCAAGCTGGTGGTCTTGCCTGCATACAGGCCCATGGGCTCATAGTGGACCTCGGCAGCGCTCACCAGATGGGTGCCGTACTCCTCGTTGAAGTCATTCATATAGGTAATGTGCTGGAAGTAGTTGGCGTCCAGAGATCCGTCCTCCACGGCGTTGTTGGGCTGGACATAGTCGTTGTACTGCGCGATCTCCAGGGTGATGCCCTGCTCGGCCAGGAGGTCCTTCACCACCTCCAGGATCTCGGCGTGGGGAGCGGGGGTCGCGCCTACTTTGAGGACGGTCCCCTCCAGGGAAGTGGTCTCAGTGGTCGGAGTCTGGGAATCGGCAGGGGCGGGGGTGGACGCCGTTCCGGTTCCGGTGCCGCTGCCGTTGCCGCAGCCAGCCAGCAGGCCGAAGGACAGGGCTCCCGCCAGGAGCACAGAGGCAAGCTTCTTCATGGTACATTTCTCCTTTTCAGTTCATGTTTCTTCCCAAATATGAGCACAAAAAAACGCCCTTGAATCGGATTCAAGGACGAGAGCTTTCGCTTCGTGGTACCACCTTGCTTCACCCATGCCTCACGGCAAGGGCCTTATGGAGTACAGACATACTCCTGCGCGTTCACGGGCGCACCCGTCGCAGCCTATACGTATGCACGCAGTCGGTGCGCCGCTCCGAGACCATCTTCACCGAAACCTTCCGTACCCGTTCCCACCAATCCGGGCTCTCTGTGCCGTATCTTAACGGTTACTCTTCTCTTCCTCGCGTTTGAGGGGCGTTATTCAGTTCCCTTTGGGTTGCACTTAGTTTACAACCGTCCGTCCCTCCTGTCAACCAGACATTATGCATAAAAAAACAGACAGGCAAACCATTCCGTTTGCCTGTCCGAACAATTTTACATAGCTCCGGGGGTACGCTTGTCCCGGTTTACCTGCCGGTTAGCCTCCTGACGGCCCTTTTTACGGCCGCTTTTGCTGAGACGCCGGTCGCTGCTCACCGCGGTCCGGGTACCGATGGACTGGATGATCTGCACCAGGATGACCAGCACGATCACCGCACCATAGAGGATGATGGCCTTGTTGCGGTAATAGCCATAGTTAATGGCGGTGGCGCCCAGACCATTGCCGCCGATGATGCCCGCCATAGCGCCGTAACCCAGGATGGTAATGGTAACGGTGGTTGCGCTGGTAAGTAGGGAGGGCATGGCTTCCGGCAACAGCACTTTACGCACAATCTGGAAGGGAGAAGCGCCCATAGACTCGGCAGCCTCCAGCACGCCGTGATCCACTTCCCGCAGAGAAGATTCCACCATGCGGGCCACAAAGGGGAACGCCGCGATGACCAGGGGCGGAATCATGGCGTTGGTACCCACACTGGTACCAAGGATCACTCGGGACAGGGGGATGGCCATGATCATCAGGATCAGGAAGGGCACTGAGCGCAGGATGTTGATAATAAAGTTGATGACGCTCATCAGAGGACGGGGCAGAGGCCGCACACCGCCTTGCTCGCCGGTGACCAGCAGGATGCCCAGCGGCAGACCAATGATGTAGGAAAAAATGGTGGCCAGAACCGTGGAGTACAGGGTGGCCCAGATGTCCCCGGCCATATTGCTCATCAGCACATTCAGCTGTTCCTGTACGTCGGGGCTGCTGAAAAATTCAAGCATGGTAATCGGGCACCTCCTCCACGGTAACATCCTTCTGGGCTTTCAGATAATTCATGGCCTTGACCGCATCGTTTTTATCCTCGGGCAAACCCAGCAGCATAGAGCCGAAGGCCTTGCCGTTTACATTGCGGGTGTCGGCCCCCAGGATGTTCACCTTCACGCCGCAGTCGATGGCCAAAGAGGCAATGAGGGGCTCATAGGAGGAACCGCCGTTGAACACCACCCGTACCACATTGGCCACCGGAAACTGGTCAATGTGAGCCCCTTCGGGGAACACCAGCCGCCGGCCGGCCTCGCTCTTGGGGTTGGAGAAGACCTCCTCCACCGTACCGGTCTCCACCATGCAGCCATGCTCCAGGATGGCCACCCGGGTACAGATCTCCTCCACCACCGCCATTTCATGGGTGATAATGACGGCTGTAATGCCCATACGCTTGTTGATATCCTGAATCAGCTTCAGGATGGACCGGGTCGTGGTGGGGTCCAGGGCAGAGGTAGCCTCGTCACACAGCAGCACCTTGGGGTTGGAAGCCAGGGCCCGGGCAATGGCGATGCGCTGCTTCTGCCCGCCGGAAAGCTGAGCCGGATAAGCGTTTGCCTTGTCAGGCAGGCCCACGATCTCCAAATATTCCATGGCACGCTTCTTGGCCTCGGCCGCCGGAACGCCGGCAATCTCCATGGGGAAACAGATGTTTTTCAGACAGGTGCGCTGCATGAGCAGGTTGAACTGCTGAAAGATCATGGCAATGGAGCGGCGTGCCTGCCGCAGCCGGGCAGGCGAGAAGGTCATCAGATCCTCTCCGTCTATGAGCACCTGTCCCGCGGTAGGCCGCTCCAGCAGATTGATGCAGCGGACCAGGGTGGACTTACCTGCCCCGCTCATGCCCACAACGCCGAAAATATCCCCGTCCTGAATGGTCAGGCTGACCTCCTTCAATGCCTGGAAATCACCGTCCGGCGTGGGAAAGGTTTTCGATACCTGTTTGAGTTCAATCACAGAATCGTACCCCTCTAACTTAAAAAATAGTTGGAAAACCGCCCCAATCCAATCAAAAGGGCGGGATTTCGCGTATATGATATTCTATGCCAACCCTGTCCCTCTGTCAAGCCAAAAAGCCCCCCGGCGGGCCAAACGGTCCACCGGGGGGAGACTCGAAAATCAATGTCCGCAGGAGCAGCAGCTGTGCTCCTCATCCTCACAGGGCAGCTTCAGGTTGTCGGGTACCTCTCTCCCCTGCCGCTTGTAATAATCGGCCAAGGCGGCCTTGATGGCCTCCTCTGCCAGCACGGAGCAGTGCATTTTATAGCCGGGCAGTCCATCCAGAGCCTCGGCCACCGCCGCATTGGTCAGGGTCATGGCCTCCCCAATGGTCTTGCCCTTGATCATCTCGGTGGCCATGGAGGAGGTGGCAATGGCGGAACCGCAGCCAAAGGTCTTGAACTTCACGTCGGTGATGATATCGCCGTCGATCTTCAGATACATCTTCATAATATCCCCGCACTTGGGGTTGCCCACCTGGCCCACACCGTCAGCATCAGGGATCTCGCCCACGTTGCGGGGATGCTCAAAGTGGTCCATTACTTTATCGGAATACAGCATATAGAAAACTCCTTTCTTATTCCACGTCCCAGGTGGGTTTCTGGGCGGCGGCATCCCACACTGGAGAGAGCTGGCGCAGGTACTCCACGACCCGGGGCACCTCCTCCAGGATGCGCTCCACGTCAGCCTCGGTGTTCTCCGGCCCCAGGGAGAGCCGCAGGGAACCATGGGCAATGGCGTGGGGCAGGCCGATGGCCAACAACACATGAGAGGGGTCCAGGGACGCCGAGGAGCAGGCTGAGCCGGAGGAGGCGCAGATCCCCTTGGCGTCCAGGTGGAGCAGCAGGGCTTCTCCCTCCACCCCTTCAAAAACAAAGGAGGCCGTGCCGGGCAGGCGGTTCACAGGATCACCAGTAAGGCGGGTATAGGGCAGGGCGGTCAACCCTTGAATCAGCCGGTCCCGCAGGCCGGCCAGGCGGGGAGACTCCACTCCCAGGCGGTCCACTGCCTCCCGCAGAGCGGCGGCCATTCCCACCGCCCCGGGGACATTCTCCGTACCTGAGCGGCGGCCTCCCTCCTGTCCACCGCCCTGGATCAGGGCAGGCAGCCGGAGGGGCTTCTTCATATAGAGGGCGCCCACCCCCTTGGGCCCACCAAACTTATGCCCCGACAGGGAGAGCAGGTCCACATTCCACGCCTGCACATCCACCGGGATGTGCCCTGCCGCCTGGACGGCGTCGGTGTGGAAGAGCACCTTGTGGGCCCGGGCAATGGCCCCAATCTCCGCAATGGGCTCCACGGTGCCGATCTCATTGTTGGCAGCCATAATGGAGATCAGGATTGTATCCGGCCGGATGGCGGCTTGTACGGCTGCGGGGTCCACCCGTCCCTGCCCGTCCACCGGCAGATAGGTCACTTCATACCCCTGCTTCTCCAGATACTGAGCGGTGTGGAGCACCGCGTGGTGTTCGATGGCGGAGGTGATGATGTGACCGGTCTTCTTTCCCCGCAGGGCCATTAGCTCGGTCACTCCCCGCAGCGCCCAGTTGTCCGCTTCGGTACCGCCGGAGGTGAAGTAGATCTCCTCCGGCTGGGCATTCAGGCACTGAGCCACCGTGGCGCGGGCCTGGTCCAGATCAGACTTGGCCTGCTGGGCAAAGCGATACAGACTGGAAGGGTTTCCATATTCCTGGGTGAAATAGGGCAGCATGGCCTTCAAGGCTGTATCGGTAACGGCCGTGGTGGCCGCATGGTCGGCATAGATAAACCGGGACATATGCGTCTCTCCTTTCGGATAAACTCCTTAATTCCTATCTGTTTACTATGATTATAGCGACGCATCCCCATTTTGTCAAGGCATTTTTGCCTTTTTACACCACTTTCTTAAAAGTTGCTTAAAACGACCTGTTTTCGTTGACGCCAGAATACCTGGGTGTTATAGTGGGCTTACGCATCCTGGAAAACGATAGGAGTCGCTATGGATAAAAAGCTGTTTCGGAGTATCCTGCTCATTATTACCTACGCTGTGGTTCTGGTCATCGTCCTGCTGCGGCTGGATCTCATCGGTCTGGCTCTGATTTGGCTGGTGCGGCTGCTGCGTCCGCTGATCATTGGCTTTGCCATTGCCTTTGTTCTCAACCGGCCCTGTCACTTTTTCCACCGGCTCTATGACAGGGCGCTATCCCGCACCCCAGCTCAGGGTGCAGCCCGGGGATTGGCGGTACTCACCTCGTATCTGGTGCTCATTGCCGTTATCGTTGCCATTTTTTCCTTTGTGCTGCCCAAGCTGGCCGAAAGCGTACAGATCTTTGCCAGCAACCTGAACGGTTATATTGCCAACATTCAGTCGTGGATCAATCAACTCATTGCCTATTTTCATTTGGATACACAGGCTCTGGATCTGTCCAATTTGAACGATGTATTGAAAAATCTGCTCAACAGCGTGCTGGGCTTCCTCTCTGATCTGGGCCCCCATCTGCTGGAGTTTACCAGCAATCTCGTCTCCATCGTGGTAACAGGGGTTTTGTCTCTGGTCTTCTCCATCTATATGCTCTCCGGGCAGGAGAAACTGCTGGGCCAGTGCCGCCGGGTATTGCGGGCCTATGTTCCTGCCAAGATTGCCGACCCACTTACCGATGTAGTGCACCTGACCGGGGAAACCTTCACCCGGTTCGTCACCGGGCAGCTTATCGAGGCCTGCATTCTGGGCGGGCTGTGTGCAGCAGGCATGCTGTTTATCCAGCCGGACTACGCCCCTCTTATCGGCGTCATTATCGGCGCATCGGCCATTATCCCGGTAGCCGGGGCCTATATTGGAGCCATTCTCTCCGCTCTGCTGCTGGTCATGGTCTCTCCCATCAAGGCTGTGATTTTCCTGGTTTTTCTGGTTATTCTACAGCAAATCGAAGGCAACGTCATCTACCCCAAAGTGGTGGGTTCCTCCATCGGCCTGCCCGGCATCTGGGTGCTGGCCGCCGTCACGGTGGGCGGCAGTGTGTTGGGACTGGTCGGTGTGGTACTCAGCGTACCGGTCGCCTCGGTACTCTACACCCTGCTGCGCATGGATGTGCACCGCCGACTGGACACATGAACGTAAAAAACGGCCCGTGGAGCCATTACTCCACGGGCCGTTTTTTATTCGGATACCGTTCAGACCTGTTTCACCGTCTCCGCCCGCTCAAGGGCCGCGGTGATGGTGCGTCCCTCCGCCTGTTTGGCGTGACGCTCCACATCGCCTTGATTGCGGGGGCTGCGGATCAGCTGAGCCGGGCCCTGAACACAGCCGCCTTCACAGGCCATACCTTCAATAAAGTTGAAATCACCTGCACCCTTGGCCGCCTTCAGGAAGGCCACCTTACATGCCTCAAATCCACTGCAGGGCATGGGTTTCACAGCAAATTCGCTGCCCCGTTCCTTCAGTGCCTCCACCACGGCGGCACTGACGCCGCCGCTGCGGGCAAAGGTACGACCATAGCCGCTGGCTTGATCCAGCTCTCCTTCCTCCAGGGTAACCGGGTCGATGTCCCGGGCCTCGAACATAGCGTAGAGCTCCTCGAAGGTCAGCGCACAGTCCACCGCACGCATGGTCTTACCCAGCTTGACCTCCATTTTCTTGGCTACGCAGGGCCCGATAAAGATAACCTTGGCGGTGGGGTCCTGCCGCTTAATGTGGCGGGCCACCATCACCATGGGGGACGGAGTGTCCGAGATGAGGTGCGCCTGCTGGGGGAAGTTTTTCTGCACATAGTCCACAAAAGCCGGGCAGCAGGAAGAGGCCAACATGCCCTTTTCCTCCAGCTCAGCAGCCTCAGTGCGGGCGGTCATATCCGCACCCAGAGCCACCTCCATCACATCCTGGAACCCCAGACGCTTAAGGCCGGTAACCACCTGACCCACATTGGCCGGGGCAAACTGCCCGGCGATGGAGGGCGCCACGATGGCATATACATGATAACCCCACTTTTCCGCACCCTGAAGCATCTGGATGGCATCTACAATAAAGGATTTATCCATAATGGCGCCGAAGGGACACTGATAGATACACGCACCGCAGGAGGTACACTTGGTAGGATCAATAAAGGCTTTCTTGTCCTCTCCCATGCTGATAGCGCCAGCCTTGCAGCCCCGCTCGCAGGGGCGGGTCTTTTTCTCAATGGCGCCATAAGGACATGCAGCGATACACCGGCCGCAGGTGATGCACTTTTTATGGTCGATGACCGCCTTGTGGTCCACAATCGTAATGGCATCCTTAGGGCAGGCATGGACGCAGCGGGTAGCGATGCATCCACGGCAGGAGGGGCCCACCGTGATCTCCGTCACGGGGCACTCGTCGCAGGCAATGGGAAGCACCTCCACCAAATTGGGATTGGATTTATCCCCGCCCATGGCTACCTTGACCCGCTGGGAGATAATAGCCCGCTCTTTATAAATACAGCAGCGCATCTTGGCTTCCGGCCCGGGAATAATCCGCTCCGGAATGTCCAGAATACCGCTCTGAAGATCGTCGTCCCAAGCCAGTTTGGCCACCGAACGAAGCACGTCGTTTTTCAGTTCCTGTACGTTGGTCTCAAACACCCGCATAGCCTATGCTCCTTTTCGTACACACAAAATTTCACGCCTTCATCATAACCGCTGCCTCTGCGCCCTGTCAACTGCCATTATTCCTTGTCTTGCACCCTTTGCCCCTTCTTTTTCTGAAAACCCAAAAGTTTATTCCCATTCTCTTCCCAAAATATGCTATACTTTGGACAATCACATCTGCTGGAGGTCTCGCTGTGAACGAATCGCTGCTGCGCCGTCTGCCCAAAATAGACGCTCTGCTGGCCACGCCGGCACTGGCGGAATGCGGTCTGCCCCGTTCTCTCTGCCGTACAGCCGCACGGCAGGAGCTGAACGTCCTGCGCGCCGGTATACGGACCGGCCAGGTAAAGCAGCTCCCACCAGAAGAGGAACTGCTGGACCGTATCCTGGCCCGAGCCGACCGCGCTTGTCAGCCTCAGCTGCGCCGGGTGATCAACGCCACCGGTGTGGTACTCCATACCAATCTGGGCCGCGCGCCGCTCTCCCCCGCCGCCCTCAACGCCGTGGTACAGGCTGGAGCCGGCTATTCCAATCTGGAGTATGACCTGGAATCCGGCACCCGAGGCAGCCGGCAGGCCCATGTGCAAAACCTGCTGTGCACGCTCACCGGGGCGGAGAGCGCCCTGGCTGTCAACAACAATGCCGCCGCCGTTTTCCTCATGCTCTCCGCCCTGGCCCAGGGCAAGGGGGTAGCCATTTCCCGTGGAGAACTGGTGGAAATCGGCGGTTCTTTCCGTATTCCTGAGATCCTGGCCCGCAGCGGAGCCCATCTGGTAGAGGTGGGCACCACCAACAAAACCCGCCTGACCGACTATGCCGCCGTGCTGGAGAGTGGAGAGGCCCAGGTTTTGCTGAAGGTTCACCCCAGTAATTTTCATATTACCGGCTTCACCGAACAGGCCACGCTGGAGGAGCTTGCCGTTCTGGCCCGGACCCACGGGGTGCCGCTGCTGTGCGACCTAGGCAGCGCCGCCCCCGACCGCCTGCTGCGGACAGCTGCCCGGCAGGCAGACGCGGTGTGCTTTTCGGGCGACAAGCTTCTGGGTGGCCCCCAGGCCGGGCTGGTGGTGGGCCGCGCCCCTCTGCTCCAGGCCATGAGGGCCGACCCCCTCGCCCGGGTGGTCCGCATCGACAAACTCTCCCTGGCTGCATTGGAGGCTACCCTGCTGGCGTGGCAAAACGGAGATGGGCCCCGCCTGCCCGTTCCTGCTATGCTGGGGGCTGCCCCGGTGACCCTTCAGGGATGGGCCCGGGCCCTGGCGGACCGGCTGGCCGGGCTTGGTCCCTGCTCTGTAGTTCCGGTCCAGGGAGAGGCCGGCGGCGGCGCGCTGCCGGGGACCGCTCTTCCCTCCTGGGCGGTCTCCCTGCCGCTGGAACCGGGTCTGGAGGTCTTCCTCCGCCGCTGGGAGCCCCCCATCCTGGGCCGGATACATAAAAAGCGATTGCTGCTGGACGTGCGCACCCTTCTGCCCGGAGACGGGGAAGACATCGCAGCCGCTTTGGCCGCCTGGCGGGAGCGGCAGCCATGATCGTAGGTACCGCAGGCCATGTGGACCACGGCAAGACCGCCCTGGTAAAGGCTCTCACCGGGGTGGACACCGACCGGCTGGCCGAGGAGCGCCGGCGCGGACTCACCATCGAGCTGGGATTTGCCCCACTGGTCCTGCCGGGGGGGCTCACCGCCAGCCTGGTGGATGTGCCTGGCCACGCCCATTTTATTCCCACCATGCTCTCCGGCGCGGCGGGAATGGACCTTGTGCTGCTGGTGGTAGCGGCCGATGAAGGCCCCATGCCTCAGACCGCCGAGCATCTGGACATTCTCTCCCTGCTGGGGGTGCGGGGCGGCGTGGTGGTCTATACCCGGACCGACCTGGCCTCCCCCGTACAGCTGGAGCATACCCGGCAGACCACCCGGCAGCTGTTGGAGGGCTCCGTTCTTTCCGATGCCCCCGAGGCGGCGGTCTGCGCCCCTACCGGAGAGGGCATCCCCCGGCTGCGCCAGCTGTTGGCCGAGCTTCTGCTTCAAACACCCCCTCCGCCGGATACCGGCCACCCTGTACTCCACGCCGACCGGGTCTTTTCGGTAGACGGCAGCGGCACGGTGGTCACGGGCACTCTCACCGGCGGCACACTCCACCGTGGAGACACGGTACAGCTCTATCCCGGGTCGAAAACTGCCCGGGTCCGGTCCCTCCAGTGCCATGGACGGGCCGCGGAATCCCTTCCCCCTGCCAGCCGTGCGGCGGTCAATCTGGCGGGGATAGAGGCCGCACAGCTCCATCGGGGGGACACCCTGGCCTTGCCCGGGACTCTGACATGCACGGACCGGGCCGACGTGCGGCTGCGTGTGCTGCCCGACGCCCCCTTTCCCATACGCAACAACAGCCAGCTGCATCTGCACCTGGGCGGGCGGGCTCTGATGTGCCGCTGCATTCTGTTGGGATGTGAGGTATTATGCCCCGGTGAGACAGGATTTGCCCAGCTCCGCTTTCCTCAGCCGGTGGCCACCCATCCCGCCCAGCGGTATGTGGTCCGCTTCTTTTCCCCGCTGGCCACGGTGGGGGGCGGCGTGCTTCTGGATCTGGACCCTCCCCGTCGGGGCCGCTGCGATCCCGTCCGGCTGGAACGGCTGCGCATTCTGGCCGACGGTACACCGGAGGAACGAGCCACGCTGCACCTGAATGCATCGGGCATGCACCCGGTGCGCCCCACCGATCCCGCCCCCTACCGGGCTGCCGGCGGTATAGAGGTAGGCGGAGCGTTCCTCTCTCCCCAGGGAATGGAGGAGCTCTGCCGCCAAGTGCTGCTTCAGGTACAGGCCAGGCCGGGCATTACCCGCAGAGCGCTGCTGGGGCTGCTGTTCCCGCCCCCTGCCCGGCGGGAGGCGGCCTTCCTGGACGCGGCGGCAGACCAACTTAACCTGGTCCGGGAGGGGGAGGCGCTCTTTCCACCAGGCAGCGGGACAGCCCCCAGGCAAGACGCTGCGGTGGAGGCCTTTTACCGTCAGGCCGGCCTGACCCCGCCCTCCAATGCGGAGGCGGAATGCGAGTTTTCCGGCGGCCCGGCTGCCTTTCGTCAGGCGGCGGACCGTCTGGTCCGCCAGGGCGTACTGACCCAGCTCAGCCGGAGCTACCGTATCCACACTCCCGCCTGCCGCCAGGCACTGGAGCTTCTGCGCACCCGGTTCGGCTCCCAACCCTTTACCTTGGCACAGGCCCGGGACGCACTGGGCATTTCACGGAAATACACCCTGCTGCTACTGGAGTATTGGGACCGGCAGCGGCTGACCCGACACATCGGGGATGCGCGCACATTGTCGTAGCGCCATCCCCGCTATATGGGGGCGGATGGGCGCCTGGTGAGCCCCGCGGTCTTCAAAACCGTTGCGGACGGTATTCCCGTCCGGGTGTGTTCGATTCGCACCCGCCCTCGCCATACACAGCCCCGGCGGATGAGTCCTTCTCCGCCGGGGCATGCTATGTTCCGAAAGGAGCGTGGAAATATGGAAGTGACCATTGACCGGGCCAGGTGCATTGGCTGCGGTCTGTGCGTATCCGCCTGTCCTGACGTGTTTCATCTGGCAGAGGACGCCCTGGCCCAAGTACACCGGCAGCCCGGCCCCGCCCATCTGCCCGCCGTCCGGGCCGCAGCGGAAAGCTGCCCGGTAGGCATTATCCATCTGGACGCATAAGTCAACAAAAACACAAGGGGCCGCTGCCAATGGCAGCGGCCCCTTGTAGTTACTTCGATTACTTCAGGTTGAAGAAAGCGTCCATGCCCAGGTACTGAGCCACGTCGCCCAGCTCCTCCTCGATGCGGAGCAGCTGGTTGTACTTGGCCACACGGTCGGTGCGGCTGGGAGCGCCGGTCTTGATCTGGCCAGCGTTCAGGGCCACAGCGATGTCGGCAATGGTGGCGTCCTCGGTCTCGCCGGAGCGGTGAGAGACGATGGCGGTGTAGCCGGCGCGGTTGGCCATCTGGATGGCGTCCAGGGTCTCGGTCAGGGTGCCGATCTGGTTGACCTTGATCAGGATGGCGTTGCCCACCTTCTTCTCGATGCCGGTCTTCAGACGCTCGGTGTTGGTGACGAACAGGTCGTCGCCCACCAGCTGGACACGGTCACCGATGGCCTTGGTCAGCATGCCCCAGCCTTCCCAGTCGGTCTCGGCCATGCCGTCTTCCAGGGAGATGATGGGATAGGTGTCAACAAACTTCTTCCACATGTTGACCAGCTGCTGCTGGGTCATCTTCTTACCGGACTTGGGCTGGATATAGCACTTCTCTTCCTCGTTCCACCACTCGGAAGAAGCGGCGTCGATGGCGATCTTGAAGTCCTCGCCGGGCTTGTAGCCGGCCTCCTCGATGGCCTTGACGATGACCTTCAGAGCATCCTCATCCTTCTTCAGGTTGGGAGCGTAGCCGCCCTCGTCGCCCACGCCGGCGGCGGGAGTGCCGTTCTCCTTCAGGGTCTTCTTCAGGGTGTGGAACACCTCGGCGCACATACGCAGAGCCTCGCGGAAGCAGCAGGCGCCCACGGGCATGATCATGAACTCCTGGATCTCCACGTTGTTGGTGGCGTGAGCGCCGCCGTTGAGGATGTTCATCATGGGCACGGGCAGGATCTTGGCGTTGACGCCGCCAATGTAGTTGTACAGGCTGGTGCCCAGGCTCTCAGCGGCAGCCTTGGCGCAGGCCAGGGAGGCACCCAGGATGGCGTTGGCGCCCAGCTTGGTCTTGTTGGGGGTGCCGTCCAGCTCGATGAGAGCCTTGTCGATGGCGGTCTGGTCCAGCACGTTCATGCCCACCAGGCACTCAGCGATCTCGGTGTTCACGTTCTTCACAGCGGTCAGCACGCCCTTGCCCATGTAACGGCTCTTGTCGCCGTCACGCAGCTCGCAGGCCTCATAGATGCCGGTGGAAGCGCCGGAAGGCACAGCGGCGCGGCCAACGGTGCCGTCCTCCAGGTAGACTTCAACCTCAACGGTGGGGTTGCCACGGCTGTCCAGAATCTCACGGCCCAGCACGTCAACGATCTCAATGATCTGCTTCATAATGGTATGACTCCTTTCGTGGTTGTGGACGCCGAAGGCGCCCAGACACAGGTTTTCTCTGTGGGGGCGGGCATTTTCCCGCCAGTGGTTCTATCGGTACGGCGGAATCCCGCCGAATACCTCAGTTCAGGATCAGCGTCTCCCCGTCCATTTCCGCGGGCTTTTCCAGGCCCATCAGATCCAGCATGGTGGGGGCAATGTCGGCCAGGCGGCCGTCCCGCAGCTTCACATCGGCACCCACGATATACAGGGGCACCTGGTTGGTGGTATGAGCGGTGTAGGGGGTCTTGCCGTCATCATCCAGCATGCGGTCAGCATTGCCGTGATCGGCAGTGATGAGGGTGATACCGCCCATCTTGGACGTGGCCTCCACCACCTTGCCCACACCGGCGTCCACGGCCTCCACGGCCTTCACGGCGGCGTCAAACACACCGGTGTGGCCCACCATGTCGCAGTTGGCAAAGTTCAGAATAATCACGTCATAGTTGCCGCTCTCAATGCGCTTGACGGCCTCCTCAGTGACCTGGGGAGCGCTCATCTCGGGCTGCAGGTCATAGGTGGCCACCTTGGGGGAAGGAATGAGGCAGCGGTCCTCGCCGGGGAACACCCGCTCCTCGCCGCCGTTGAAGAAGAAGGTCACATGGGCATACTTCTCCGTCTCGGCGATGCGCAGCTGGGTATAGCCTTGCTGGGCGATATACTCACCAAAGATATTCTTCAGCTCCCGGTGAGGGAAGGCAACAAGCACATTGGGCATAGTGGCGTCGTACTCGGTGGTGCAGACATACGTCACGGGGAAATAGCCGTGCTTACGCTCCACATCGGTGAAGGCGGGATCCACAAAGCAGCGGGTGATCTCCCGGGCGCGATCGGGGCGGAAGTTGAAGAAGATGATGGAGTCGCCCTCCTTCACCTTGCCGTCCTTGGTGCACACGATGGGCTCCACAAACTCGTCGGTCACACCGGCGTCATAGGACTTCTGCACGCCGGCAACAGGATCGCTCTCCTGATTGCCCTCGCCCAGAGTCATAGCGTTGTAAGCCCGCTGCACACGGTCCCAGCGCTTATCCCGGTCCATGGCGTAATAGCGGCCCATAATGGTGGCCACCTGGCCCACACCCAGCTCTTTGCACTTTTCCACAATCTTTTCCACATAGCTCTTTCCGGAGGCGGGGGGCACGTCACGCCCGTCCAGGAAGCAGTGGACATATACCCGGCTCAGGCCACGCTTTTTGGCCATCTCCAGCAGGGCATAGACATGGGTGATATGGCTGTGCACGCCACCGTCGGACAGCAGGCCCATCAGGTGCAGCGCGCCGTCTCGCTCCTTGCAGTCATCCATGGCCTCAATGTAGGCCTCGTTCTGGAAGAAGCTTCCGTCCTCCACAGCCCGGCTGATGCGGGGCAGGTCCTGGAAGACCACGCGGCCGGCGCCGATGTTGGTGTGTCCCACCTCGGAGTTGCCCATCTGGCCATCGGGCAGGCCCACATCCAACCCGGAAGCCGCCAGCTTGCAGCCCGGGTTCTCGGCAAAAATCCGATCCAAATTGGGTTTATGGGCGGCGGTAATGGCATTGCCTTCTTTTTCGGCCCGCAGGCCAAAGCCGTCCATAATGATCAGGGTAGTCGGTGTTTTACTCATAATAACCTCAAATCTATATTCTCTCTTGCTGTACGCGGTTCCGGTTTACTCCTGGTTGGCCGCGTTCACAATGGCCACAAAGTCGGCAGGCTTCAGACTGGCGCCACCAATGAGGCCGCCGTCCACATCCGGCTGCTCCAGCAGGCTGGCGGCGTTGCCGGCGTTCATGGAACCGCCGTACTGGATGGTGACCGAACGGGCCACACGGGCGCCGTAGAGCTTGCGCACCACAGCACGGATGGCCTCGCACACCTCGCCGGCCTGCTCGGCCGTAGCGGTCTTGCCGGTGCCGATGGCCCAGATGGGCTCATAGGCGATGACCACATGGCGCATTTTGTCGGCGGGAACGCCGGACAGCGCGGCCTTCACCTGGTAGGAGATCAGGTCCATGGTGACCCCAAGCTCCCGCTGCTCCAGGCTCTCGCCTACACAGACGATGGGATACAGTCCTGCTTCCAGCGCAGCATGGACTTTTTTATTGACGGTAAAATCGGTCTCGTTGTAGTACTGCCGCCGCTCGGAGTGACCGATGATAACATATTTAACCCCCAGCTCCTTGAGCATGGCCGGGGAAACCTCTCCGGTATAAGCACCGCTGTTTTCATAGTGGCAGTTCTCTGCGCCAATGGACACGCGGCTTTCCTTAAACAGCCGTACCGCAGCCTGGATATTCACTGCCGGTACGCACAGCACGACCTCACACCACTTGGGTCTGCCCAGCAGCGGCTTGAGCTCTTCCGCAAAGGCCCGGGTCTCGGAAAGGGTCTTGTTCATCTTCCAGTTCCCGGCGATGATAGTTTTCCGGTATCTACGATTCATGGGTGGGATGGCCCCCTTCTATCAAAATCTGGTGACCAGCTGTCCCGGCACCGGACCTCCCCCCGACGAGGGGTCCGGTGCCGGCAAGTCTTTCTTCTCGCTGTCTGATTGGCCGAAGCAGCGCTTCTTACTTGTCCAGCAGGCAGGCCACGCCGGGCAGCTCCTTACCCTCCATAAACTCCAGGGAGGCGCCGCCGCCGGTGGAGATGTGGGTCATCTTATCGGCATAGCCCAGCTGCTGCACAGCAGCCGCGCTGTCGCCGCCGCCGATGATGGTGATGGCGCTGGTCTCGCTGAGGGCCTTGGCTACGGCCTCGGTGCCCTTGGCAAAAGCGGGGAACTCAAACACGCCCATGGGCCCGTTCCAGATGATGGTGCCGGCGTCCTTCACCGCGTCGGCATAGGCGGCGATGGCCTTGGGGCCGATGTCCATGCCCATGCAGTCGGCGGGGATGTTCATGCTGTCCACAGTGATGGGCTCAGCGTCGGCGGAGAACTCCTTGGCGCACACGGTATCCTCAGGCAGCAGGAGCTTGACGCCCTTCTCCTTGGCCTTCTTCATCATGTCGTTGCAGTAGTCCAGCCAGTCCTCCTCCAGCAGGGACTTGCCGACAGAACCGCCCTGAGCCTTCAGGAAGGTGTAGGTCATGCCGCCGCCGATGATGATGGTGTCGGCGATCTCCAGCAGGTTGTTGATGACGCCGATCTTGGAGGAGACCTTGGAGCCACCCAGGATGGCCACCAGGGGACGCTTGGGATTGGCCAGGGCGCCGCCGATGATCTCCAGCTCCTTCTGGATCAGGAAACCGGACACAGCGGGCAGATAATCCGCCACGCCGGCGGTGGAGGCGTGCGCACGGTGGACCGCACCGAAGGCATCGGACACATAGACCTCTGCCATGGAAGCCATGGCCTTGGCCAGCTCGGGGTCATTCTTGGTCTCACCCTTCTCAAAGCGGGTGTTCTCCAGCAGCATGATCTGGCCGGGCTTCAGCGCAGCGGCCTTAGCCTGGGCATCAGCGCCCACCACGTCGTTGGCCATGATGACCTCACGGCCCAGCAGCTCGCTCAGACGGGCAGCCACCGGCTTCAGGGACAGCTTGGCCAGGGACTTCTTCCACTCCTCCTCGGTGATGGAGGCGGGGTCCTTGCCCTTCTCGGCCTGCTTCTTCACATAGGAATCAAAGGTAGCCACGGGCTTGCCCATGTGGGAGCAGGCGATGACGGCGGCATTCTGATCCAGCAGATACTGGATGGTGGGCAGAGCAGCCCGGATACGCTTGTCATCGGTGATAACACCGCTGCCGTCCTTGGCCATAGGCACATTGAAGTCACAGCGCAGCAGGACCTTCTTGCCCGCTACGTCGATGTCTTTCACAGTCTTCTTGTTGTAGTTCATATGCTAGCTCCTTTCATCTCGCCTTCCCCGGTCAGACCGGGGAAATCCAGTTGCCGTAGGGCTTCATATACCAAAACTGCCGCAGAATTGGACAGGTTCAGGCACCGCGCCTCCGAGCGGATGGGAATGCGGATACACCGCTCCCGGTATGCCTGCCGGAATGCCTCGGGCAGGCCCGCCGTCTCTTTGCCAAAGATGAGGTAACATCCATCCCGGAACTGCGCCCGGGTATAAGGCTGAGGCGCTTTTGCGGTGGCCAGCCAGATATCCTGTGCCCCCGTCTTGCGGAAAAAGTCCTCCAGGTTCTCATAGACCCGCAGGTCCACCAGGTGCCAGTAATCCAGTCCCGCTCGCTTGACCGCCTTATCG
This sequence comes from Flavonifractor hominis, assembly GCF_040095835.1. Taxonomy (NCBI): domain Bacteria; kingdom Bacillati; phylum Bacillota; class Clostridia; order Eubacteriales; family Oscillospiraceae; genus Flavonifractor; species Flavonifractor hominis. Next base: position 237,207 of record NZ_JBBMFT010000002.1, read on the forward strand.
CTGATGTCAAAGCCCAGAGGCTTGATTAGGTGCAGCCGGGTCCCGGTCACAGCGCACGTACGGGCAATATTCCCCGTATTTTGTGGGATCTCCGGCTCAAACAACACGATATTGAGCATTCTCCCACCTCTTTCCGCTCTCCTTTTGGTCAGCGGAGGCTATTGTACTCCAAAATGCAAAGAATTTCAACCGTAAATCGGCGAAAAAGTATTGAAACCTCGAGTTTTCTTTGTGGAATTGGTCCATTTCCGCACTTTCTTCTTTTCCGCTTTCACCCGGGATGGAAATGTGATATGATACGGTACAGATAAGAGGAGTGTGAATCAAGTGGAAACGTCACGGACCTATCGCCGACTGGTGGTCAAGGTGGGTACCTCTACCCTCACCCGTGAGACCGGCAGTCTGAATCTACAAAACATGGAGCACCTGGCCCGGGTGCTCTCCGACCTGGAGGGGATGGGCTATCAGGTGGTGCTGGTTTCCTCCGGCGCCATTGGCATCGGCACCCGGAAACTGCGCCTGGACGCCCGGCCTACGGAGCTGCGTATGAAGCAGGCCACCGCCGCCGTGGGCCAGTGCATGATGATGCATATTTATGACAAGCTCTTCGCCGAGTATAACCGCACGGTGGCCCAGATCCTGCTCACCGGTGAAGATGTGGATGCACCCATCCGCTCCCAGCACCTGCGCAACACGTTTGAGGCTCTGCTGGAATTGGGGGTTATCCCGGTAGTCAACGAGAACGACTCGGTCTCCTCGGCCGAGATCGAGACCGGCCAGTGCAAGGTGCTGGGAGACAACGATACCCTGTCGGCCATCGTGGCCCGGCTGTGCGGGGCCGACCTGCTGGTGCTCTTCAGCGACATCGACGGCCTGTATGACGCCGACCCCCGTACCCATCCGGAGGCCAAGCTCATCCACCGGGTGGAGGCCCTTACCCCCGAACTGCGGGCCATGGCCGGCGGCGCGGGTACCTGGCGTGGAACCGGCGGCATGGCCACCAAGCTCAACGCCGCAGCCATTGCCATGGAGGCCGGAGTGGAGATGGTCATCGCCAACGGCGCCCGGATGGAGGCCTTGTACGACATCGTGGAGGGCAAGGACGTGGGGACCCGTTTTTCAGCCCCCAAGACACACGCTTAACAGACAGGAGGGATTCCTTTTGACCATTCTGGAAACACAGGGCCTGGCGGCCAAGCATGCCGCCCGGGTCCTGGCTGTGGCGGGCACGGCCCGAAAAAATGACGCTCTGGAGGCCATCGCCCGCGCCATCGAGCAGCGGCAGGCGGAGATCCTGGGCGCCAATGCCGCCGACCTGGAGGCCGCCCGGGCCGCCGGGCTGCGTCCGGCCCTGCTGGACCGGCTGACCCTGGATGCTCGGCGCATCGCCGGCATTGTGGAAGGGGTCCGCCAAGTGGCCGCCTTGCCCGATCCCATCGGGGAAGTAACCAAGATGACCACCCGTCCCAATGGGCTCATCATTGGCAAGCGCCGGGTCCCTCTTGGGGTCATCGGCATCATTTACGAGGCCCGGCCCAATGTGACGGTGGATGCCGCCGTTCTCTGCCTGAAGTCGGGCAACGCCGTTATCCTGCGGGGCGGCAAGGAGGCCTTCCGGTCCAACCAGGCCCTCGTGGCCATCATGCGCGATGCGCTGGAGCAGGCGGGGCTGCCCCAAAACTGCGTATCCCTGGTAGAGGACACCAGCCGTGAGAGTGCCAACGAGCTGATGGGGCTGACGGAGTATCTGGATGTACTCATTCCCCGTGGGGGTGCAGGGCTCATCCGCAGTGTGGTGGAGCACGCCAAGGTGCCGGTGATCCAGACCGGTGTTGGCGTATGCCATGTGTACGTCCACGAAAAGGCGGATCTGGATATGGCCGCCCGCATTCTCCACAACGCCAAGACTTCCCGCCCCTCCGTGTGCAACGCCGCTGAGTGCGTGCTGGTGGACCGGGCGGTAGCCGGCGACTTTCTTCCCATGGCCTGGGAACTGCTGCGCACCAAGGATGTGCAGCTGCGGGGCTGCCCTGAGACCCGGGCCATTCTGGGCGACTGGGTCCGGCCGGCGGAGGAGGCCGACTGGGACACGGAATTTGGCGACTACATCCTTGCGGTCAAGGTGGTAGGCGGCTTCGACGAAGCGGTGGATTTTATCGCCGCCCATGGTACCGGCCATTCCGAGGCCATTGTTACCGGCGATTACTTCGCCGCTCAGCGTTTTCTGGACGAGGTGGACGCCGCGGCGGTGTACGTCAACGCCTCCACCCGCTTTACCGACGGTTTTGAGTTCGGACTGGGCGCGGAGATCGGCATCTCCACTCAGAAGATGCACGCCCGCGGCCCCATGGGTCTGGAGGAGCTGACCAGCTCCAAATTTGTGATCTACGGTAACGGTCAGATCCGCTGAGCATAGGATAGAGCGCCCCCTGAGCAGGCTCATTTACATACGGCAGGCCCATTTGGCCCGCCGTATGAATCTGTATGGGGGTGGCGCCGATGTTGGAACGCCGGGTGGAATTGGAAGGCGGTCTGCTCAGCTGTGATCTGGGGGTGCTGTCACCGGATGGCGGGCAGGTACTGGAGTGTACCCTGCGCCTGACGGCTGTAGCGCCCGAACGCCGGGTGGCGGTGGAGGTGGAAGCTCTGGAACGGGGTGCCGTGTGTGCCGCACGGATCTTTACCGTCCCTGCTCATCATGAGGCCGGACCCAGGGACATCGTCCTGACCGGTATCCGCCTGTTCTTTCCCGGGGGCGATGGCCCCCGTTCTCTGACTCTGCGTGCTGACGCCCACTACGTTGACCGCAATGAGCGCTGCGCGCTGAAGCGTTGAAAAAGGCCCGGATCCCAATTGGGATCCGGGCCTTTGCCTGTTTGGTATGCTTCAGGACTCCACCTTGACCACAGGGAAACGGTCGGGCAGCTTGATGCCCGCCCGGTCGTAGATGGCGGCGCCACGCTCGCAGGCCTCCTTCAGGATGGCCTCCTCGTCCAGCACCAGGATCTTCCGGTCCCGCATGAGCCACTTGCCGTCACACATGGTGGACTGGACATTGGCGGAGTGCATGGCGGTGACCAGAGCGGCGATCTTGTCGTTCACCGGCATCATGGAGGGGCCATGGGGGTCGATGACGATAAGGTCAGCCTTCTTGCCGGCCTCCAGGGAGCCGTACAGGTTCTCGTCCATCAGAGCACGGGCGCCCCACTTGGTGGCCATCCGCAGGATGTCCTGAGCGGGCACCACGGTGGGATCCAGCCGCCAGCCCTTGTGGATCAGGGAGGTGAGCCACATCTCATCCACCATGTCCATGTGGTTGGAGGAGGAAGCGCCGTCGGTACCGATGGACACGCAGATACCCATGTTCAGCATCTTGGGGATGCGGGCAAAGCCCAGCACCCGCATGGCGGAGGCGGGGTTGTGGGACACCTTCACGTCCCGCTTCTTGAAGAGCTCCAGCTCCTCGTCGTTGAGCCACACCGTGTGGACGGCCAGCAGATTCTTGTCCAGCACACCCAGGTTCTCCAGGTGCTTGACGGTACCCTCGCCCCAGCGGGCGTAGGTGTACTCCTTCTCCTCCTTGGCCTCGGCCACGTGCATGTGAATGCCCACGCCGTACTTGTCGGCCAGCTCCTTGGTGCGCACGCACAGCTCATCGGTGTTGTTGAAGATGGTGCGCAGGCCGAACCATACCTGGACGCGGCCGTCGGCGGTGTTGTGATACTTCTCCAGGTCCAGAACCTGCTGCTCCAGCTCCTGCTCCATGGTGCGCTGCCAGATCTTGGGCAGACCATCGCCGCAGTCCATGACGGACTTGGCCAGCTTGCCCCGCAGGCCGGACTCCTTGGTGGCCCGGGCCATGCCGGAGACGAACTGCCCGCCGGGCTCGGCAAAGGAGGTGACGCCGGAGCGGATCAGCTCCAGGGAGGTCATCAGGGTGGAGACGTAGGAGTCCTCCTCGGTCATGTTGCTCTCATAGGGCCACATCCGGTCGTGGAGCCAGGTGATGAAGTCCACGTCGTCGCCTACGCCGCGGCTGATCTGCTGGGAGGTATGGACGTGGGTGTTGACAAAGCCGGGCAGGACGTACTTGCCGCCCAGCTCGATGACCTCCGCATCGGGCTTCACCAGAGCAGGGTCCACCTTGCCTACGGCGATGATCTTGTCGTCCTCCACCAGCACGCCGCCGCCGTCATAGACGGTGTCATTGGCGTCCATGGAGAGGACATAGCCATTCTTCAGATAAGTCTGTGCCATTGCCGCTGCCTCCTTATTCCACCGAAATGACGGGGTCGATGATCTGGAACTTGCTCACGTCAAACAGACCCTGGTCGGAGATCGCCAGCGCGGGGATGAAGATCAGGGTGATGAAGGACAGGGTCACGTTGGGAGAGGGCACGGTGCAGCCCCGCTGCGCCATGGCGGCGATGACCGCCCGCAGCTTCTCGGCAATGACCTCGCCCTCCTCGTCAGCCAGCAGGCCGCAGATGGGCAGTGCGATCTCCTCGATCACCTTGCCGCCGTCTACGAACACCAGGCCGCCCTGGAGCTCCTGAATGCGGTTGACGGCCAGAGCCATGTCGTCGGGGTTGGAGCCCACCACGCTGACGTTGTGGTGGTCGTGGCCTACGGAGATGGCGATGGCGCCGGACTTCAGGCCGAAATTCTTGATAAAGGCCCGGCCGATGGAGCCGTTCTTGCCGTAGCGCTCCACGCAGGCGATGCGCAGGACGTCGTTTTCCACATCAGGCTGCACCACACCGTCCACCACCGGCAGGGTAACGGTGAGATCGTCGGTGAGCAGGGACACAGGGGATGCGCCGATGACATGGACGGTGGCCTTGGAGGCCTTGGGATCCACCTTCAGTACCAGATCATCTCCGGTAACGTGTTTCATATGTACAGTACCCAGCAGCTTGTCACTGTAGGCAGGGGCCTTCAGCTCACGGGTGAGGGCGCCGTTGTCCACGATGAGTTCGCCCTTGGACACCACCTGCTCCACCTTGCACTGCTCCAGGGAGGACAGCAGCACGATGTCGGCATACTTGCCGGGCACAATGGAGCCACACTCGTTGTCGATGCGGAAGCTCTCAGCAGGGTTAAGGGTGACCATCTGGATGGCAGTCACCGGGTCCACTCCCTCCTCCACGGCAATGCGCACCTTGTGGTCCAGGTGGCCGCAGTCCTTGATGTGGAGGGCGTCGATATCGTCGGACACCATGCAGCAGTGGCGGGCGTCCACGTGGTTCTCGGTGAGCACCTTCAGGCAGGCACGCAGGTCGGTGGAGGCGGAGCCCTCCCGCATCAGCACATGCAGACCGGCACGCAGCTTCTGGAGGGCCTCCTCCTTATTGGTGGACTCGTGGTCGGAGTTGATGCCGGTGGAGGCATAGGCATTCAGGTTGGCGTCATAAGTGGCCGGTGCGTGGCCCTCGGCGGTCTTGTGGTACTTCTCCGCCAGCTCCAGCATGTGGGCAGAGGCGGGGCTGCCGCCCAGGATGGGGGGCACCAGCACCTCGGCCAGGCCCACGGCCTGGGGCAGCTGGATGAGCTCGTCCATCATGGAGGCGTGGAGGGTGGAACCGGTGGTCTGAAGCCCGTTTTCCTCCATAAAGGCAGGGACGGGATAGTAGAGCTTCACAGGGGTACCGGCGGACTCGGCCAGCACTTCCTTCATGCCCTCTACGCCGGAGACAATGGTGACCTCCATGAGGTCGCTGGCCACGGCAGTGGTACCGTGCTTGACCACCATCTTGGCAAACTCGGTGTAGGTGAGCATGCTGCTCTCAATGTGGATGTGAGCGTCGATAAAGCCGGGGGCCAGATACTTGCCGGCGGCGTCAATGATCTTGGTGTTCGGGCCGCAGCACCCCTCGGGCAGGCTGCCCACGGCGGCAATGCGCTCCCCTGCAACCGCCACGTCGGTCTCATAGATCTCGGCCGTGTGTACGTTGATCAGCTTGCCGCCCCGGATGATGAGGTCGGCCGGCTCCTGTCCCAGAGCCACCGCGATCAAGTGTTTATCCATCATTCGTTCCACGTCTCCTTCTGTCTCATATGGGGCGGCTCCCCGTGGAAGCCGCGCTTTTTTTTAGTATAACATACATTGTCTCCGCAAAAAAGGGGTTGGCCGGAAATGCCGCCCTTTCACAGTTGGAACACGATCCCGACCAGAGCCGAAACGGCGATAAAAACTACCGGGTGGAGCTTTTTCAGCCCCGGCAGGCGGAGCCCCACAAATACAGCCGCCGCCAGAGCGATGGCTGGCCAGTAAAAGAGTTCCGTTCGGGTCACAAATTCCCCCGGGGCGGTCTCCACCCCCGTTTCGTGAAACATCAGGGCAATCACGCACACTTCCGCCAGTGCCGCGGCGATAAGGCCGGTGGAGGCGGGACGGATGCCATAGAACACCGCCTCGACGCTACGGCTCTCCCGAAACTTCTTCAAAAACCCGGCGATGATGGCGATGATGATAATGGCCGGACATACCAGTCCAAGCGTAGCCACCACGGCCCCCGGCACGCCGCCGGTGTGGAATCCCACATAGGTGGCCATATTTACCCCCATGGGACCTGGAGTGGCCTCGGACACAGCGATCATATTGGCCAGCTCTCCGGCGCTGAACCAGCCGGTCCTGCCTCCCATATCCGACAGGAAGGGAATGGTGGCCAGGCCTCCGCCGATGGAGAACAGCCCTACTTTGAAAAACTCATAAAAAAGTCGGAGATAGATCATGCCTTCGGCCCTCCTTTGGCAGCCCGGGCCCACAGCCCGGTCACACCTGCCGCCACCACAAGCACGATGGGAGAGCAGATAAAGTCCAGCACCGCCCCCAGCGCGTTTTCTGGAAAGTGCGCAAAATTACCCGCCAGAGCCAGGGCAAGCACCACCAGGAAAATCACCAGGGTCAGTCCATCCACAATGGTGGTCCGCCGCAGTTTGAGCACGCTGCTCAAGATCAGCGCACATACACAGGCCCGCACACCGTTGAAGGCATGGACCACGGCGGGGATATCGGCAAAATTCTGCAAAAAGGCGGCAATGACCAGGATGATGACCAGCGAGGGGAACACTACGCCCAGTGTAGCCACAATGCCGCCGGGCACACCTTTCTGCTTCTGCCCCACGAAGGTGGCCGTGTTGACAGCGATGACGCCGGGCGTACACTGGCCGATGGCAAAATAGTCGGCCAGTTCCTCTTCACTGGCCCAATTCTTTTTCTCCACGATCTCCCGCTGGAGAATGGGCAGCATGGCATAACCGCCGCCGAAGGTACACCCGCCAATGCGGGCAAAGGTCAAAAACAGGTCCGCATAACGGTTCATGGATTACTTCAGGTCCTCCAGTTCCTCCAGCCACAGCTGGGCCACTGCATCGGAGGGCATGCGCCAGTCGCCCCGGGGAGACAGGGCTACCGAGCCCACCTTGGGCCCATCCGCCAGACAGGAGCGCTTGAACTGCTGGGAGAAGAACCGGCGGTAAAAGTTTTTCAGCCACTTGAGGAGGGTCGCGCGGTCATAAGCCCGGCCGAAGGCCTGCTCTGCCAGCCGGAGTACCTTCCGGGGCGGGAATCCCCAGCGGACAGCATAGTAGAGATAAAAATCATGCAGCTCATAGGGGCCCACCAAATCTTCGGTCTTCTGGGCGATCTTGCCCTCAATGGCGGGGAGCAACTCGGGCGAGACCGGAGTGTCCAGAATATCAGCCAGCACACCGGAGAGCTGGGGGTCCTCCGCCTCCTTATCGTCGGAGATGAAGCTCACCAGATGACGCACCAGGGTCTTGGGAATACCGGCGTTGACGGCGTAGTTGCTCATGTGGTCCCCGTTGTAGGTGCACCAGCCCAAAGCCAGCTCAGAGAGGTCGCCGGTGCCTATGACCAGCCCGCCGGTCTGGTTGGCAATGTCCATAAGCACCTGGGTCCGCTCACGGGCCTGGCCGTTTTCAAAGGTCACATCATGATCCTCCATGGACTGGCCGATGTCCTCAAAGTGGACCTTCACCGCCCGGCCGATGTCGATGGTCTTGAGGGTGCAGCCCAGCCGCTCGGCCAGCAGCACCGCATTGGACTTGGTGCGGTCGGTGGTGCCGAAACAGGGCATGGTGACAGCAATGATATCGCTGGCAGGCCGGTCCAGCATCTCCATGGACACCGCCGTGATGAGCACGGCCAGGGTGGAGTCCAGACCGCCGGACAGGCCCACCACCGCCGTCTTGGCTCCGGTGTGCTCCAACCGCTTTTTGAGGCCCAGAGCCGCCATGTACAGGATCTCATTGCAGCGCTCGGCTCTATCGCTCTCATTCTGGGGTACAAAGGGCGTGGGAGATACCGGCCGGGTCAAGCGGGTATCAGACAAATCCAGTTCAAAGCAGATCCGCCAGCTCTCCCGGTTCCGGTCGGCCTGATAGGTGTTCATCCGCTGGCGTTCGTAGGCCAGCCGCTTGACGTCGATCTCACTGATGGTAAGACCGGAGGCAAACCGCCGCTCAGCCAGAATGGTGCCATTCTCAGCGATAATATTATGGCCGCCAAACACCAGATCGGTGGTGGACTCCCCCTCGCCGGCGTCCGCATATACATAACCGCACACCAGACGTCCGGACTGACCGGACACCAGCGACCGGCGATAGGCCGCCTTCCCCACCAGCTCATTGGAGGCAGACAGATTTAACAAAACGGTAGCTCCCGCTCGGGCCAGGGCAGCAGAGGGCGGCTCAGGGGCCCACAGGTCCTCGCACAGCTCCACCCCGATCACCAGTTCGGGCAAATCGTCACAGGCAAAAAGGAGGCTGCGGCAAAGAGAAACTTCCTCCCCGCACAGTTCAATCATTACATCCACTCCGGCCCCGGAGGCAAACCATCTTTGCTCATAGAACTCCCCGTAATTGGGCAGATAAGTCTTGGGCACCAGCCCCAAAATATGACCATTTTGTATTACAGCTGCGCAATTATACAGTTTGTTGTCGTATTTGTTCCATACAGGCAAACCAATGGCAGCAATCATATCCAGGTTCTTGGTGGCCTCCAGAATGGTGGCAAGCCCGTCTTCCGCCCCTCTCCTCAAAGTGGGCTGCAAAAACAGGTCCCCGCAGGTATAGCCAGTGAGGCAGAGTTCAGGCAGACAAAGCACTTTGACTCCCTGCTTATCCGCCTCCCGCATAAGGGTAAAGATCTGCTCGGCATTGTAACGGCAGTCGGCTACCCGGATCTTCGGGGTACCGGCGGCTACTTTGATAAAACCGTCGCGCATGATAAGCGCCTCCTTTTCCCGTCTGTTCAGAATACCGTTATGATACCCCAATTCCCCTTTAATTGCAATGTGAGAAGTACCGAAAAGCCCCGGCCTTCCGGCCGGGGCTTTTCGGGTGTGTGTGTTGTTGTGTGTTTTTGCAAAGGTGTTAGAGAGGGATAAGAGAGGAATTGGTTGGGAGGATGGTCTTGTGTTCGATTCATCTCTGAATCTGGTTTTATAGTACCCGTTAAATAAGACAAAATCATGACCGAATTATGAATAGTATGTGAATTCTAACGTTTTCCCCCTCTGCACCGGAAAATACTCCTCCCGCTTGACACCGAGGCCGGTTGGTGATATAGTGTCTGCGTCAAAGAGGCAATGACGGGGACACCGCGCCGCACCACCTGTCAGAGAAGGAGCGCCATAGGCTGAAAGCGCTTCCCAGGTATGGTCAGCGTTCAACCACCCCCGAGCCGCCCATGAACGGCATATGCCAAGTAAATGAGCCGGGACCGCCCGTTACAGCGGCAATCAAGCGGCGGCCCGTCGGGCCGCAAGCAGGGTGGAACCGTGGAGCTGTACGCTTCACCCCTGGATCGTCAGGGGTGAAGCGTTTTTTTACACCCCTAAAGACTATGTTAGGAGGTATTTCTTATGTCCGAAGAAGTCAAGAATGAATTTTCCTTTGAAAATCCCGAGTACCGCAAGACGTACTGGCATACCTGCTCCCATGTGATGGCCCAGGCCGTCAAGCGTCTGTGGCCTGAGGTAAAGCTGGCCATCGGCCCCTCCATCGATGAGGGTTTCTACTATGATATGGACGCCCCCTTCGCCTTCACCCCCGAGCATCTGGAGCAGATCGAGGCCGAAATGCGCAAGATCTGCAAGGAGAAGCTGAAGCTGGAGCGCTTTGAGCTGCCCCGGGAAGAGGCTCTGAAGTTCATGGAGGAGAAGGGCGAGCCCTTCAAGGTGGAGCTGATCCAGGACCTGCCTGAGGACGCCCACATCTCCTTCTATAAGCAGGGTGAGTTTACCGACCTGTGCGCCGGCCCCCACCTGGACTCCACCGGCCGCATCAAGGGCAACGCCATCAAGCTGACCGCCTGCAACGCCGCCTACTGGCGGGGTGATTCCAACCGCGAGACCCTGCAGCGCATCTATGGCATCGCCTTCCCCAAAAAGGATGAGCTGGATGCCTATCTGCAGCGCATCGAGGAGGCCAAGAAGCGGGACCACCGCAAGCTGGGCAAAGAGCTGGGCCTCTTCATGCTGCGGGACGAAGGCCCCGGCTTCCCCTTCTTCCTGCCCAAGGGCATGGTGCTGCGCAACACCCTGATTGACTACTGGCGTCAGGTCCACAAGCGCTACGGCTACGTGGAGATCTCCACCCCCATCATGCTCAACCGCCAGCTGTGGGAGCGCTCCGGCCACTGGGATCACTACAAGAACAACATGTACACCACCGTCATCGACGACACCGACTTTGCCATCAAGCCCATGAACTGCCCCGGCGGCATGCTGGTCTACTCCAGCGAGCCCCACTCCTACCGGGATCTGCCCCTGCGGGTAGGTGAGCTGGGCCTGGTCCACCGGCATGAGCTCTCCGGTGCCCTCCACGGCCTGTTCCGGGTCCGCTGCTTTACCCAGGACGATGCCCACATCTTCATGACCCAGGCGCAGCTGAAGGACGAGATCAAGAATGTGGTCAAGCTGTTTGACGAGGTCTACTCGGTCTTCGGTCTGCCCTACCAGATTGAGCTGTCCACCATGCCCGAGGACCACATCGGCACCGTGGAGCAGTGGGAGCACAACCAGGACATCCTGAAAGAGGCCATCACCGAGATGGGCAAAGAGTTTGTGATCAACGAGGGCGACGGCGCCTTCTATGGTCCCAAGCTGGACTTCCACCTGGCCGACTCCCTGGGCCGTACCTGGCAGTGCGGTACCGTCCAGCTGGACTCCCAGCTGCCTGAGCGGTTTGAGCTGGAGTACACCGGCGAGGACGGCCAGAAGCACCGGCCCGTCATGCTCCACCGGGTGGTTCTGGGCTCCATCGAGCGCTTCATCGGCGTCATCACCGAGCACTTTGCCGGTGCCTTCCCCACCTGGCTGGCTCCCGTGCAGGTAAAGGTACTGCCCATTACCGACCGTGCCGCCGACTATGCCAATCAGGTTGCCGCCAAGCTGGACGCGCTGGGTTACCGCGTAGAGACCGACCACCGCAACGAGAAGATCGGCAAGAAGATCCGGGACACTCAGCTGGAGAAGGTCCCCTATATGCTGGTTGTGGGTGACAAGGAGGCCGAGAGCGGCGACGTGGCCGTGCGCAACCGCCACGGCGAGCAGACCGTCATGAGCTTTGACGCCTTTGTTGCCAAGCTGAAGGAAGAAGTGGACTCCAAGGCTCTGGAGCAGAACTGATCCTATCCAAGAGGCCCCCGGCAAATGCCGGGGGCCTCTTTTTCCACCCGGATGCACCAAATATTTCCGTGCATCCAGGTGTATTTTTATGCATATATTACCCCCTTTCTCCCTTGACTTTTTACCTGTATCATGAAATAATATTCACATAAATTGCCGATATAGTGAATATAAATTCGCTTTCAACTGTCGGCTTCCAAGGACGATACACCGGAAGAGAGGGAACAGAGTATGAAACAGGCAGCAAAAGTATTGACCACCGCTCTGGCCGCCGCCGTGGCCCTGAGCAACGTAAGCGCTATGGCCTGCACCGGCCTTTATGTGGGCAAGCAGGCCAGTGCCGACGGCACCACCATCATCGCCCGCAGTGAAGACATCAGTCCTTCCGACTATGAGAAGCTCCACCTGGTGGTCCCCCATGTGGACAATCAGCCCGGCCGGGTACTGGAAGACATCAACGGCTTCCAGATGCCTCTGCCCGCCACCACCTATCAGTACACCATGATGAGTGACTACGCCGACGCAGGAGACGGGATCTATCCTGCCGTGTGCAGCAATGAGATGGGGGTGTCCGTCACCGGCACCGTGTCCGCCTCCCCCTGTGAACAGTGGGAAGAGGCCGACCCCTATGTGGACGACGGCCTGCGGGAGGCTGTGCTTCCTGCCGCCGTGGCCTGCTGCTCCGCCACCGCCCGGGAGGGCGTGGAAAACCTGCTGGAGCTGGTGGATACCTATGGCTCAGCCGAGGGCAACATCGTCATGATCGCCGACCAGGAGGAGGCCTGGATCGTGGAGATCTACGGTGGGCACCAGTATGCCGCTATGAAAATGCCCGAGGACGCCGTAGCCGTGTTCGGCAACCAGTTTATGATCGGCTGCGTGGACCCGGAGGACACGGAGAACTACATCTTCTCTGACGGGCTTTTTACCACCATCGACACACTGGGTCTGGCCGTGATGGAGGATGGTCAGTATAACCTGGCCAAGTCGGTCACAGATGGCAGCCGCAGTGACAGCTCCAACATGCGCACCTGGATCGGCCACAAGGTGCTGGCCCCCTCCAGTGTGGGGGACTACAACACCGACACCTTCTATGAGCTGTTTTATACCCCCGATGAAAAGGTAACTCTGGACGATGTAATGGCCATCTACCGCAACCGGTACGAGGGTACCGAATATGACGCCGACCAGGAGGGCAATGAAGGTGTGCGGGCCATCGCCGTCTCCACCACTCCGGAGACCCACATTATCCAGATCCACGACGATTACCCCACCCAGAGCGCAGCGGTGACCTGGCTGGCCGCCGGCGGCGCGGAGCACTCGGTGTTCCTGCCCGAATTCAGCGGCATCACCGATACCGCCGACGCCTGGAAGACCGACAGCGCCACCTATGTGGAAAACAGCGTCTACTGGGCGTTTAAGAAGATCTGCGGCCTGGCAGACACCGACCGCACTCTGTACAGCCAGGGGGTGGAGGACTACTGGACGCTTCAGGAGGCCATGATGCAGGCCGAGATGGAGGCTGCCGGGGAGACCGTCAAGGCCCTCTACGCCCAGGATGAGGCCCAGGGCGACGCCTATGTCACCGCCCTTGCCCAGCAGATGGTAGAGGAGCAGATGGCCAACGCCGACCATCTGTATGCCGAGCTGCTCACCACCGTGACCCACAACAGCGGCCTGAGCAGCGGTAAGACCCCCACCACCTTTGAGGCCACCACCGCCCTGCGGGCGGCCGCCGAGTTCAAGGGCTACACCGTAACCTGGGACGCCGCCACCGGCGGCATTACCCTCACCAAGGGTACGGATACCCTCTCCCTCCAGCCCGGCAACAGTTCCGCCGTGAAAAACGGCACCGAGCTGACACTTGCTTCCGCTCCTTACACCGTGGACGGCGTGACTTATGTGCCCATGAGCTTTATCCAGAGCCTGTAACCGGAACGTTCCAGTGCCCTCCCGCAGCCGCCGGGAGGGCGCTTTTTTGCCCATTCGCGCCAGGGGTGGACTTTCCCTGACGGCCATGCTAGAATAGGACCCGGACTCCAATCAATCTGCAAAGGATGGATGGGTATGAATACCACCCTCAGCACACTGAGCAGTCTGGCAATCTACATCGCCCTTGTGGTCGTAGGGGCCATCATCGGCTCCCGCCGGCAGGTGCGCAGCCGCCCTCTGGTCTGGCTGGGCAAACTGCAATTTGTAGCACTGATGATCCTTATTGTCACCCTGGGCGTCAATCTGGGTGCTAACGATGAGGTCATCGCTTCCCTGGGGCAGATCGGCCTGGCCGCCCTGGTGATCACCCTGTTTGCCATGGCCGGCTCTCTGCTGTTTCTCACCCTGCTGCGGCGCTTTGTGCTCCGGCTGGATCATGTGGGCCTCCCCCGGGGCAGCGCCCAGACCGGACAGGAAGAAAAGCATTCGGCCGGAAAGGCTGACAACGCTCTCACCAAATGGATCGTCATCGCTGTGGTACTGGGCATGCTGGCCGGCCGGTTCGTCCTGCCCCCGGCCGTCACGGTCCACTGCGGCTCAGTCATCACCTTTGGACTGTATCTGCTGTTGTTCTTGGTTGGCATGGATATGGGCCGGCAGGGTACCTTCCTCAGCGATGTGAAGGCCGCCGGCTTCCAGGTGCTGCTGGTTCCGGTGGCGGTGGGCGCGGGCTCGCTGGCCTTCGCGGCCCTGGCCGGGCTGCTGCTCCCCCTGGGCGTCAAGGACTCTATGGCTGCGGCCGCCGGGCTGGGCTGGTACTCCCTGGCCCCCACCCTGCTGGCTCCCTATTCCCTGTCGGTCTCCGCCGTCTCCTTCCTGTCCAACGTGATGCGGGAGATCTTCGCTATCGTCTCCATCCCCTTTGTGGCCAAATATGTGGGGTATGTGGAGTGCGCCTCCCTGCCCGGCGCGGCCGCCATGGATACGGTGCTTCCCGTGGTGGTGGGCGCCACTCATGAGCGCATTACCATCTACTCCTTTACCTCCGGTGTGGTCCTCTCCCTGGCGGTACCGCTGCTGGTACCGGCCATCGTGGCCCTGCCGTTCTGAGGGAGGTGAGCGCGATGGAGATCGAACGCCGCTGGCTGGTGGAGGGCTGGCCTCAGCAAGAGGCTGCCTCCACCCTGGAGATGGAACAGGGCTATTTCTGCACCCGTCCCGCCGTACGCATCCGCCGGGAGGCCGTACAGGGCGGCACCACCGCCTATGTGCTCTGCTTCAAGGGCAAGGGAGGCCTGAGCCGGGAGGAGATCGAGCTGCCGCTGAGCCCCGACCACTATACCCGGCTGAAGGCCATGCTGGACAGGCCCATAATTGAAAAGCAGCAGCGCCGCTATGCCCTGCCCGGCGGATACACGCTGGAGGTCAATTCGGTGGACCCCGCTCTGGAAAGCGGCTTCTTCTACGCCGAGGTGGAATTTCCGGACGAGGCCTCGGCCCTGGCCTGGGCACCACCGGCGGAATTGGCCGGCTATCTCTGCCATGAGGTCACCGGACAAAGCGGCGAGAGCATGGCTGCCTACTGGGAGCGTACCCGTCTGGCAAACTAAAAAAGAGTCCCGCGGCAGATAGCCGCGGGACTCTTTTTTCTTTTTAAATCAGCTGCTGGAAGAGCGCACAGGCCTTTTCCAGCAATGCGTCCGGAAAGTCAAAATCCGCACTGTGCAGGGGCGGAT
The DNA here is from genome assembly GCF_040095835.1 of Flavonifractor hominis. Taxonomy (NCBI): domain Bacteria; kingdom Bacillati; phylum Bacillota; class Clostridia; order Eubacteriales; family Oscillospiraceae; genus Flavonifractor; species Flavonifractor hominis. The sequence continues at coordinate 252,532 of NZ_JBBMFT010000002.1, forward strand.
GCTCCTCCCCATCGCCCAGCAGGAACAGGGCGCCCTCCGCCTGCCGCAGATACCAGCCGAAATCCTCCGAGGCCCGCATGGGCTCTGCCATCTCGATCACCGGCATCCCCAGTGCCCGGGCCGCTTGCCGGACCTTTTCCGCCCCGGCGGGGTGGTTGGCCGTCTCGGGAAACACGTCCTGCTGCTCCAGTGTCAAAGTCAGGCCGTCCTCCCGGGCCGCCTGGCGGGCCAACTCCGTCAGCGCCCGCTCCAGCTCATCCAGCTCCTGCTGGTACTGGGCCCGCAGGGTGAGCAGCAGCGCCCCCCGATAGGCCGAGATTCCGAAGGCGGGTTCCCCCACGTCGATCTGGACCACGGTGGCCATCACCAATCCCCGGTGGTCCTCCCGGCGGGTAAGCTCCGGCAGGGCGGCCACCACCCGGGCCACCGCCTGGGCCGGATTGCGGCCCAGTTCCGGTGTGCTGGCATGGGTAGGTGTTCCCTCAAAACGGAGGGTCAGACCCTTGGAAGCGCAATTCATGGTCCCCTCCCGCAGGGCCACGGCCCCCAGAGGATACCCGGGCATATTGTGGAAGGCGTAGACCTCCCCGATCCCCTCTTCCCGCAGCAGGGCGGCACAGGCCTCGCCTCCGCCGCCCACCTCCTCGGCGGGCTGGAACACAAGATATACATCCCGGTCCGCCCCGGTCTCCTCCAAGGTCAGCCCCAGCAGGGCCAACGCCGCGCTGTGGCCATCGTGGCCGCACTTGTGAGCCACGCCGGGACACTGGGAACGGTAGGGCAGCGGTGTGGTTTCCTCCATGGGCAGGGCATCAAAGTCGGCCCGGAAGGCCACCTTTCCCGGCCCCCTGCCACGGCACAAAGCATAGAACCAGCTGCCCCGGTCCACCAGCTCCAGGTGGGTATGCTCCCTCAGAACGTCCATCAGGTGTGCCTTGGTCCACACCTCCTGCCCGGACAGCTCCGGGTGGGCGTGCAGAGCATGGCGCAGCTCCTGGGCAAGACTCCGTGTCTTTGCGTTCACTGGTCCTTCCCCTTTTCCTCTTCTTCCGATGCAAGTACGACCACCCGGATTTCCAGCACTCGGCGGTGATCCACTTTGGTAACCGTCACATCCAGACCGTCCGCCACAAAGTGGTCGCCCTCCTCTGGCACCCGGCCGATCTGTTCCATGACCCAACCGGAGATTGTGTTTGCGTCGCACTCCCCCTTGATGGAAAACAGGTCAAACAGGTCGGTAAGGTCAGCGGAGCAGGAAATGAGGTAACTGCCGTCCTCCTGCTTTTTAAATTCCTCGATGACTTCGTCGTGTTCGTCCCAGATCTCCCCTACCAGTTCCTCCACGATGTCCTCCAGGGTCACCAGGCCCTCGGTGCCGCCGTACTCATCCACCACGATAACCATATGTGCTTTCTCCTTCTGGAGGATGCGCAGCAGTTCAGAGATTTTGGTGTTGCCTGTGGTGTAAAGCATGGGACCCATGATCGTCTTTACATCATCGATTCCACGGTAACGCGCGGCGTGGAAATCCTTTTCATGAATCACACCTACGATATCGTCGATGTCCTCATGGTAAACCGGAAGGCGGGAATAACCGCTCTCGGCAAAGGCCTGGGCGATCTCGTCCATGGAGTCAATATCCTCCACCGCCACAATGTCAACCCGAGGGGTAAGAATTTCATCCACCTCCAGGTCATTAAACTCGATGGCCGAGCGGATGAGCTTGCTCTCATGCTGATCCAGGCCGCCTTCGCTCTCCGCCTGGTCCACCAGGGTCACCAGCTCCTCCTCAGTGATCCCACTGTCATCCGACTTGCGGATCACCTTGGACAGCAGTTTCTTCCACTGACTGAACAAGAAGTTCAGCGGAGTGAGAATGGTTCGGAAGAGCCCCAGCAGCGGCGCAGAAAACATGGCAAAGCGCTCGGGAGACTCCTTGGCCAGACTTTTGGGGGAGACCTCGCCGAAGATCAGGATCACAATGGTCAGCACGGTGGCAGACACTGTGGGGCCCCGTACGTCATCAATCAGGCGGATAAAAAGCACCGCGCCAATGGTAGTCGCCACATTGTTGACTATATTGTTGCCAATGAGCAGTGTGGACAACAGCTTATCGTAATCTTCCGACAGGGCAAGGGCCCGTGCAGCCCGCTGGTCTCCGTTGTCCGCCCAGCTTTTCAGGCGGGCCCGGTTCAGAGACGTAAAGGCGGTTTCCGAGGCGGAAAAATATCCGGACATAACCACCAGGAAAATCAGGGCAACGATCATCGCAATACTGGCACTGTCTAACATAAGAACTCCATCAACTCCACTCATATCATTCATTTTGTGTGTAAACGCGCAAAAGGACAACCCTATTCCCGTAAAACCACGGCATAAGGCTGTCCCCAATGAATTCTATACTTTTTGCAACTAGGCGGAGGTTCGTCCACGAAGGTTCACCGTCTCCTCTTTCAGATGATTAGGGAGAGTATATCACATATCCCTTCTCATTGCAAGATGTTTCCCACAGTCACTCCTGTACATTGATATAGGTTGGAATATCGCTCTGCTTCTCAAATACGCGAATCTCATCGTCCTGTGCAGAAAACACATAGAGCTGACCATCTGCCCATACGGCATACATTGGCCGCCCAGCAAAATTCATGCAGATCTGGACCCCGTCCTGTTGATACGTCCCCCGGTCCACTGTGCCAAAGGGCTTATATTGTGCGCAACCTCCATCCGACTCAAAGACCAAATAGGTCCCGTCTCCATTCAGGACAGTGCCGGTGACATAGGTGCCCACCACATGCAGCTGCGCTCTCTGCTCCAGCGTATGGATATGCACGGACTGGACGATGAGTCCGGTCAGCAAAGCTGCAAAAAGCCCGGCAATCGCCAGATAAACCGCCATTCTCCCTTTGAACGACATGGCATATCCTCCAATTCGCACACATCTCCGGCCCTTTTTATGCTCTCATTCTATCTGACAAAGGGAAATGTGTCAATCTGGGAAAGCAAAAGCGCGGATATTCCACCTTTTGTGGAATATCCGCGCTTTCTTCTTTCCTTGCTTACACCAGCTGAACGATGGCCATCTCGGCAGCATCGCCGCGGCGAGGCCCGATCTTCACGACACGGGTGTAGCCGCCGTTGCGCTCAGCGTACTTGGGGCCGATCTCATCGAAGAGCTTCTTGGCCACGTCCTCCTTGGTCAGGTAGGACAGCGCCTTACGGTAGTTGGCCAGGTTGGCGTTCTTCGCCAGAGTGATCATCTTCTCAGCCAGAGGAGCCACTTCCTTGGCGCGGGAGACGGTGGTCTTGATCTGGCCGTTCTCCAGCAGGTAGGTGGTCATGGCGCGCAGCATAGCCACACGCTGATCGGTGGGCTTGCCCAGTTTACGGTTATGGGACATGTCAATCCACTCCTATCGGATGTTCGCCAAGGCGAACTCCATTCTTTGAAATTCGTCCGGAGGGTCTCCCCCCGGAAGAGCGCCCTTTCGGACCACAGGACCGGGAGGGGACGTTACATGCCCCCGGTCCGCTCTTCCCTCTGGCTTTAGTTGTTGTTCTCGTCGTCAGCCAGGTGCAGGCCCATCATGGCCAGCTTGTTGATAACCTCTTCCAGGCTCTTGCGGCCCAGATTGCGCACCTTCATCATCTCATCCTCGGTCTTGGAAATCAGATCCTCCACCGTGTTGATGTTGGCCCGCTTGAGGCAGTTAAAGGAACGGACCGACAGATCCAGCTCCTCAATGGTCAGCTCCAGCACCTTATCCCGCTGCGCTTCCGCCTTCTCCACCACCGTGGACTTGGAGCCCATGGTCTCAGAGAGATCGGTGAAGAGGACAAAATGATCGCACAGGATACGGGCGCCCAGGCTGACCGCGTCCCGGGCGGTGATGGTACCGTCGGTCCATACCTCCAGGGTCAGCTTGTCAAAGTCCGTCAGATCGCGTACACGGGTGTTCTCCACCGTGTAATTGACCTTACGCACCGGCGTGTAGATGGAGTCCACCGGGATCAGACCAATGATGGCCTGGGCCGGCTTGTTCCGGTCGGCGGGCACATAGCCGCGGCCGTGGGACAGAGTCAACTCCATATTCAGGCTGGCATCGGGACCCAGAGTAGCGATATGCAGGTCAGGGTTGAGTACCTCAACCTCACCGTCGGCCTTGATGTCGCCTGCTGTCACTTCGCACTCGCCGTTAGCCTCGATATAGACCGTCTTAACTCCCTCACAGTGGAGCTTGGCGATGATGCTCTTGACGTTGAGAACGATCTCGGTCACATCTTCCTTCACGCCGGGAATGGTGGAGAACTCGTGCTGCACACCAGCAATCTTAATGGAAGTGACGGCGGTGCCAGGCAGGGACGAGAGCAGGATGCGGCGCAGGGAGTTGCCCAGGGTCGTGCCGTAGCCGCGCTCCAGAGGCTCCACCACATACTTGCCGTAGGAACCGTCGCCGGGGTTCTCCACACATTCGATGCGGGGCTTCTCGATTTCTACCATGTGTTACCCTCCTTTTCGCGGCTGCGGGCGTCGCGCCCGCAGCCCTATACAGCTCACCAATAATCGAGGGTACAAGCAGTATTACTTGGAGTACAGCTCGACGATCAGGTGCTCCTCGATGGGCAGATCCACATCCTCGCGGGTGGGCATCTGCACCACAGTGCCCTTCAGAGTGTTCTTCTCACGCTCCAGCCACTTGGGCAGCAGCACGGAAGGCGCATCCTCGCCGGTCAGGCGCTTAAACTTCACAGAGGAGCGGCTCGCCTCACGGACCTCGATCACATCGCCGGGCTTGACCAGGTAGGAGGGGATGTCCACCCGCTGGCCATTGACGGTGAAGTGGCCGTGACCCACCAGCTGACGGGCCTCACGGCGCGTCATGGCGAAGCCCAGCCGGTACGCCACGTTGTCCAGGCGACGCTCCACCAGCACCAGCAGGTTCTCACCGGTCTTGCCGGGCATACGGGCGGCCTTCTCATAGTAGGAGCGGAACTGCTTCTCCATGATGCCGTAGACAAACTTGACCTTCTGCTTCTCGGTCAGCTGAAGAGCATACTCGCTCTTCTTCTTTCTCATCTGGCCGCCGGGATTGCGGTTGCTCTCCTTCTTGGCATAGCCCATAGCGGCAGGAGAAATGCCCAGCGCACGGCAGCGCTTGGCGATAGGCTGCATATTCTTTGCCATTTGTTCTTCCTCCTTCTCTTACACGCGGCGGCGCTTCGGCGGACGGCAGCCGTTGTGGGGAATGGGAGTCACGTCCTTGATCAGAGTGACTTCCAGACCCACGGCCTGCAGGGCGCGGATAGCGGCCTCACGGCCGGCGCCGGGGCCCTTCACGTACACCTCGACGGTCTTCAGGCCGTGCTCCATGGCAGCCTTAGCGGCAGTCTCAGCAGCGGTCTGCGCGGCGAAGGGGGTGGATTTCCGGGAACCGCGGAAGCCCAGGCCGCCGGAGGAGGCCCAGGACAGGGCGTTGCCGCCCATGTCGGTCACGGTAACCATGGTGTTGTTGAACGAGGAGCGGATATGCACCTGGCCCTTCTCAACGTTCTTGCGCTCACGGCGCTTGCGGATAACCTTCTTACCCTTGGTAGCGGTAGCCATGTGTTTCTCCCTCCCTTACTTCTTCTTATTGGCGACAGTGCGCTTGGGACCCTTGCGGGTACGCGCATTGGTCTTGGAACGCTGACCACGGACAGGCAGGCCCTTGCGGTGACGCATGCCGCGGTAGCAGCCGATCTCGGTCAGACGCTTGATGTCCATCGCCACGTCACGGCGGAGGTCGCCTTCCACAGTGTAGCTGTGGCTGATGATCTCACGCAGCTTAGCCTCATCGGCCTCAGTCAGGTCCTTCACGCGGGTGTCGGGGTTGATACCGGCCTCGGCCAGGATCTTATTGGCGCTGGTGCGCCCAATGCCGTAGATATAGGTCAGGCCAATCTCGACCCGCTTATCCTTCGGCAAGTCAATGCCAGCAATACGTGCCATACTGTTTCAGCACCTCCTATTAACCTTGTCTCTGCTTATGCTTGGGGTTCTCACAAATAACCATGACCTTGCCCTTGCGCTTGATGATCTTGCACTTCTCGCACATGGGCTTCACGGACGGTCTAACTTTCATGTTTGTACCTCCTGTTCAGCCTGATGGCCCCGGCACGGCGGAGGCAAGGCCCCGCGTACCCGCGCCGGTCGTTGTTGGGTTCTGGTCGGATGGGACCAATCACTTGCTTCGCCAAGTGATCCGGCCCCGCGTTACGTCATAAGGGGACATCTGGACCGTCACTTTGTCTCCGGGCAGGATGCGAATGAAGTTCATGCGCAGTTTGCCGGAGATGTGGGCCAGAATGATATGGCCGTTTCCGATGTCCACATGGAACGTGGTATTGGGAAGGGACTCGGTCACGACGCCCTCCACTTCGATCATATCGTCCTTTGCCAAAGCGTCATACCCTCCTTAGTTCCTCAACTCGGAAAGCGGCCAGCGCCCTCCGTATATCTTGGTTTGAGATCCTGTCTCCCGCCTGGATCCGATCCAGGACCGGGTGCCGGAACTCTCCTACCGGTGCCGTGTGTACAGCTTTCTTCCGTTTGGGAGAGGCCAGCTTCCGCCGTTTCCCGTCACAGAGCAACAGGTAGGCCCCCTGCGTCTCCAGGACGCAGAACAGCTCACCCCTGTCATGCCCGGCCAGGGAACGGACAATGCGCGCTACCGCATCCGCCATACTCAGTCCTCCGCTACGGTAAGCACTTCCGGCTCCCCGTCGGTAATGAGAATGGTGTTTTCGTAATGCGCCGTCAGGCTTCCGTCGGCGGACACGGTGGTCCAGCCGTCCTTGAGTACTTTCACGCGCCAATCGCCCGCGTTTACCATAGGCTCCACCGCGATGGTCATACCCGGCATCAGCCGAGCACCATGGCCGGCAGGGCCAAAATTCGGCACTTCAGGGGGCTCGTGGAGCTTAGCACCCACACCGTGACCTACAAAGTCCCGCACGACAGAACAGCCATTTGCTTCCACATACTGCTGCACTGCATGGGAGATGTCGTAGACTCGGTTACCTGGACGTGCAAACCGGATGCCTTCCCAGAAGCTCTGTTCCGTCACACGGATCAGATGCATTGCTTCATCGCTCACCTGCCCGCAGGCAAAGGTAGCGGCGCAATCTCCGTGGAAGCCATTTAGGTAAGCACCTACATCCACACTGACAATGTCGCCCTCTTTCAATTTCCGGGGGCCGGGAATCCCATGGATCACCTGCTCATTAATGGAGATGCAGGCAGAACCGGGGAACCCGCTATATCCCAGAAAAGAGGGTTTGGCTCCGTGGCTTTCAATAAATTTGCGCACTGCGGTGTCGATCTCATGGGTCGTAACACCGGGGCGCACCATGGAGCCGGCCAACGCCCGGGCTTGGGCGGTCAACCGCCCAGCCCGGCGCATCAGCTCGATCTCCCGGGGAGATTTCAATGAGATCATTTCCATCTCAAATCACTTCCCCAGCAGTTCCAAAATCTTCTCACTGGTTTCTTGGATCCCGCCCATATCAGGCACGCTCTTCAGCACGCCCATCTTGGCATAGAAATCCTTCAGCGGCTCGGTCTCGCTGTGGTAGACTTCCAGACGGTGCATGACCGTCTCGGGCAGGTCGTCCTTACGCTGCTCCAGCGCGCCGCCGCACTTATCGCAGACGCCCTCCTGCTTGGGAGGCGCAGCCACAATGTGATAGGTGGCGCCGCAAGCATGGCAGGTCCGGCGTCCGGTCATGCGCTCCATGATGACGCTGTCTGCAATCTCCAGGGAGAGCACCGCGTCAAAGCGAATGCCATGCTGCTCCAGAGCCTCAGCCTGGGCAATGGTGCGGGGCACCCCGTCCAGAATGAAGCCGCCCGCGCAGTCGTCCTGAGCCAGCCGCTCCTGAATGATGCCGATAATGACCTCATCGGGGACCAGCTTACCCGCGTCCATAAAGCTCTTGGCCTGCAGGCCAATGGGCGTGCCCGCCTTTACAGCTGCGCGGAGAATGTTGCCGGTGGAAATGGTGGGGATCCCCAGCTTGGCACTGATGATCTCCGCCTGGGTCCCTTTGCCGGCGCCGGGTGCGCCCAACAGAATGATTTTCATAGCCTTGATACCTTCTTACTCCAGGAAGCCCTTGTAATGCCGCATGAGCATCTGAGCCTCCAGTGCCTTGGTGGTCTCCAGGGCCACGCCCACCACAATGATGATGGAGGTGCCGCCGATGGCCAGACTGCTCTGGCCGATCACCGCACCGGTGATGATGGGAGCGATGGCGATGATGGCCAGGTACAGAGCACCAAACATGGTGATCTTATTGAGCACCTTGTGGATAAAGTCGGCGGTGGGCTTGCCGGGACGGAAGCCAGGGATGAAGCCGCCGTTCTTCTTCAGGTTGTTGGCCACTTCCACAGGGTTGAACTGCATCGTGGAGTAGAAATAGCTGAATCCCACGATGAGCAGGAAGTACACCACGATATAGTAGATGCTGGTGGTGTTGAAGATCTGCAGGAAGGTGTACCAGCCGGAGCCCTCCACCTGGGCAGACGGCACGAACATGCCGATGGTCGCAGGCAGGGAGGCAATGGCCTGGGCAAAGATGATGGGCATAACGCCGCTCATATTCACCTTCAGGGGGATGTGGCTGGACTGACCGCCGTACATTTTCCGGCCCACCACGCGCTTGGCGTACTGTACCGGAATGCGGCGCTCGGAGTTCTGAATGAACACAATGAGCACCACAATGGCCAGCATACCGATGACAATGAGAATGGCGCCCCACCAGGGCAGGCTGAACACATTCTCGCCGGTAACGCCGTCCAGATTGTTCCGCACGCCGGTATACATGGTCATAACCATGCCGGGCACACGGGACAGAATGCCGGCAAACAGGATGATGGAAATACCGTTGCCGATACCGAACTCGGTGATCTGCTCACCCAGCCACATAATAAATGCGGAACCAGCGGTGAAGCAGAGGATGATCACGATGGCCGCCCACCAGCCAGGCAGACCGGCGGTGTCAATAAGCGCACCGTCGTTGGTGGTCCGGATGAGCGTGTAGTAGCCGAAGCCCTGCAGCAGAGCAATGGCTACAGTAACGTAACGGGTGATGGCCGCAATCTTCTTCCGGCCCTCCTCGCCGCCCTCCTTCTGGAGACGCTCCAGAGCGGGGATAGCGACGGTGAGCAGCTGGATGATGATGGAGCTGTTGATATACGGCTGTACGCCCAGGGCAAAAACGGCGGCCATGGAGAAGGCGGTGCCGTTCATGGCGCCCAGCAGGGAGAAAATGCCGCCCATGCTGTTCATCGTACTGCTCAGCAGATCGCTGTCAATAAACGGCACGGGGACCACAGAGCCCAGCCGGAAGACCAGAAGCGCGAAGACCGTAAAGAGGATCTTCTTACGCAGATCAGGAATCTTCCACGCGTTACGGATGGTCTCGATCACTTAGACCACCTCGTACTTTCCACCTGCCGCAACGATCTTCTCCTTGGCGGAGGCGGAGAAAGCGGAGGCACGGACCGTCAGTTTCTTGGTCAGGGTGCCGTTGCCAAGCACCTTGTAGCCGTACTCACACTTGGAGAGGATGCCCTTCTCCAGCAGGTCGCACACGTTGACCGTGGCGCCATCCTCGAACTTGTTCAACGCGGAGACATTGATTGCCTCCAGGGGCTTGGCAAAAATATTGTGGAAGCCGCGCTTGGGGATACGGCGGGTCAGAGGCATCTGGCCGCCTTCAAAACCCACGCGCACACCGCCGCCGGAACGGGCCCACTGGCCCTTCTGGCCGCGGCCGGCGGTCTTACCGTTACCAGAACCATGGCCGCGGCCCTTACGATAGGCCTTGGGGTTGGAACCGGCAGCGGGGGAAAGATCATGCAGATTCATTTCGCGCACCTCCTTACTGTTCCTCGGTAACCTGCAGCAGATAACCGATGTGGGCAATCTTGCCGCGGGTCGCCTCATTGTCGGGCTGTACGGTGGTGTCGCCGATCTTGCGCAGCCCCAGAGCCTCGGCGGTAGCCTTATGCTTGGCGATACGGCCGTTCAGGCTCTTGACCAGCTTGATGTTCAGATTAGCCATGTTCACGGCCCTCCTTAACCTACGATCTCGCTGACGCTCTTACCGCGGATGCGGGCGACCTCCTCAGGACCACGGAGAGCCTTCAGGCCCTCAAAAGTGGCGGAGACCACGTTCTGCGGATTGTTGGAGCGCAGGCACTTGGCGCGGATATCACGGATGCCGGCGGCCTCCATGACGGCGCGGACAGGGCCGCCGGCGATGATACCGGTACCGGGGGCAGCGGGCTTCAGGAGCACGCGGCCGGCGCCGAACTCGCCGATGACCTCATGGGGAATGGTGGTGCCGGACAGGGTCACATTGCACATGTTCTTCTTGGCATCCTCAATGCCCTTGCGGATTGCCTCGGGCACCTCAGCGGCCTTGCCCAGACCGAAGCCCACGCGGCCCTTCTCGTCGCCCACGACCATCAGCGCGGCAAACTTGAAGATACGGCCGCCCTTCACGGTCTTGGACACGCGGTTCAGAGCGACGAGCTTCTCGGTAAACTCGCTGGGTTCTCTCTCAAATCTAGCCATTTATCGTTTTCCTCCTCCCTTAGAACTGCAGGCCGCCCTCACGGGCGCCCTCGGCCAGGGCCTGCACGCGGCCGTGGTACACGTAGCCGCCGCGGTCAAACACGACGGTATCGATGCCGGCGGCCTTGGCGCGCTCGGCGACAGCCAGGCCTACCTTCTTGGCAGCCTCGCAGTCGGAGCCCTTGCCCTCAAAGCCCTTCTCCAGGGAGGAAGCAGACACCAGAGTCTTGCCGGTCACGTCGTCGATGACCTGGGCATAGATGTTGGTGTTGCTGCGGAACACGTTCAGGCGGGGACGCTCGGGCGTGCCGGAAATCTTGCCGCGCACTCTCTTGTGGCGCTTAAGCCGCTGAGCGTTGGTATCGGGTCTGTTGATCATTGTGGCACACCTCCTTATTTCTTCTTGACGCCGGTCTTGCCTTCCTTGCGGCGGATGACCTCGTCAGTGTATTTGATGCCCTTGCCCTTATAAGGCTCGGGGGGACGCTTCTCGCGCACTTCGGCAGCAAACTGGCCGACCTTCTGCTTGTCGACGCCGCTGATGACGATCTTGTTGGCGCTGGGGACCTCGATGCTGATGCCCTCGATCTCCTCCACAGTGACCTGATGAGAGAAGCCCAGGTTCATAACCAGCTTGTTGCCCTCCTTGGCCACACGGTAGCCGACGCCGTTCACGTCCAGCTCCTTCTTGTAGCCCTCGGTCACACCCACGATCATGTTGTGGAGCAGGGTGCGGGTCAGGCCGTGCAGGCTGCGGTTCTCCTTAGCGTCATTGGGACGGGTCACATGGATCACATCGCCCTCCTGGGTGATGGTCATGGCGGGATGCAGCTGCTGAGTCAGGGTGCCCTTGGGCCCCTTCACGGTAACCAGGTTACCGGCTTCGATCTTCACGTCCACACCGGCGGGGATGGAGATCGGCATTCTTCCGATACGAGACATTTTCTACTCTCCCTCCTTACCAGACAAACGCCAGGACCTCGCCGCCGACATGGGCCGCGCGGGCGGCCTTGTCAGTCATGACGCCCTTGGACGTGGACACGATGGCAATGCCCAGGCCATGCAGGACCCGGGGCAGCTCGTCAGCACCGGCATAGACACGCAGGCCGGGCTTGGACACGCGGCGCAGACCGGTAATAACCTTCTCCTTGCCGGCGTTGTACTTCAGAGTGACACGGATCACGCCCTGAGTACCGTCGTCGATCAGCTGGAAGTTCTTGATATAGCCTTCATCCAGCAGGATCTGCGCGATGGATTTCTTCATGTTGGACGCGGGGACGTCCACGGTGTCATGCTTGGCGTTGTTCGCGTTGCGGATGCGGGTGAGCATATCCGCAATGGGATCGGTGATATGCATGATGTTTACCTCCTATCAGAGTTACGGGCAAGGCCCGTATCAGCGGCAAGGTATCGCAGCTAGGCAACTGCGACCTATTGCACGCCGGCTGGGAAATTTATCAAATTACCGGCCAAGAGGCGGGCTGGGTTTACCAGCTCGCCTTCTTGACACCGGGAATCTGACCCTTGTAAGCCAGCTCGCGGAAGCAGATACGGCAGATGCCGTAGTCCCGCAGGTAGGCATGGGGACGGCCGCAGATCTTGCAGCGGTTATAGCGGCGGGTGGAGAACTTGGGCTCCGCCTGCTGCTTCAGGATCATAGACTTCTTAGCCATTACGTTCTCCTCCTTTACCGGGCAAAGGGAGCGCCGATCAGAGTCAGCAGTTCCTTGGCCTCTTCGTCGGTCTTGGCGGTGGTGCAGATGACCACGTCCAGGCCGCGGATCTTGTCGATCTTGTCGTACTCGATCTCGGGGAAGATCAGCTGCTCCTTGATGCCCAGGGCGTAGTTGCCGCGGCCATCGAAAGAGTTGCCGTTGATGCCCCGGAAGTCACGCACGCGGGGCAGGGCCACATTGAACAGGCGGTCCAGGAACTCCCACATACGATCGGCACGCAGGGTGACCTTGGCGCCGATGGGCATGCCCTCACGCAGCTTAAAGTTAGCCACGGACTTCTTGGCTTTGGTGATGATGGCCTTCTGGCCGGTGATCTTGGTCAGATCGCCCACAACGGCCTCCAGCACCTTGGAGTTGTCCCGGGCCTCGCCGCAGCCGCAGTTGACCACGATCTTGTCAATCTTGGGGATCTCCATGACGCTCTTGTAGCCGAACTTCTGCATCAGAGCAGGAGCGACCTCGGCCTGGTACTTTGCCTTCAGGTTGGGCACTTTCTTATCAGCCATTGTCTATACTCCTCCTCTCTCAGATCTCGGCGCCGCACTTCTTGCAGACGCGGACCTTCTTGCCGTCGGCCAGCAGCTTGTGAGCAGGCCGGGTGGGCTTGTTGCACTTGGGGCAGACGCGCTGCACCTTGCAGGCGTAGATGGGGGCTTCCTTCTTGATGATGCCGCCCTGCTCGCCCTGGCGGCGGGGCTTCTGGTGGCGGGAGACGATATTAACCTTCTCCACCACGACCTTGCCCTCCTTGGGCAGGACGCTCAGGACCTTGCCCTGCTTGCCCTTGTCCTTGCCGGACAGAACGATGACGGTGTCGTCCTTACGAATGCTCATCTTATTCATGTCTTCTCCTACCCCCTTACAGCACTTCGGGAGCCAGGGACAGGATCTTCATATAATCCTTGTCACGCAGCTCGCGGGCCACGGGCCCAAAGATACGGGTACCGCGGGGATTCTTGTCGTCCTTGATCAGGACGGCGGCGTTCTCGTCAAAGCGGACGTAGCTGCCGTCGCTGCGGCGCACACCCTTGGCGGTGCGGACGATGACGGCCTTCACGACCTCGCCCTTCTTCACGGTGCCGCCGGGCTGAGCCTTGCGGACGGAAGCAACGATGACATCGCCAATGTTACCAAACTTGCGGCTGGAACCGCCCAGCACGCGGATGGTCTTGATCTCCTTGGCGCCGGTGTTGTCGGCAACCTTCAGATAGCTCTCCTGCTGAATCATTCCGGCACCTCCTTACTTCGCCTTTTCGATGATCTCGACGACGCGCCAGCGCTTGTCCTTGGACAGGGGGCGGGTCTCCATGACCCGGACGCGGTCGCCGATACCACACTCGTTCTTCTCGTCGTGCGCCTTCAGCTTGTAGGTGCTCTTGACGATCTTCTTGTACAGGGGGTGGGCCACACGGTCGGCAATGGCCACCACCACGGTCTTATCCATCTTATCGGAAACCACCAGGCCGACTCTGGTCTTGCGGGAAGAAGTTCTGTTCTCCATGATCTAGTTCCTCCTTCTTATCGGCCTGCGAGCTGCTGCTCACGGATGATGGTCTTCACGCGGGCAATGTCGCGCTTGACCTCAGCGATCTTCACGGGGTTCTCCAGCTGATTGGTGGCGTGCTGAAGACGGAGCTGGAAGAGATCCTTCTTCAGGTCGCCCAGCTTGCTCTCCAGCTCAGCCGCGCTCATCTTGCGGATTTCAGTAGCCTTCATCTTCATTCACCACCATTCTCGGTCTCGGCGGTCTGCTTCGCCACGATCTTGCACTTGACGGGCAGCTTGTGGGAAGCCAGACGCAGGGCCTCGCGGGCGATCTCCTCAGAGACGCCGGCAATCTCGAACATCACACGGCCGGGCTTAACCACGGCCACCCAGTACTCAGGGGAGCCCTTACCGGAACCCATGCGGGTCTCAGCGGGCTTCTCGGTGATGGGCTTATCGGGGAAGATCTTGATCCACACCTTACCGCCACGCTTGGTGTAACGGGTCATGGCGATACGGGCGGCCTCGATCTGATTGCTGGTGATCCAGCAGGGCTCGGTAGCCTGCAGACCAAACTCACCGTAGGTCACGGTGTTGCCCTTCAGGGCCTTGCCCTTCAGGCGGCCGCGATGCACGCGGCGATATTTCACTCTCTTAGGCAGCAGCATTAGTTGGAGCCTCCTTCCTTGGGAGCAGCGGGACGGGCACCGCCCTGAGGACGGGCACCGCCCTGGGGACGGTTGTTGTTGAAGCCACCCTGAGGACGGCCGCCCTGGCGGTTAAAGCCGCCGCCGTTGCGGTTGAAGCCGCCCTTGCGGTCGCCGTCGCGGCGATCGCGGCGGGGACGGTCGGAGCGCTCCTTGAAGTTCTTGGTGTCCAGAGTGCGGGGGGTGGTACGCAGGGTCTGGGTCAGCACCTCACCCTTGTAGATCCACACCTTCACGCCGATGCGGCCGTAGGTGGTGGCAGCCTCAGCGAAGCCGTAGTCGATGTCGGCGCGCAGAGTCTGCAGGGGAATGGTGCCATCGTGATAGTGCTCGGTGCGGGCGATCTCAGCGCCGCCCAGACGGCCGGACACCTGAGTCTTGATGCCGCGGGCGCCCATGCGCATAGCGCGGCCCATGGCGTTCTTCATAGCGCGGCGGAAGCCGATGCGCTTCTCCAGCTGCTGAGCGATGTTCTCGGCCACCAGCTGAGCGTTGGTATCGACCTGCTTGACCTCAACGATGTTGAGGGCCACGCTCTTGCCGATCATCTTCTCCAGCTTCAGGCGCAGGGCCTCGATGGCCTCGCCGCCCTTGCCGATGACGACGCCGGGACGGGCGCAGTGCAGATAGATGCGCACCTTGGCGTTGTCACGCTCGATCTCGATCTTGGGGATCCCGGCAGAATACAGGGTCTTCTTCAGGTAGTCCCGGATCTTCTTGTCCTCCACCAGCAGGTCGCCGACCTTCTCATTGCGGGCGTACCAGCGGGAGTCCCAATCTTTGATGACACCCACGCGCAGGCCGTGGGGATTGACTTTCTGTCCCATATTCTTCCTCCTCCCTTAGCGCTCAGCCACAGCGATGGTGATGTGAGAAGTGCGCTTGTTGATCCGGTAGGCGCGGCCCTGGGCCCGGGGCATCATCCGCTTGATGATGGGGCCGGGGCAGGCGAACACCTGGGAAACATACAGCTTCTCGGGGTCCATCTGGTGGTTGTTCTCCGCGTTGGACGCGGCGCTCTTGAGGAGCTTCAGCAGCAGCTCAGAGGCAGCCTTGGGGGTGCCCATGAGGATGGCGTTGGCCTGGGCCACGCTCTTGCCGCGGATCAGGTCGCAGACGATCTGCACCTTACGGGGAGAGATACGGGCATATCTCAGATGTGCTTTCGCTTCCATGTTCTCTCCTCCTCCTTACTTACCAGTCTTGCTGCCGGCGTGGCCGCGGAAGGTGCGGGTGGGGGCGAACTCGCCCAGCTTGTGGCCCACCATATCCTCGGTCACGTACACGGGCACATGCTTGCGGCCGTCGTGCACGGCAAAGGTGTGTCCGACGAAGGAGGGGAAGATGGTGGAGGCGCGGCTCCAGGTCTTCAGGACCTTCTTCTCGCCGGTCTGATTCATTTCGTCGACCCGCTTCAGCAGCTCGGGGGCGCAAAAGGGGCCTTTCTTGATACTTCTGCTCATCTTTTACTGCCTCCCTTACTTCGCGTTGCGGTGCTTGACGATGAACTTCTCGGTGCGGTTCTTCAGCTTGCGGGTCTTGTAACCCATAGCAGGCTTGCCCCAGGGGGTGACAGGGCCGGGACGGCCGACCGGGCTCTTGCCCTCGCCGCCGCCGTGGGGGTGGTCATTGGGGTTCATGACGGAACCGCGGACGGTGGGCCGCCAACCCATGTGACGCTTACGGCCGGCCTTACCGATCTGGATGTTGGACCAGTCGGTGTTGCCCACCTGACCGATGGTGGCCTTGCACTCCTCGCGGACGTAGCGGACCTCGCCGGAGGGCAGACGGACCTGAGCCATGCCGTTCTCCTTGGCCATCAGCTGAGCAGCCTCACCAGCGGCGCGCACCAGCTGGGCGCCCTTGCCGGGGTAGAGCTCGATGCAGTGGATCAGCTCGCCCACGGGGATGTTGGCGATGGGCAGGCAGTTGCCGGGCAGGATGTCGGCGTCGGAACCGGTCATGATCTTGTGGCCGGCCTTCAGGTTCACGGGAGCCAGGATATAACGCTTCTCGCCGTCCTCGTACTGGATCAGGGCGATGTTGGCGGAGCGGTTGGGATCGTACTGCAGGTTGATGACCGTAGCGGTACCCTCTTTGTTCCGCTTAAAGTCAATGATGCGGTACTTCTTCTTGTTGCCGCCGCCGCGGTGGCGGACGGTGATGCGGCCGTAGCTGTTGCGGCCAGCATTCTTCTTCAGGTTCTCAGTCAGGCTGCGCTCGGGCTTGGCCTTCTTGTCGATGCCCTCGAAGGCGCTCACGGTCATGTGGCGGCGGGAGGGCGTCGTGGGCTTATAAGTCTTGATAGCCATTGTTCGTTATCCTCCTTACACCATGCCTTCGAAGAACTCGATGGTCTTGGAATCCTCAGTCAGGGTGACCATCGCCTTCTTCCAGTTGGCCCGGCGGCCGGCGGGCCAGCGGCCGGTGCGCTTGGCCTTACCCTGCATGTTCAGGGTGTTGACCTTGGCGACCTTCACGCCGAAGATCTCCTCGATCGCCTTGGCGATCTCGATCTTGTTCGCGCTCTTGGCCACCTCAAAGGTGTACTTCTTGAACTCGGTCTCCGCCATGGACTGCTCGGTGATGACGGGGCGCTTGATGATGTCATAAGCGGTGGTAGCCATTACGCAAACACCTCCTCGATGACGGCCAGGGCCGCCTTGTCAACGATAAACTTGCCGGCGTTCACGATGTCGTAAACGCTCAGGATCTTGGCGGTGGTGGTCACCACGCCGGGGATGTTGCGGGCGGACTTGATGACAGTCTCGTTCACCTCGGGGGTGACGACGACAGCCTTCTTGGCGCCCACAGTATCCAGGAAGCCCTTCATGGTCTTGGTCTTGATCTCGTCCAGGTTCAGGCTGTCCACAACGACGATGTCGCCGGAAGCGGCCTTAGCAGAGAGGACGGACTTCAGAGCCAGACGCTTGACCTTCTTGTTCAGCACGTAGCTGTAGTCGCGGGGCTTGGGAGCAAAAACGATACCGCCGTGGGTCCACTGGGGAGCACGGGTGCTGCCCTGACGGGCGCGGCCGGTGCCCTTCTGACGCCAGGGCTTGATGCCGCCGCCGGAGACCTCAGCGCGGGTCAGAGCACTCTGAGTGCCCTGCCGGCAGTTGGCCAGATGGTTCTTGACCACCTCGTGGACGACGGTCTGGTTGGGCTCGATCCCGAACACAGCTTCGGAGAGCTCCACTTCGCCGACCTGGTTGCCGGCCATGTTCACAACGATTGCCTTAGGCATTTGAGTTCTCTCCTTTCTTACTTGTTACGGGCGGAAGCCTTCTGGGGATTGACGCGGGCGGAAGCCTTCTGCGGGTTGCTGGAGATGCCGGCGGCAGCGCCCTTCTCCTTGACGTTGATCACGGAGTTGCGCAGGAACACCACACCGCCCTTGGGGCCGGGGATGGCGCCGCGTACGGCAATGATGCCCAGCTCGCTGTCCACCTTGACCACGTCCAGGTTCAGAACAGTAACCTGCTCGTTACCCATCTGGCCGGCGCCGATCTTACCCTTGAAGATACGGGAAGGATCGGTGCTGGAGCCCATGGAGCCGGCGTGACGATGCACAGGGCCAGTACCGTGGGATTCCTTCAGGCGGGCGGCGCCGTGGCGCTTGATGACGCCCTGGTAGCCGTGGCCCTTGCTGATGCCGGTCACGTCCACGCGGTCGCCCTCGGCGAACACATCGACCTTCACCTCGTCGCCCACATTCAGAGCGTCGCAGTTGGCCAGCTTGAACTCCTTCAGAGTCTTCTTGCGAGCCTCGCCAGCCTTCTTCAGGTGGCCCAGCTCGGGCTTGGTGAGCTTCTTCTCGGCCACGTCCTCGTAGCCCAGCTGCACGGCGTTGTAGCCGTCCTTCTCCTCGGTCTTCTTCTGCACCACGGTGCAGGGGCCCGCTTCGATCACGGTGACCGGGATGACCTTACCTTCGGCGTCAAAGATCTGCGTCATGCCGACCTTCTTGCCGATGATGGCCTTTTCCATGTTTTTTCCTCCTTAAATAAGGTTATTGGTTGACGTAGGTGGGCATTGGCTCCCATTGCTCCGCCAACTTGACCCGTCCGCCTCAAAACGCGGCGGACTGCGGTACAAACAAAGGAATGGATTAGAGCTTGATCTCGATCTCGACGCCCGCGGGGAGCTCCAGGCTCATCAGAGCCTCCACCGTCTTGGGAGAGGGCTTCAGGATGTCGATCAGGCGCTTATGAGTGCGGCGCTCGAACTGCTCGCGGGAGTCCTTGTACTTATGGACGGCGCGCAGGATGGTCACGACCTCCTTCTTGGTGGGCAGGGGAATGGGGCCGGACACGGAAGCGCCGGTGCGCTTGGCGGTCTCAACGATCTTCTCAGCGGACTGGTCAATCAGCTGGTGATCGTAAGCCTTCAGGCGAATGCGGATCATTTCTTTCTGAGCTGCCATTGTGGTTCCTCCTTAAAAACATACGAAGTGGGTTGAGCACGCTTCGTACGGTGAGAAATCTTCAGTACACGTTTCCGTGCGTATCACTCCGTGACATGAAGAAAACCGGCACAAGCAGGCCGGTTTTACCCATGCACAGCGATATACGCCGTGCACAGATTCCTCAGCCGCCCGATTCTAGCTCGGACATACTCCGCGGAAGTTACCGGCTCTCGCCGCAATCTCCCGCATCATCGCAGACTGCGTCCCACAAACGGACGCTCACATATAATAACCGAAAACATCGCTTCTGTCAATAGCTTTTGCGCGTTTTTTGAATTTTTTTGGGCGGCCGTCCGGCGGACGGCCGCCCTCTGGTCATAAAACGTCCCGCAGCAGGTCCTTCATAGCTGCCGGGTCCACTTTGGTCTGGGTAAAATGCTCCAGCGCCAGCACCGCCTGGTTGACCAGCAGTCCGAAGCCGTTGACCGTCTTGTGCCCCCGCTCCCGGGCCTGGCGAAGCAGCTCGGTCTCCGGCGGGGCGTAGATGAGATCCACCACCGGCACCGACGGCTCCAGCCGGTCCAGGAAGTCGAAGCTCTCAAACTGGCCCTCGGTCCCCTCCATGCCCAGACTGGTGCAGTTGACCAGCAGCTGGCACTGGGCGGCCTGCCCGGCCAGAGTCTCCCCATCGAATCCGGCAGGATGGAGATGAGCCGGGTCATGGTCGCACAGCGCCTGCGCTTTCTCCCAGGTGCGGTTGCACACCACTACATCCGCGCCGGCCTGCACCAGTTTGAGGCAGACTGCCTTGGCTGCTCCTCCCGCCCCCAGCACCAGCACTCTCTTACCGGCCGGATCGATCTCCGCGTCGGCCAGGGCCCGCAGGAATCCGGCGCCGTCGGTGTTGTAGCCGTAGGTCTTCCCATCCCGGATGCACACAGTGTTCACTGCGCCGATCAGCCGGGCGTCCTCGTCCAGCTCGTCCAGCAGCGGCACCAGGTCCTCCTTGTGGGGCATGGTGGCGTTGAACCCGGCATAGCCGGCGTACTTGGCACAGGCCAGCCACTGCTCACAGGTGCCCCGGGGTACCCGCTGCCAGAGATATACATAGTCCAGCCCCAGCGCACGGAGCATGGTATTTTGGATCACAGGGGACTTGGAGTGGTCCACCGGGTCCCCGATGATACAGAGCTTTCTGGTGGTGCTGGTCACTTCCACCTGCATATCGATCTCTCCTCTCTTTGGTTCCGGCCGGTGGTCGGGCAGGGCGGCATTCACCCCCAAAGCTACGGCCACGCCCACTACGGTCTCAATGATCCGGGCGGCGGCGTAGTAGTACCGCGTCACACCGGTGACCCCGGTGATGAGGATCACACAGGGCAGAATGCAGGCCATGCCGCAGGCGGTGGGCCGCCGAATGAGTAAGCATAGCCATACCCCCGCCACACACACCGCGCCCAAAACCGGCATCTTGACCCACGGATCGTCCAGCAGAGGTCCCAGCAACAGAGTAGCGGTACCCAGCGCACCGCCCACAATGACACCAATGAGTCTGGAAATTCCCTGCTGAAAAGTCTGTCCCAGGGTGCTCTGGACGCAGATGATACAGGCAATACAGGCGTAGAGCGGCCCCATCTGCCCCAGCACACCCCCCAGCTCACTGCGGTAGGTCAGCCCGAAAGGGACAAACAGAGCGTAGGACACCATGACCGCCACCGCAGTCTTGATCACCCGCATGCCGATGCGGGGCAGGGGTACCGGCTTTTTCATAAAAACTCCTTTTTATCAATGGACGTCCTCTTGGGCTACGTTTCTTTTGAGAGAAAATACCCCATGGCCGCCTCATACCCATACAGGCCCAGACCGCAGATCTGGCCTACGCAGGCAGGGGCGGTGACACTTTTGTGGCGGAACTCCTCCCGCTGATGGATGTTGGAGATATGCACCTCGATGCAGGGCACGTCCACCGCCTTCAGGGCATCCAGGATGGCATAGGAATAATGGGTGTAGGCTCCCGGATTCATGACAATGGCGTCATACTTCCCCTGGGCAGCATGAATGGCGTCGATAATAGCCCCCTCGTGGTTGGACTGAAAGCAGTGGGCCGTGGAAGCGTGGGCGGCCGCAAAGTCCTCCAGCCGGCGGCACAGGCTCTCATAGCTGTTCTGGCCGTAGATCCCCGGCTCCCGCCGGCCCAGCAGATTCAGATTCGGTCCGTTGATGATCAGAAAGTTCATGGCGCAACACCTCCAAAATGGCCTCCGCCGTCTGGGCGGGAGTGTGAGTCCCGGAAATAATATAGTCGGCCCACCGCCGGTAGATGGGCTCCCGCTGGGTAAAGCGGTCCAAAAAGGCCGCTCGGCCGTCCTGGCCCAGGGGCCGCCCGGCCATGGAGACCGTGTCGTAGATCTCCCCCGGGTCCCGGTTGAGCCAGAACACGGTGGCGCTGTCCTTCAGCGCGGCGATGGCCTCCGCTCGGGTGGGCAGGCCGCCGCCGCAGGCGATGACCAGATCCCGCTCCCGGGCCAGCGTCTCCGCCGTCTCCCGCTCCAGGTCCCGAAAATACGCCTCGCCCTGATGAGCAAAGATCTCAGGAATGGAGCGGCCCTGGGCAGCCTCGATGTACTGGTCGGTGTCCACAAACCGGCGCTCCAGCCGTTTGGCCAGCCGCCGGCCCACCGTTGTCTTTCCGCAGCCCATCATGCCGATGAGAACGATGTTCTTCACGGCTCGTACCCCTTGAAGTTACCCAGCACCCGGAACTCCACGGCCAGCTGGCTGAGTTCATGAAGCACTCCATCCATGCCGGGGGCAGACAGATCGCCGGTGAAGTCCAGGAAGAAGAGGTACTCAAACCCCCGCCCAGGGATGGGGCGGGACTCGATTTTCATCAGGTTGAGCCCCTGAACCGCAAAAATGGTGAGAATCTCATGCAGCGAGCCGCTCTGATGGGGCAGGCGGAAGACAGCGCTGATCTTGTTTCGGCCGGGCCGCAGCTCCATCACCGGGGAGACCACCACGAAGCGGGTGTGGTTCTCGGCGTTGTAGTTGATGCCCTCGGCCAGAATGTGCAGGCCGTAGAGCTCTGCCGCCCGGCGGGAGCCGATGGCGGCGGCGGTGCGCTCCCCGGTCTCAGCCACCTGCTTGGCCGAGCCGGCAGTGTCCAGAACGGGCACCCGCTCCCAGTCCCGGTGGGCGTCCAGGTACTTTTCACACTGCATGAGCCCCTGCTCGTGAGAGTAAACCGTGCGGATATCCTCCAGCGCCACGCCGGGCAGAGCCATCAGGCAGTGCTCCACCTTCACCTGGCTCTCCCCTACCATATAATAATTATACTGCGCCAGCAGGTCGTACACCTGTCGAATGGAGCCGGTGGAGCTGTTTTCGACGGGCAGCACGGCATAGTCGGCCTCCCCCCGCTCCAGAGCGGCAAACACATCGGTAAACCAGGGCAGCCCCCGGCTTCTTACCTGCCGGCCGAAGAAATCCACTGCAGCCTCTTCGCTGTAGCAGCCCGGCTCCCCCTGGTAGACCACCCGTGGATCGCACAGAGGTTCCCGCCGGTGAGCGGCCGCCGCGGCAAAAGCTGCCCAGCCCGGGTCCTCCGCCCCTTCCCGCACCAAGTGGCGCTGCTGGCGGCGGGAGATGGCCATGATGCTCTCATACAGGGCGGCAATGTCTGCCTTCCGGGCAGGATCATCCGTGAGGGCAGTCTTGGCGGCGATGACCTGCTTTTCCCGCCCGGCATCCAGCACTGGGATGCCCTGGCGCTGCTTGTACTCCCCCACCTTGCCGGTGACTACCATCCGCTCCAGGAACAGGCGCACCAGTTCCCCGTCGATACGGTCGATCTCCTGCCGGTATTGTTCCAATTCTGTCATGCTTTCCTCTCCCCCTCAGATGCCCAGTACCGCGCAGGCGGCCAGGGCGGCGGCGGCCTCGATCACCGGCACCGCCCGGGGGACGATGCAGGGATCATGGCGGCCGTGGATCTCAATCTCGGTCTCCTCCCCGGTGCGCAGATCCACGCTCTCCTGGGGCAGGGCGATGGAGGGAGTGGGGCGGATGGTGACCTCAAAGGTCACGGGCATACCGTTGGTAATGCCGCCGTTGATTCCCCCGGCGTGGTTGGTGCGGGTGACCACCTGTCCGTCCCGTACCTCAAAGGGGTCGTTGGCCTCGCTGCCCCGCATGAGGGAGAAGGCCACCCCCGCGCCAAAGTCCACGCCCTTGACGGCGGGAACGGAGAAAAGGTACTGGGAGAACACGCCCTCCACATTGCAGCCAAAGTCGGGGGCGCCCAGCCCCGCGGGCAGACCGGTGACGGCGCACTCGATGGCGCCGCCCACACTGTCCCCCTCTTCCTTGGCCTCCAGGATAGCCTGCTGCATCTCCTCCCCCTTGGCGTCGTCCAGTACAGGGAACGCCTTTTGGGCTACCTCCTCCAGCACGCCGGTGTCCTCCAAGGACGCGTCACAGATGCCGTAGATGGAGCTGATGTGGGCCCCGATGCGGATGCCCCGCCGCTCCAGCACCTGCTTGGCCACCGCTCCGGCGGCCACCAGCGGGGCGGTAAGCCGGCCGGAGAAATGTCCGCCGCCCCGGTAGTCCTGGCATCCCTGGCTCTTGATGAACCCGGCGTAATCCCCGTGGCTGGGCCGGGGGGTATAACGGATGGACGCGTAATCGGAGGAATGCTGGTCTCCGTTTCGGATAAGCATGGTCAGGGGCGTGCCAGTGGTCTTCCCCTCAAAGAGACCCGAAAGCACCTCCACCCGGTCATCCTCCTTCCGGGCGGTAGCCGTGGGGCTCTGCCCCGGTTTGCGCCGGTCCAGCTCCCGCTGCACAGCCTCCAGGTCCAGCTCCAGCCCAGCGGGCACTCCCTCCAGCACCACACCAATAGCCGGGCCGTGGGACTCTCCGAAAATCATGTGTCGCATGTATAATTTCCTCCCAAGCTGCGGTAATCCTCCCAGAAATTCGGGTAGGACTTCTTGACGCACTCTGCGCCGGTAATGGTCACCGCTGCGTCACAGCGGATGGCGGCAATGGCGGCCATCATGGCAATGCGGTGGTCGTTGTGCCCCGAGACAGTAACTCCGCCGGCCAGGCGCTCCTTTCCGTGGATCACCAGGTGGTCCTCAAACTCCTCCACCTGAGCGCCCAGTGCGCTCAGCACTTCCGTCACCGCGGCCAGCCGGTCGCTCTCCTTGATGCGCAGCCGGGCCGCGTTGACGATGGCTGTGGTCTCGCCGCTGCGCAGGGCAGCCATGGCGGCCAGAGGGGGCACCAGGTCGGGACACTGGCTCACATCCAGCTCCACCCGTCCCTTTGCTTGCAGTTTTAAAAAGTAGGGCACAATGCGCATATCTCCCTGAGCCGAATAAGCATTGAGTCCCTGAATATCCAGATCACAGCCCAAGCTGACGGCGGCATACCAAAACGCAGCGTTGGACCAGTCGGCCTCGATGGTGATATCCCGGGACTGATAGTGCTGCTTCCCCGGTATCCGGAAGGTCCGGTCTCCGTCATATTCCACCTGAATCCCGAACTGTTTCAGCGCGTCCAGGGTCATGTCAATATACCCTCTGGATTCCAGGTCCGTGGTAAGCAAAATCCGGCTGTCTCCATTCAGCAAAGGCAGGGCATACAGCAGGCCGGTGATAAACTGGGAGGACACGTCCCCCCGCAGGGTATAATCTCCGGCAGTAAGGGTCCCTGCCACCGTCAGCACGTCGTCCTTCTGTTCATAGGAGATTCCTTTCTCCCGGAACAGAGCAAAGTAGGGCTCCTGGGGCCGCTGCATGAGCCGTCCACGGCCGGTAAAGCGTCCTCCGCCCCGCAGAGCCAAGGCCACCGGGATGAGAAAGCGCAGGGTCGATCCACTCTCCCCGCAGTCCAGTTCCGGCAGCTCCTCTCCCGGCGTCTTCAGAGCGGCCATACACCGCCTGGTGGCGTCAATATCCTCCGAGTGGCCCAGATTCCCGATCCGGCTCACCTGAGTGCCGAGCGCCGCAGCGATCAGGACACGATGCGACTGGGATTTGGACGGAGGCGGCGTCACCGTCCCACGCAGCAGGGCCGGCGTAATGGTAAGGTCGAAATGAGCGGGCATCATATCGGCAGTCACGTTCATCTGAGTTCCTCCAGCAGGGCAGTCTTGGGCATCTTGTGGGGCACGGCGCGGCCGATCTGTTCCAGCAGAATAAGGGAGATATCCGCCCCCGCCCCCTTTTTATCCAGGCCGACGGCGGCCGCGTACTCCTCCGGCGTGCAGGGGATGGCAGTGGGCAGGCCCAGGGCCGTCAGGACCCCGGCGATGCGCTCCGCCGTCCCGGCGGGGGTCACCCCCAGGGTGCTGCCCAGTTCGGCTGCTTTCACCATGCCGGCAGCCACCGCCTGGCCGTGGGTCCACTTCTCGTAGTTCCCCGCCAGCTCGTAGGCGTGGCCCAGGGTGTGGCCGAAGTTCAGCAGCATCCGTTTCCCCGTGTCCCGCTCGTCCTCTTCCACTACAATTCGTTTTAGATTGCAGCAAGTATACAAAATGGATTCGATTTCTTCCATCAAAAGGCTCCGCGTCGGCCGCTTGGCCAGGAAGGCAAAGAAGTCCTTGTCGAAAATGCAGCCATACTTGACCACTTCCGCCATTCCGTCGGCAAAGATGGCATCGGACAGGGTGTCCAGGGTATCCGGGTCCATGAGCACCAGTTTGGGCTGCCAGAAAGCTCCCGCCAGGTTCTTGCCACGTTGGAGGTCAATGGCCACCTTCCCTCCCACCGAGGAATCCACCTGAGAGAGGAGGGTGGTGGGAATCTGGACAAAATCCACCCCCCGCAGGATGGTGGCGGCGGCAAAACCCGCCAGATCCCCCACTACACCGCCGCCCAGAGCCACCACCGCATCGGTGCGGGTGAGACGGGCATCCATCATGGCCTCCCACAGCCGGGCCAATTGCCCGGCGCACTTGGCCTCCTCCCCGGCGGGGACAGTGCACACGGCGGTACGGAATCCCGCGGCCGTTAGACTGGCCTCCAGTCTGGCCCGATAGAGGGGTTCCACATGGGAGTCAGTAACCACAAAGAGGGTCTCCGCCCGGGGCAGCACCTTCCGGCAGGCCTCTCCCGCCCGGTCCAGCACTCCCCTCTGGATGATGATTTCATATTCCCGCCCCGGCAGGGCGACGGTGAGCGTTTTCATGGGTCGTTGTCCTTTCCGCGCTTGCTTTTATTTTACCAACGTCTTCTCCACCAGGTCAACCATAGCCGCGACCTTCTTCATCAGCGCGTCAAACTTCTGGGGCGTGAGGGACTGCTGTCCGTCGCACTTGGCGTGGGCAGGATCGTTGTGGACCTCGATGATGAGGCCGTCGGCGCCGGCAGCCACCGCAGCCAGGGCCAGAGGCTCCACCATCCAGTACATACCCGCGGCATGGGAAGGATCCACGATAACGGGCAGGTGGCTCATCTGTTTGACGGCGGGAATGGCGGACACATCCAGCGTGTTGCGGGTATAGGTCTCAAAGGTACGCACCCCGCGCTCGCAGAGGATGACGTTCTCATTGCCGGAAGCCATGATATACTCGGCGGACATGATCCACTCCTCATAGGTGTTGGCCAGGCCCCGCTTGAGCAGGATGGGCTTGCTCATCTTGCCCACCTCTTTGAGCAGTTCAAAGTTCTGCATGTTCCGGGCGCCCACCTGCACCACGTCCACCTCCCGCTCGAAGAGGTCGGCCATGCGGGGGTCCATAATCTCGGTGACAATGGGCAGGCCGGTCTCCCGCTTGGCCTCCAACAGCAGGTCCAGGCCGGGAGTACCCATGCCCTGGAAGGAATAGGGGGAAGTACGAGGCTTAAAGGCGCCGCCCCGCAGCATCACGGCTCCCGAAGCCTTCACATCCCGGGCCACGGCGCAGATCTGCTCCTCGCTCTCCACCGAGCAGGGCCCGGCAATGACGGAAAAGTTACCCCCGCCGATCTTGGCGTTCCCCACCGTAACCACCGTGTCTTCCGGGTGGAACTTGCGGTTGGCCTTCTTATAGGGCTCCTGCACCCGCATGACCCGCTCCACATGGGGATTGATGGAGATCTTGTCCATATCCACAGCGGTGGTATCGCCCACCAGACCCAGGATGGTACATCCCACGCCATTGGTAATGCCCACATCCAGATCCAGCTTTTTCAGGCTGCCCACCAGTGCATCGATATCCTCCTGCCGGGTGCCGGGCTTCATAACAACTACCATAGTTCAACATCCTTTCTAAACATACAAAAAGGGCGCCCATTGATGAAATCAATGAGCGCCCGCAACATATGCCGGTATCGTGGGGCCCACTTTGATCCGGACCCCATCCCATTCATTTCATCCCACGCTGCGTTCCATGCCAAAAAAGCCGGCGCCCGTAAATCGAGCCCAGCCATAGGAAAACAGGAAGGATGCAGTTGTGAGGGTCTGATACGCCATGGTTACTTCCTCACTTTAACAGGTTGCTGTCATTATACCCCCTGTACTTGGGAATTGCAACCGGAAATTTTCACAAAGCATCCCTGTCAGCCCAGGGCTACATCCAGCACCATCATGATGAGAAACCCCGCCATGACGCCCAAGGTGCCGGTATTGGAGTGCTCTCCCAGGTGGGCCTCGGGAATCAGCTCTTCCACGACTACATAGAGCATAGCCCCCGCCGCAAAAGAGAGCAGCCACGGCATAAGCGGGGCAATCCCTCCGGCCACCAGCACCACCAGCACACCAAACACCGGCTCCACAACGCCAGACAGACTGCCATATACAAACGCCCGTCCGGCAGATAGTCCCTCCTGCCTCAGCGGCAGGGAAATAGCCGCTCCTTCCGGAAAATTCTGAATACCAATCCCCAACGCCAGAGCTGCCGCCGCTGACAAGGCTGCTCCTTCTCCCCCGTGCTGGACTGCCAGGGCAAAGGAGAGTCCAACTGCCATCCCTTCTGGGATATTGTGGAGGGTCACCGCCAGCACCAGCAGGGTGGTCCGCCGCCAGGAAGAGGGCAGCCCCTCAGGCTGTGCCGCATCCTGGTGCAAATGGGGCAGCAGTACATCCATCAGCATCAAAAAGCCAACGCCCAAGGCAAAACCGCCCACCGCCGGCAGCCAGCCAGGCAAGCCCGCCGCCTCTGCCTCCTCAATGGCGGGGATAAGCAGACTCCATACCGATGCGGCGATCATGACCCCCGCAGCAAACCCCAGAAAAATACGCTGAACAGAGGGCTGCAACTGTTTGCGAAAGAAAAAAACCATAGCAGCGCCCAGCGTGGTCATGGCAAAGGTAAACCCCGTGCCGGCCGCCGCCCATAAAATGGGATACATTGTGTTCACTTCCTCTCTTGTAATTAGTTCCAACTAACCATTATCTCCCAAAAAGGGACCCGGATGGGTCCCTTTCTGTGGGATCAATAGGCTACGCCCCAATATACCATGTGCTTGGCCGGCTTGCCGCAGCAGGCACAGGTATCGCCCAGGTGTTCCTGCTCCAGAGGAATGCAGCGGGAAGAAACTCCAGCCACTTCCTTCATTTTCAGCTCACAGGCCTCGTCGCCGCACCACATGGTCTTGGCAAAGCCGCCCCGAGCGGCCATCTTTTCCTTGACCTCCTCCATGGTAGCGCAGGCGTAGGTGTTCTCCTCCAGGTTGCGCTTGGCCTTGTCAAACAAGCCCTGCTGCACTGCATCCAGCATGGTCTGGACCGTCTGCTCAATATCGTCCAGGGAGACAAAGCTCTTCTCCCCATTGTCCCGGCGGACCAGAACGCACTGGTTTTTCTCCATATCCTTGGGGCCCATCTCCAGACGCAGAGGCACGCCCTTCATCTCGTACTCGGCAAACTTCCAGCCGGCGGACTGGTCGGACACGTCCATCTTCACCCGGATGCCGGCGGCCTTCAGGCGGGCCATGACGGCCTCGTTGGCCTCGATGACGCCCGGCTTATGCTGGGCCACAGGGATGATGATGACCTGAGTGGGGGCAATGCGGGGGGGCAGCACCAGACCGTTGTTGTCGCCGTGGGTCATGATGACGCCGCCGATGAGCCGGGTGGACACGCCCCAGGAGGTCTGGAAGGGATGGTGGGGCTGATTGTCCTTGCCCGCAAAGGTGATGTCAAAGGCACGGGCAAAGCCGTCGCCAAAGTAGTGACTGGTTCCGGCCTGGAGGGCCTTCTTGTCGTGCATCATGCACTCCACGGTGTAGGTGGCCTCGGCGCCGGAGAACTTCTCCTTGTCGGTCTTGCGGCCCTTTACCACAGGCATGGCCAGGTAGTTCTCACAGAAATCGGCATAGATGTTGAACATCTGCTCGGTCTCAGCAATGGCCTCCTCGGCGGTGGCGTGCATGGTGTGGCCCTCCTGCCACAGGAATTCCCGGTGGCGCAGGAAGGGGCGGGAGGTCTTCTCCCAGCGCAGCACAGAGCACCACTGGTTGTACAGCTTGGGCAGGTCCCGGTGGGAGTGGATGATGTTGGCGTAATGCTCACAGAATAGGGTCTCAGAGGTGGGGCGGATGCAGTAGCGCTCCTCCAGCTTCTCGCTGCCGCCCATGGTCACCCAGGCACACTCGGGGGCAAAGCCCTCCACGTGGTCCTTTTCCTTCTGCAGCAGGCTCTCGGGGATCAGCATGGGCAGATACACGTTCTCATGCCCGGTCTCTTTGAACTTCTCGTCCAGAATCTTCTGGAAATTCTCCCAAATGGCATAGCCATAGGGACGGAGGATAAACATGCCCTTGATGGAGGAGTAGTCGATGAGCTCCGCCTTCTTGCACACGTCGGTGAACCACTTGGCAAAGTCCACCTCCATATCGGTGATCTGCTCCACCTGCTTTTTGTCCTGTGCCATACTCTATCTCAATCCTTTTTTCAAAATAAACATGGGGTTCGTTTTATTTTATTCACATATCCCTCAAAAGTCAAGGGGCGTACGGGTTTGACGCATAAATCATGGTGTTTGCGCCAAACTGAAGGAGAAGGGACGGTGTGTGTCCATGCGTGTTGGTATCTGGGAGCGAAACGAGGGGATCTGTGCGGCAGTGCGCGCCGGTATGGGGACGGCCGCAGCACAATTGTATTGTGGAAGCCATCCCGCAGAGTTTGCCGCCGCCCCCCTTGACCTGTTGTGCGTCTCCCCCGGCTCATCGGGCTGGGCGGGAGCGGGAGCGGTGCACTGCCGGACAGTGCTGCTGCCCGGAACAGCGGGCCCTCTGGCCCGGGCTCTGCGCTGTGCTCAGACGGTCAGCTATGGAACCTCCCCCCGGGACAGCCTCACCTTCTCCAGTCTGGAGGGCGGGCACATCAGTCTGGCTCTGCAGCGGGAGCTGGTCACTTTGGACGGCACGGTGCTGGAGCAGCAGGAACTGATCCTCCCCTTTCCCCAGGGCGGCGCTCCCCTGCCTGTCCTGGCAGCGGCAGGCACCCTGCTGCTCATGGGGGTACCGCCTCAGCATCTGATGGCTGTCCTATGACGCAGGCGGGGCCCGGACTATTTGGTCCGGGCCCCGTACCGTTTCAGATTTAAAGTTTCAACACCAGGGTGGCCACGAACTTGGCGCCGCTGTAGCTGCCAAAGAGCTGCACCCGGTCACCGGCAACCAGCTTGCTGAGGTAGACGCTGCTGCCGTCGGCGCCGATGAACTGGGCGCCCGACACGTCGGCGGTAAGTACGGTGCCGTTTTCCAGCTGGAGCATCAGAGTCTTGTCGTTGTTGTTGGCTACCAGGACGGTACCAGTGAGCTGGGAACCGGTAGAGGTACCCTGCGTCACTTCAATGGATACCACACTCTCCCCGCTGACTACCATGGCCACCTGATCGTTGGGCTTGAGGTTGTAGAGGGAAACGGCCGTGCCGTCCTGGGTGACCGATACTCCGTCGGCCACGGAATAGGAGGCGCTGGTGCCGTCGGTCAAGGTCACATCGATGGTGATACCCGAGGTATCCTGCACCACACGGGTGATCGTGCCAGTGACGTTGGCACTCTGGGGCGTGGTCTCCAGTGTGGTGACCGTATTGTAGCGTACGGTCACCACCACCTGGTCACCGCTGCGGAGCTGATCGATGGAACTGGCCTTTCCGTTGCGGTAAATCGTGGGCAGGGCGGTCAGATCCAGTTCAAACGTGACCACGCTGTCCCCGGCGGTACGCACAGCCAGGATGGTAGGCGTACCGTAAGTAATGGAGTCGATGACCCCTTCCGTGGTGGTGGAGCTGGGGTAGGAATCCACCAGTACCGCCTTGCCGCTGGAGATCTGCAGGGTAACAAAGGCATTCTTCTCCAGCTTCTCCAGAACAATGTTCTGACCGTTATAGCGTATGACGGCATTGGGATCGATATCGTAGGTGGTGCTCTTGCCGGTGGCCAGATCGCTCAGTGTGATCTCATTGACCGTGCGGGAATAGGTAAAGCTCTTCACCGAGCCCTGCACATACTGGGTGACGGTATCCACCGCAATGCTGGCCAGCTGACCGGTGCTCTCGTTGGAGACCCGCAGACTCACATAGTCCCCCACGTTGCTGGACGTAAGGGTGCCGGCCACACCATTGATGGTAACTCCAGCCCCCGTGGGCAGGGTATAGCGCTGCGTTTCTCCGTTAAAGGCACAGACCTGCAGGCTCTGCCCGCCGGAGGTGCTCTCCACCGCCGTCAGAATCCCGCCGGCGGCCCTGGTCCCGCCGGAGAGCTGCAGAGTACTCAGATGTCCCTGGCTGTCCACCTGGCACACCGCGCTGGTGTAGCCCGACTGGGGATCAATGAGCTCGGGCCCGCCTACTGTTTTACCTACCTGGACCTCAGTAAAGCGGTCGATATCCAGGCTCTTTACGGAGCCCTCTACGCTCAGGGTAATGTTGTCAGCCGTGACGCTGGTGGGAGTGCCGTTATAGGTAGTCAGCACACCACCCAGGCGCACAGACTCAGCCGTACCACTGCTGTTCAGATTCACCCGGGCATACTGGCCCACCTTCAGTGCAGAGGTAGTGGAGAGCATGTTGTTTTCATACACCGCCACAGTGGCAGGCAGGGAGACGCTGCGGGTACCGGAGAGGTTGCTCTCCAGCGTGAGCAGGGTGACCCCGTTGGTCCCTGCCGACACGGCGGCAATGGTACCGCCCACCCAGTCATATGTGGTGTACGCAGGCAGCTCGGCGTAGATGCCCCGGTCATCCATAAAGTCAATGGCCCGGCGCAGCATGGTGGCCATCTCCGCCCGGGTCAGGGAACCCTGGGGCATAAACTGGTTGCTCTGGTTGCCCTGGACGATACCGTACATGTTCAGCAGGTACACATAGGGCTGCAGCGCCTGAGAAATGGACGAAGCATCCTCAAAATTCATGGAATAGCTGCTCAGCCCCCGGGCCAGCGGTTCCAGCTGCATGGCCCGCACCAGATACATGGACAGGGTCTCACGGGTAATGGCCTTGGCCAGACTGCCGGAGTCGGCCATGGCCTTCAGCTCGGTTCTGGAGAGGATGCCCGTTTCCAGACAGACCGCCATCTCCTCGGCAGCCCAGGAATACATCTCTTCCGGCAGCAGAGTCTTTAATTCCTCCGCCCAGTCCTCCGCGATCTTGGCCTTGTCCGTGGCGGAAACGCCGGTGGCTCTGGAGCAGAAGAGCAGAGCCTCACAGGCAGTCATCTTGCGGTCCGGGGAAAACGTGGTGCTGCTGGTACCTTTGACAATCCCCTGGGTGGCCAGGTACTCCACATCCTCCTTGGCCCAGTGGTCCGTCATATCCGTAAAACTGACGGCTGCCGCCGGAAGCGTCAGCAGGGAGAGCATCATCAGAACGGTCAGCGCCAGCGCTGCCAATCGCTTTGCTTTCATACTCGTACCTCCATCGTCTTGGTTTCCATAACAACTATATAACTACAGTAGATTATAACGGCTCTCCTCTGAAAAAGCAACACGGAAAAAGGCGGGCGCTTGGCAGGGGGGCTCCTTTGTGCTATGCTAAAGTCAAGTTTGCAAGGGAGGTCCGATCCATGTCAAAAAACGATGCGTTCCTGCACCTGTACGACGCCCTGCCCGACGACATTGCCCGCCGGAAAGCCATGGGCGATCTGGAGGGAGCCCTGCGGCTCATCGACGCCCGGCTCGCCGGCGGCGCACAGCCTCAACTTGCCCCCCGTCTGGAGGCGGAGCGGCTGCGCCTGACCCGGCTGCCCTATGATTACCCCTATACCAAGGCTCAGGGTCTGGAACAGATCCGTGCCGAGTGGCCCGCCTGCACCCCGGCCCAGCTGGAGGCTCTCATGGACGCCGGACGGATCGACTGGCGGATGATCGGCGGGGAAGTCCATCTGCACCGGCGCTTTCTGGAGTCTCTGCGGCTCTATCCCAAAGACGCTCCGGGACTTGTCCACACTCCTGTGGATAACACCGCTCGGGACGCCCTGCTGGCCCGCATGCGGGCGGAGGGCGGTCTCACCGCCAGTATTACCCTGCGCGCCAGCATCCAGGCCCTTGTCCCCGTGGAGGGAAAGGCGGTGGAGGCCTGGCTGCCTCTCCCCGCCGCCTGCCCCCAGCAGAGCCACATCGAACTGCTGGAACACACTCCCGGCGGCGTGGCCGCGCCGGAAAATGCACCGCAGCGGACCATGTGGTGGAAAACTTCCGGCGTATCCGGTTTCTCGGTCACCTACCGCTACCAGTTCCACGCCCGCTACACAGATCCCATGTCCATTGCCGCCGACCCGGTACAGCCCGCCTTTGACCTGGAAGAGCAGTACCCCCACATCGTCTTTACCCCTTACCTGCGGGCCCTGGCCGGAGAGCTGACGCGCGGCTGCACCTCCCCGGCGGAAAAGGCACGGGCCATCTACGACTATGTGACAGAGCAGGTGGATTACCGCTTCCAGCCGGCCTATCTCCAGTTGGACTGCATTGCCGATCAGTGTGCCAAGACCCTGCGGGGTGATTGCGGCGTGTTCGCCCTGCTGTTCATCACGCTGTGCCGCATCGCCGGCATTCCCGCCCGGTGGCAGAGCGGCCTGGCCGTCCGTCCCGACCACGTGGGGCCTCACGATTGGGCCATGTTTTACATCGCACCCCATGGCTGGCTGTGGGCCGACTGCTCCTTTGGTTCCTCCGCCCGCCGCTGCGGCGAGCCGGAGCGGCGCAGTCACTACTTCGGCAACCTGGACCCCTGGCGCATGGTGGCCAACTCCGCCTTCCAGGCTCCCCTTGCCCCGCCCATGTCCGGCTGGCGGCAGGACCCCTATGACAACCAGTGCGGCGAGCTGATGGTGGACGGCCGCGGCCTGGATGAGAGCGAGCGTGTCTGGCAGCAGGAGGTACTGGAATTTCAGCTGCTGTAAAGCATGACCGCTCTTCTGAACACCCGGCGGATGTCATACGCTGTACCAACTGAATCGAGGAGGTACCGCTATGAAACTGCTTCTCTTCCGCCGCAGGACCCTGGCCGTGCTGGCCTGTCTGCTGGCCGCCACCGCCATGTTCACCGCTGTACAGTATCCCGCCGCTGTCAGCGCCGCAGCCACCCAGCGGCAGCTGCCCATCTACTGTGTACAGCGGGATCAAAAAATGGTCGCCATCTCCTTTGACGCGGCCTGGGGTGATGATAGAAAGCGGTCCCCGGAGCGCAACCGCTCCGGGGACCGCCTCATTTTCCCGACCCACGGCAGACAATCGCGGTCACCCGCTTCACTCCTCCTGCTCCGGCTGGTAAATACCGGGCAGCATCATATCCGTCCAATACCGGGTACGTTGCGTCTCCTCGTCTTCCTCCCGCATCACACGTAGTGTGTACAGCCCTTCCCGGTCCGGCTCCAGTGTTTCCAGCGGATAATCTATCATAAGGAATTTATAAGTATTTTGGTCTGTGACAACAGTGTACCACGACTTCATCAGAACAGACCGTCCCTTTGGTTCTATGCTTTCCATTATCGTTCTCCCGCTGGAACCTTTCCAGGACTGAACTGTTCCCTGAAACATAGAAAATAGGTAGTCCATCCCGGCATCAAAGTTTTCCGCCTCCTCAACAGCCCGGGGCGAGAACTGAGCCTTCAGCCCCTCCCGGTCCTCTTCCTGGATCGCCTCCAGCAGTGCTTCCAGGCGTTTATTTTCCTGCTTATTCCAATCTGGGATATAGACCCTACAGCCATGGACGGGGAGAAGGCTCAGGCAGCAGACCAAAACGCCAACCAGCTTTTTCCACAATTTCATGTACATCCATCGCCCTTTCCATCGTACAGCGCAATACAACCTTTCTCTTTTCCAAGTCCACTATAGCATGCTGCATCGGATATCTCCATTGAATTCTCATTAAGTTTTACCTTTTTTTCCAGAACAAAACAGTACCCCCGGAACAGGGCTGCTTGCAATCCGGAGCAAAGCATGCTACCCTTGAAGTAATATGTCTACATTGACTTGAAAGGAGCACCCTGCCATGAACGCATTGAGCCTGGACAC
This sequence comes from Flavonifractor hominis, assembly GCF_040095835.1. Lineage (NCBI taxonomy): Bacteria > Bacillati > Bacillota > Clostridia > Eubacteriales > Oscillospiraceae > Flavonifractor > Flavonifractor hominis. Next base: position 287,936 of record NZ_JBBMFT010000002.1, read on the forward strand.
TGTCGTACTGGCTGAGAATAAGCAAGAGCTGGTCATCCTGGATCAGACCCTGCTGCCCGGTGAGATCCGCTACCTGCACCTGTCCCGCACTGAGGATATCCGGGAGGCCATCTATTCCCTGCGGGTGCGGGGGGCGCCGGCCATCGGCGTAGCCGCTGCCTATGGGATCTACCTGGCCGTGGCCGGTCTGGAGGAGACCGACATGGACCGGTTCTGTGCGGTCTTTCGCGAGAAAAAGGCCTACCTCAACTCAGCCCGCCCCACGGCCGTCAACCTCTCCTGGGCCTTGAACCGGATGGAGCGGGTGCTGGACGCCGAGCGGGATACCCTGAGCGTGGAGGAGATGAAGCGCCGCCTGTGCCAGGAAGCCGACGCCATCCGCGCCGAGGACATCGCCATCAGCCGCAGCATTGGCGAATATGGTTTCAGCCTGCTGCGCCACGGGGATGGCATTCTGACCCACTGCAACGCAGGCACCCTGGCCACCGCCAAGTACGGCACCGCCCTGGCTCCCATATACATTGCTCTGGAACACGGCTGGGACGATCTGCGGGTGTTTTGTGACGAGACCCGTCCCCTGCTCCAGGGTGCGCGGCTGAGCGCCTTTGAAATGCAGACCGCCGGAGTGGACACCACCCTCATCTGTGACAACATGGCCTCCATCACCATGAAACGGGGCAAGATCAACATCGTCTTTGTGGGCTGCGACCGGGTAGCCGCCAACGGCGACTTTGCCAACAAGATCGGCACCAGCGGCGTGGCCATTCTGGCGCGGTACTATGGCATCCCCTTCTACGTCTGCGCCCCCTCCTCCACCATCGATCTGTCCATTCCCAGCGGGGAGCACATCGTCATCGAGGAGCGTCCGGCGGAGGAGGTCACCCATATGTGGTACGCCAAACCCATGGCTCCGGAGGGCGTCAAGGTGGACAACCCCGCTTTCGATGTGACCGACCACAGCCTGATCACCGGCATCATTACCGAAAAGGGCATCGCTTATCCCCCCTTCGACCGGGCCTTTGCCCGGCTGGGTATTGTCTGAATCATGTGCAAAACCGGGTACCGCATGCGCGGTACCCGGTTTTGCATGCCTATGGCGCCAGCCACTCCCCTTCGTTGGAAAAGGCATAGGTGATCTCAACGCGGCCATCCCCAAAGATCCGGATCTGTCGGATGGTCTCCGCCACGGTGGTACGGTCCAGCTCGGTCAGCTTCCCATTCCGGAGCAGGCGCTCCACCCAAGGGTTTCGGGTCGGCTCCCCCTCTGCCCGGTCCAGCAGCCGGAGCTGTGCTGTCAGCTCCCGCTCCTGGCGCTCGTAATCGGAGCGGTAGCGCAGATAGTCCGCCCGGCTGAGCAGCCCGTCCCGATAGTCCTCATAGGCAGCCTTTTTATGCCCGCAGATCCGCTCCAGGCTTGCCTTCAGCCGCTCTTGCTCCGCCTGCGGCCGCCATTTGGCGCGGCAGTCCGCTTCCCCGGCCAACTGCTCCGCATCTTCCACAGCCGAAAGGAACCGGTTCAGGTCATCCAGTACGATCTGTTCCAGTACGGCATGGGAAATGCGGTGTTTGCTGCATGCGGTCGGTCCATAGCGCTGATAAGACCCACAGCTGTACCAGATCCCCCCGGCGCTTCTGGTCTTTACCATAGCCCGTCCGCAGTCCCCGCAGCGGAGAAAGCCGGCAAACGGGCTCTGGTTTGCCTCAAAGTTCAGCTGCCGCGTCCGTTTTTCCAAAAGGGCTTGTACCCGCTCCCACTGTTCCCGGCCAATGATGGCTTCATGGGTACCCGGCACCACGGTCCACTCCGAGCGGGCCTTCTGCTTTGCCTTGCCGTGCATACCGCTGCGCAGCGCCCGGCCCTGCTCCATATCGCCGGCATACATCCGGTTTTGCAGGATGCGGTGGATGGTGGAGTAGGTCCAATGGGTCGTTTGAAAGGCCGCCTGCCCGTTTCGGTACCGCTGGCCGGAGAGCCGTTTATACTCGCTGGGGCTGGGCAATCCCTCCCCATTGAGCTGCTTGGCGATTTTGATTTTTCCACATCCCTGCTCAAACAGGTCAAAAATACGCTGCACCACCCGGGCCGCCGGCGGGTCGATGAGTAGATGGTTGTGATCAGACGGGTCCTTACGGTAACCGTAGCTGGCAAAGGCCCCCACAAACTCCCCCCGCTGCTGTTTGGTGTGGATGGCCGAGCGCACTTTGTCCGAGATGTCCCGGGCGTATTGGGTGTTGAAGATGTTTTTCATGGGCAGGAGCATATCATACCGCCCCTGCTGGCTGTCCACATGGTCATTGATGGCGATGAACCGCACTCCCCGCTCGGGAAACACCCGCTCCAGATAGCGCCCCATCTCGATGTAGTCCCGGCCAAAGCGGGAGAGGTCTTTTACCAGCACACAGTTGATCTTTCCCTTGTTAATGTCCGCTTCCATACGGTGAAAGGCGGGGCGGTCAAAATGGGTGCCGGTATAGCCGTCGTCCTGATAGAAGTCCACCAGGTGCAGCTCGGGATGCGTCTCTATATACTGCTCCAGCAGCTTGCGCTGGTTGGCAATGCTGTCGCTCTCCGCCTTGTCCCCGTCCTCTCTGGACAGACGCAGATAGCCCGCCGTATTCCATTGCTGCAATGCCCCGTCCCCCCTTCTGCTGTGCAAATTTCTTACCTCTTGTGTGCCTGAATGAGCGCCCGGAGCAGGGCCTCAGGGGACCGGTCCCCAACGAAGAGTCGGATGACCATCCAACCACCCTGCACTGCTCTGGATTCCATGTACATATCCTCCTTTTCCTGTGCATGCTTTCGGCGTATCCTATGTGCTGTATCACAGGAATATGTCTCTGCCGCAATCTCCCATTCCCCTGGGGGAACGAAGACACCCAGCAGCTCATCGACATTCTGGGGCAATATAACGTGAAGGCCACGTTCTTTGTGGTGGGCGACTGGGTGGACAAATACCCCGACTCGGTCAAGGCCCTGGCCGATGCTGGACATGAGGTGATGAATCACTCCAACACCCACGCCCATTTCTCCCAGCTCTCCACGGAGGAAATCGTGGCCGACGTGGAGGCCTGCAACGATAAGATCGAGGCTGTCACCGGTGTCCGCCCCACCCTTATTCGCCCACCCTACGGAGAATATGACGACCACGTCATCACCGCCATCCGCTCCACCGGCATGGAACCCATTCAGTGGGACGTGGACAGTCTGGATTGGAAAGACCTCTCCGCCGGGGAGATCACCAGCCGGGTAACCGGCAAGGTCCAGCCAGGCTCTATTGTGCTCTTTCACAACGCCGCCCTCCATACCCCTGAGGCTCTGCCTGGCATCATTGAGTGTCTGCTCCAACAAGGGTATACCTTCGTTCCCATCTCCCAGATCATTTTGCCCGGCACCTACAATCAGGACTACACGATTGATCACACCGGCCGGCAGTGTCCCGCCTGATTTCTGCGCGCCCAGGAGCAACTGCGCTCCTGGGCGCGTATTTTAAGCATATATTGACCATATAGTCAATATATGCTATAGTTATGCCAAACCTATGGTGGATCGGTAATCGTTCCTTGCGGTAGTTTTTTATGAAAAGCTTCCGCTATCTTTTCATTCTCCACAAGCAATGCGGTCCTCATCCAGCCTTTTACAGGCCGTTTTTTCAAATATAACCGCTGTTTTGGCTTTTTCTCTACACTCATGCCTATGTTGACGCTTTTCTTTTTCCGCTATTTATGATAAGCTAACTCATGAGAGTGAGGCGCATTTATGAAACAAGAAGAACGTGTCCGTCAAATGCAGCAGCGCATTTTAAGTGCCGCCTGTCAGGAATTTGGAAAGCGAGGCTATCTGGGCGCGGCAGTGGATTCTGTCTGTAAAGCCGGAGGCTTTTCCAAAGGTATCCTTTATTACTATTTTAAGGATAAAGACAGCATTTATCTGGCCTGCGTGCAGCTTTGTTTTAACGAGCTGCTCCAATATCTGAATACACACATGTCCGTATATCCAGAGGACGGTGTGGCGCAAAACGTCAATCGATATTTCCAGTTACGAATGGATTTTTTTCAGGATCATCCCGCATTTCAACAGCTGTTTGACCAGAGTTTCCTGTCGCTGCCGGAACATCTGACCGCGGCGATAGAAGAGATCCGTGCCCCCCTTGTCCACTATAATTGGGAGTTGCTGGGACAGATCCTGAGCGGAGCACAGCTGCGCCCCGGTATTACTCTGGAGGAAGCCATGGAACTGCTGGGGTGTTATCAGAGCTTTTTGAACCATAGCAAGCGCATGAAAGAGGCTTTGCAAAACGGTTCGGCTGCCCAGGAAAAGCTGCGCCGTCAGTGGATGAATCTGTTGCTCTATGGTATCGTTGAATCTCCTGCCTGACCTGATATGAAACGGCCGGAGGGCTGCCAGTTTTGGCAGCCCTCCGGCCGTTTTTTCCTTGTATTTAAGGATTGCTCCACTGATCGTAACGCATGAGCAGCGTAGCCACTTCAGCCCGGGTGATCCCGGCCCGGGGGGCAAACCGATTGCCGTCCCGGCCGTTCATCAATCCCGCTGCCTGCACAGCGCCCACCGCTTCCACCGCGTAAGCGCCGATCTCAGAGCGGTCTGCAAAGGCGGGCTCACCCTGGGGCATCGCCTTGCCCATATAGGCGCTGTAGCGGCACAGGATGGCGGCCGTCTGCTCCCGGCTCACATCCTGGTCAGGGGCAAAGACGCCCTCTCCCATGCCCTGGACAATGCCGTTGGCCTCGGCCCAGGACACTGCATCAGCATACCAGGCATCCGCAGGCACATCGGTAAAGCCGCTTCCCCCGGCGGGGGCGCTCTGACCGGACATACGGTAGAGCACGGTCACCAGCATGGCACGGCTCATGGAGGCCTCAGGAGCAAAACGGTTCTCCCCCACTCCCTGGAACAGCCCCCGCTCCGCCGCAAAGGCGACCGCATCGGCATACCAGGCGTCGGCCGCCACATCGTCAAACTGCGGAGCGGCGGCAGTGGTCTCGGCCTCAAACCAGACCTCCACCCGGTCGCTGGATTTCAGGCCGGTAAGTGTGGTCTGCACCGCTACCTCCTGTCCGTTGACCAGGATGCGGGCAATGCGGTAGCCGGCGTCGGGCGTAATGGTTACCTGTCCCCGTTCCACGCGGACCTTTCCTCCGGTGCCCTGCACAGATACCTTGGGCGTAGCATAGGTGGGAGTATCGTCCTCCTCACCGCTGTTCTGCCCACCAGAGCCGGAATCTGAGCCAGAGCCGCCTCCGGAGCCGGAGTCGGAACCGTCTCCGGAACCTTCATCCGAGCCGCCCGGCGTGGTGGTGATCTCCAGCGTCCCCAGCTCAGTACGCACCAGGCCTTCATCCAATACCACGCCAGACCCGGCTCCAGTGACCTGGGTGCCGGCCTTGACCGTAAGGGTACCCAGGCTCACTGCGTCGCTGTCGGGATTCAAAGCAGCCTGAGAGGCTACGTAGAGGGTCACCTGTCCGCTGTCTGGACGAAGGGTAAGGGCAAAATGCTCTACCGAACCGGTAAACTGGATCTCCTCCAGACTGGTGAGGGTGAATGTCACCTCGGCGGCATAGCGCCCAGGTTCCACACCGGTGAGGGTAACCGCAGCGCGGTTACCCTCCTCGTCAAACGCCAGATCAAGCCCGGCCGCCAGGGCCGGCAGATGAAGCATCGCGCCCATGGTCAGAACGCAGATGCCGGTCTTGAGCCAACGATACATGCTGTTTCTCCTTTCAGTTTTCCTTGGCAAAGCGGATCTCAGGCATGCTGTCATAGCGGGGCACGCTGATGTACAGCGTGTCGCTGGTCATGCGCTGGCCGTTGCCCTCAATATCCTCAGCGCGGAACAGCTGGGCCTTGAGCTCAATGAGCACGGCGCTGTTGGCGCTGGGATGGTCGGGGTCGTCCTCATTCACCTGCCGGAACAGGTCCTGATCGGCGGGGATGAAGATGAAAATACCGTCGCTGATGTCGCTGACCTGACCGTCCTCAGGGATCTCGGCCAGCATCAACAGCTCACCCGCCAGAGGCACATCCTCCTGGATGGTGGGGGCAGCATCCGAACCGGGCTGCATCTGCTGCAGCCGGCCCAGCACGTGCACGCTGTTGTAGATGGGGTCGCCCCGGTAGGTACCGGTAATGATAACGGTACCGGCGGGGATGCTCTCCTGTCCGTCCATGGTGTCGTAGACATAGTCCTCGCCCAGTACGCCCACGGCGGCATCTTCGGTGAAGGCAATGTTGTCACCAGGATAGCTCAGCAGCTGGATATCTTCGGGGTTCATTCCGGCGGGCAGACCAGAGATGGCGATCTGTCTGGCATCATACATCCAGATGCGGGTGTCATCGGCCTGTGCGCCGGGCTTGTTGAAATAGTTGAGGAACACGCCCTCGCTCTGACTCTCGTTGCGGTCAAAGCGGCCCTGTTTGGCTACCGTCCAGCCGCCGTTGGGCTTGACGGTACCGATCTCCTGAAGGGGCTGAGCCGCAGGGTTGTTGGACACCAGCACCAGGAAGCTGCCCTGCTGGGGGACCTGCTCGCCGGTGAGCTTGATGCCGCCCACGCTCAGGCTGTTCTCACCCTTGACGGTGATGAGTACGTTGCCTGCTTCGTCCTGCTGGATCTCATAGAGCTCAGGATCAATGGTACGATCATAGGACATGCGCACCGCCGGGGCAGAGGCACTGCCTGCCTCATAACCCAACTGGTCAATGGCCCGCACCGTATAGGTAAAGGTCATGTTATTGGCCGCGCCCACGGTGTCGGTGTAGCTCTGGGTCAGATTTCCATTGCAGACGATAAAATCAATGGGGGTACCGTTGCGCAGGATCTCATAGCCCTGCAGCTTGGAGGCGTCCTCCACGGTAATGGTAAGCGTAATGGTCCGCTCGCCGTCAACCTGCGCCTCCAGGCTGGGCTGGAGAACGGTCTGCTCCCCGCCGCTCAGCCGCAGGCGGCGAGATTCGTCGCTGAGGTACCAGATATCCCGTTGCTCATCGTCATGCTCGGCCAGCTTGGCCAGCACCGGCTGGCTCAGCTGCATGCCCCAGCGGGTAAAGAATTCGCTCAGATCCTTGCCCGTCACATCGCCGGCAATGAGGGCGATCCGCTCATCGCTGGTGTACCCCTCGCCGGCATACTTGCCGCTCTTCCACGCCTGGAAGAAGGCGTTGTAGAAGTCCAGCGGACCACTGCCGCTCAGCACATCGCCGTCGCCGTCATAGGCCAGGTGCAGCTGCCAGTACATCCCCAGCTGGACAAACACATTGCCCGCCTCGCCGGGGCGGCCCTGGGCCACCTTACGGAAAATATCGGGATAGAGCCCGCTGGTCTCCAGCCGGGACTGGCCCAGCAGCGCACCGTCACGGTCAGCGGTCTGCGCCACCAGGGAATAGATGTTATTGGTAATCTCGGCCCGGCCAATCTTATCCATGTTGTGGCCGATCTCGTGGGCAATGCCCCATCCATAGAGGTTGTTGGCCTCCGTACCGGTAAGTCCGGACAGAGAGCTGCCCGTCACCATGCCACGGGTCTCATTGTAGTCGATCCCCACGTAGCTGCCGGCGGCAAACATAAACGCGCCGGAGAACATGCGGGAGAAGCGGATGTTCTGACGGGTCTGCATGGGGTAGCGGCTGTCCGCCAGACTGGCGTCAGCGGAGAGGATGCCCTGGGTCTTGTTGCTCAGGAACACCAGTTCCTCCCAGGCCTGCAGCGCGTCGTAGAGCCGGTCGGTCATGGCCTCCACATCAGCGTTGGCGCCGCCCAGTCCCTCCAGCACCTGGTTGGCGGGCAGGGAGAGCAGCACGCTGGGGGTACCGATTTCGGTGACGTTGCGGGTGTTGGTCCGCTTGGCGCCCTCGTTGACAAAACTCAGTCCGGCCACATAGCTCTTGAGCTGCTGCACATAGGTACGGATCAGCTCCTTGCAGGCCTGTTCGTCGCCATACCACTGCTCAGCGGTGAGCTCCAGCATGGGAATGCGGGTAACCACATTCTTCTGCTCGGACGTATCCCGGATCTGGATGCGCAGATCGCTGCCGTGAGTGCCGGTGTACTCCACGTAGAGCGAGCCGCCCCGCTCGCCGGAGCCGGAGTTGCCGATCTCCTTCAGCCAAATGCGGTTGCGCCCATTCTGCAGCGTATAGCTGGCGCGGGTGGCGTTGGTCTCGGAATACTGCTGCCACTGGACCAGCTGGAGGCTCTCGCCGGGCTGCAGCCCCTCCACGTAGAGGGTGACATACTGCTTGGAAAGGGCGCTTACACCCAGGGGCTGGAGCGCGGAGGCACTCTGGCCGTAGGTGGCGCTGTCCGCCGCGGCCGAACGCTGCTGGAAGCCCTCCACTACCGTCAGTTCACTCTGGCGGCCGTCCAGCAGCTGCTGGGCGTTGTCCAGCTCATCCAGCAGAACACTCCGGTCCACATAGTAAGCCTGGGCATCCTCCGCCTGGGCACGCAGAGCGGCTACCTTTTCGGCGTCCACCCCCTCGGCCAGGGCGGTATGGGAGTCGTTGGCAAACAGGGCGGCAATCTCCTCGGCCAGCCCGTCGTACTGATAGAACGCGATCTCGGACAGGCTGATGTTGCCCGCGCCGGCCCACTGGGAGCCCTCCACGGTGATGGAGCTCACCTGGGACTTGGGGAAACGAATGATAAAGTACTGATTGTCCTTGGCCGCCTCAAAGGATACCTGCTCCTGGGGCACCGCCTGGCCGTTGATGGAAACATTAAAGCGCTCAAAGAAACTCCGGTACAGCCGCTGCTGACCACCGGGCTCCCGGCCCAGGTCGGGCACATAAATCAGGTAGTCCATCTCATAGGCCTGGTCAAAGGTAAAGGTAAAGGCCCGGGAGAGGTGATAGCTGTTGGCGATCCAGCTGGTGCGATAGTCTCCGTCGTAGACCGAGCCAGGCAGCTCACCCTTGCTCAGTTCCCACTGCGTATTCTCCTTGCTGTACTCCACCTTCTGGATGATGGTCTGGTTGTCCAGACGATTGCGCGTAGGCAATTCGGGGACCTCCACCTCGGCGGCCTTGGGGGTACCCAGAGCCGTCAGGGAGACCGGACCGTTGCCGGCCGTGTTGACGCCATAGACCCGCACCTCATAGGTCTGGTCATTCTCCAGGCCGGTAATCACGGCGCTGTTCTGGTACTGGCCGGCCAGGGTCTGGAAGCTCTCCGCCCCCTGGAGGCGGTACTCCACCTTACAATACTGGGTGTACTTGCCGGGCTTCCAGGTCACGGTGAGCAGGGTGTCCCCCTCCTCTACGGTCACGGCATCCGGCTTATCAGGCACCTGCTCCGGCTCGGGTGTGGCGCTGACGATCTCGGACTTGCGACCCTCCCAACGGGTACCGCCGGCCTCGGATACCGGGGCCACGGCAAAGTAATAGGGTACCAGATCCTTAAACCCGGTCAGGGTGTAGCTGGTCTGGTCGGTATCCACCTGGCTGCTCAACCGGTCGGCGCTGGTTCCGTAATAGATCCGGTAGCCGGTAATGTTGGGGAACTCCTTCCAGCTCAGAGTGATAGAACCTTTGCCCGCCTCAGCCTTCAGTCCGGTCACCCGGGTGCTCTCGGCGGTGGGCTCCTGAGGTACCACGTCCTGGACAAACTGGATCTGCTCCACTACCACAGGCTGATCCTGGCGCAGCTCCACCTGGATGGTGACCTTCTTCACCGGCACCCGCTTGCCCAGATCGATGACCACCGTCCGGCGGCCGTCATCCCGCTGCCAGATGGGGTACACTCCGTCGGGCACCCGCTCGTCAAAGGAGATGGTCTCCGTCTTGGTCTCTCCATTTTCCAGATACTCCACCACCAGGCTCCCCTGATCCAGAGGGTTAGCGGCGGAGCTGACAATGGCAATCTGCTCCATGGTGGTGCCGCTCTCCTCCAGAGGGATGGGCAGGGAGAGCTGGGCCGTCTCCTCGGTGGCGGCAAAGGTAACCGCGCTGGTACCGGAGAACAGATCCCCGGCCGTGCCGGTAACGCTCACATGGGCATCCTCCAGGGCGCTCATGGCCGCGTCCACCTCGTCCATGCGAACGGCACGGAGCGCAATGGCGGTGGTATCGATCACCTGGGCGCTGCCCTGGGCAACACTGGTCAGGGTGACCAGCGCCAGGTCGGAGATGTCCATGGCGCCGTCGCCGTTGAAGTCATAGACCGGCGAACCGGCGGACAGGGCAGTCTTCAGCATCTCCAGATCGGTCTCATCCACCCGGCCGTCGCCGTTGACATCGCCCTGAGTAAAGGTGGCGTCGCCGGTCCCCAGCACCAGGCCCTTGGAATAGGTATCCAGCGTCAGCGCGGGGCTGGTGTAGTCGGCAAAGCCAGTTCCTTCAAACTGCAAATAATAGGTGTTCGCCCCCTCCTCAGCGGTGAGGGCATCAAAGGTCACATCTACATAGGCCACGTCCGTACCGGCCTGGTTCATGCGTACCTCCACACTGCCGGAAGCTCCAGGCTGTCCGTCCACCTGGGTCGTCCCCGACTGCGTCAGGTCTGCCGTAGCCACAGCCTTGCTGTCCTGCAGCAGGGTCACCGTAGCTCCGCTGTTTTGCCAGCCCTCCGCCGTGATGGGGTAATCCATACGCAGGGTGGCGGTAATCTCGCCTTCCGCCTGGCTGTTTCCCTCCGGGGCAGAGGCCTCCACCGCCAGGGCAGCGTTTCCGCCCAGCATGGAAAGCCCCATCGAGCCCACAAGCAGGCAGGAAAGCGCTCTGTGATACCAGTTCATGTGCTCCAACTTCCTTTCACTCTCTGTTTTTCTATGCCCCGTCTCTTCCGGTCTCTTCTTCAATCACACGGCGGTACAACTGGGGTCAGGTCGGAATTGTAACATAAACTTTATCAAAATGGTAGTCTTTTTTTAAAATATTACCAACTTTTTTTTGCAGCCCCCATTTCGTGCACAAAACCAACAATTCCGCCGTTGGATTTACCTTATTCTATTGACTAACTGCCCTACTAGCGGTACAATCGAACAGGATTTTTGGTAAAACGTTTTTGCACCATTTATCCAGAAAATGGCATCTAAGCATCCTGTACCTGCCATTTTCACCCTGCGGAAGTCCCGCCTTGCGCAGGAATTTACTCTGGTTTTTGGAAAAGAAGGAGGAGAATCATGCAGCACGTAAAAAAGCTTTTGTCCCTGCTTCTGGCCCTGTGCCTGCTGACCGGCATGCTGCCGGTCCCGGTCGCAGCAGCCGCCGGATTCAGTGACACCAGCGGTCACTGGGCAGAGGATGCCATTGACCGCTGGGCCAGCTACGGCGTAATCGAAGGGGACGGCACCGGTGCCTTTCAGCCCGCCGCACCCGTGACCCGAGGCGCCCTTGCCAAGATCATTGCCGTTACCATGGGCTATGAGACCCAGGCAGCCAACACCTTTACCGACCTGCCCGACGGGGCCTGGTACACCCCCTATGTCCTGCAGTGCGCGGCGGCCGGGGTCATGAGCGGTTATGGCGACGGCCGCATGGGACCCGAGGATCCCGTGACCCGGCAGGAGGCCTGCAAGATGCTGGCTTCGGCCCTGGCTGTGGCTCCCGACAGCGCTCCGGCTGTGTCCTTTACCGATCAGGCCGCCATCGCCAGCTGGGCCCTTCCGTATGTCTCGGCCATGGCCCGGTTGGGGTACATCCAGGGCATCGGCAACGGGCAGTTTGCCCCCGAGCAGACCATGGACCGCGCGTCGGTTGTGACCATCCTGGACAATGTGGTGGCCGAATATCTCTGCAAGAGCGGCACCTATACCAGCCTGCAGAGCGGTTTGGTCATCATTGCCGCTGACGGCGTGACTCTGAAGGATGTCACCGTCCAGGGCGACCTTATCATCGCCGCTGACGGAGCCAAGCTGGACAAGGTCACCGTGACCGGCAACCTGACCGTGCTGGACGGCCATACCGCCGCCCTGACCGACTGCCAGATCAATGGCCAGACCCAGGGCAGTGTGGAAGTCTCCCAGACTCCCTCCGGCAATCATGACAATGACAACGATGACGATGACGACGACCAGCCCGCTCCCCTGCCCACTCCGGTCCCGGAGGAGGATAAGGTCGTATCTCTGAACTGGAACACCTATGCCATGGCCTGCGGCAAGGATAACGACAGCGGCGAGACCCTCACCCTGTCGGTCAGCTATGACAAGAGCGCCTATACCGCTCCCCAGGTCCGCTGGACTAGTTCCGACCCCACCATTGTGGCGGTACAGAGCGACAGCGGCGACTCCGTGACCGTCCAGGCCCGGACCACCGGCTTTGTGAGCGTAACTGCCGAACTGTATGACGGTGAGAAACTGATTGGCTCGGATGTGTGTGCCATCACCTCCATTGACGGGTATGACCGCGCCACCATGCAGACCCTGGAGCTGAGCAGCAGCGAGCTGACTCTGGCGGCAGACGGCCAGGCCGTTACACTCACCCCGCTGTTCTTCCCCGTGGACATCCCCACCGACGGCAAGATGCTGGACACCTCTCTGGAAGTGGTGGAGGACTATGATTCCTCCGTCATTCAGGTCTCCCTCAACGAGGACCAGAATTACGCCGACTTTGCCGACATTGGCGCTCTGGCCAAAGAGGATGTGAAGATTCTCTACGACCAGGTGGTGGTCACCCCTGTGGCCGCCGGTCAAACCACCTTTACCGTCCGTTCCAAGGTCAACGGCCGCACCGCTACCTGTACGGTGACCGTGACCGACGATGCACTGGATGTCACCGGCCTTACCGGCGGCAGCGACGAGGTCATTACGCTGACGGTGGGCCAGCAGGGCCAGAATACCCGCCAGCTCACTGTCACCCCCGAGGGCGGACAGAGCGACATCGTCTGGACTTCCTCCAACCCGTACATCGCCAGCGTGGACCAGAACGGTCTGGTCACCGCCCGCTCCACCTCCAACTACGAAGAGCGCCGGGAGAATTCCTCTGCGCTGGATGCTGACGATGACAATTACAAGACCGTCACCATCACCGCCACCAGCGTGAAGGGCGGCTTCACCCAGAGCTTCAAGGTCATGGTGCTGCCCGCAGCTACCGTGGTCACCGGTCTGTCCGTCAATAAGGATGCGCTCAACCTGGCCGCAGGGAGCGAGGGTTATCTGACCGCCAGCGTCAGCCCGGCCAGCGTTCTCTCTCCCGAGGTGGTCTGGACCAGCAGCAACCCTGACGTGCTGGCTGTGGAGGCGGTGGCGGACACCGTCTACGGCGCGGCCCAGGCAAAACTGACCGCCAAGTCCGCCGGCACCGCCACTGTGACCGCCGCCTATGAGGGCCATCAGGATACCTGCCAGGTCACTGTGACCAACGGCGAGGTGAAGGTGGACTCCATCACCCTCTCCGGTCCCCAGACCCTGGTGCGAGACCAGGTCGCCGAGCTCACCGCTCAGGTCACGGCCACTGCCACCAATCAGCAGCTCTACTGGCTCAGCGACAACCGCACGGTTGTGACGGTGGACCAGGAGGGTAATCTCCAGGGCTACGAGGCCGGCACCGCCAACATCTACGCCATTGCGCTGGACAGCCTTACCGATGCGCAGAAGCAGGTGCTCTTCTTTACCGCCGACCTGGATAAGACGGCCGACGAACAGGCCCCCAGCGACGAGCTGGCCGAGGTACGCAACATCTCCGCTGATCCCGACGCCAAGCAGGCTCTGGACGAGCTGCTTCAGGCGGAAAATGTGGTATACGCCTGCTACCCCGTCACGGTGGACGGCAGCGCCAGCCTCTATCTGCGCAACCTGCACATCCCCGAAGAGACCATCACCTCTCAGTCCGTGGCCCTGCTGTGGAACCGGGATTCCCTCTACACCGCCGGGGATCTCACCGGCACTCAGGTCACGGCCAACGGCGCACTGGTAGCCGAGCTTGGAAATGAGATGAGCTACACGGTGAAGGGCCTGTCTCCTGACACCGAGTACACCTTTACCGTCACCACCTTCTACGGTGATGGACAGAGCGTGTCCGAAACCATTACCGCCCGCACCGACCCGGCCCCCCAGGTGCTCAACGTGCTGGACTTCGGCGCGGTGGGCGACGGCTCCACGCTGGACACCGCCGCCATCCAGGCCGCCATCGACGCCTGCCCGGAAAATGGCGAGGTATGGCTGCCCGCCGGCCACGTTTTCTACTCCGGCGCGCTGTTCCTCAAGAGCGACATGACCCTCCGGGTGGACGGCATCCTCATGGGCAGCACCGACCCCAAGGACTATCCCCGCATGGTCTCCCGTTGGGAGGGCTGGCGCAAGATCTATCAGCCCGCCGAGGAGTGGGCCGGTGAGAACGAGCGCACCGGTCTGGACTATGCCGGCCAGGACAACGAGTATGTCTACTCCAGCCTGCTGACCGTGGGCGTGTATGACGAAGGTGAGAACGGCTACACCGCCAGCTACAACACCGAAAACGTCACCATCTGCGGCCAGGGCCAGATCAACGCCAACGGCTATCAGCTTGGCTACAATGAGGGCCCCAACTCCGCCGTGTTTGGCGGCAGCTGCCCCAACATTGACCAGTCCCTGGTCCGCAGCAATGTCACCATCCGCGGCCACGTGCTGGTTACCCACAATGTCAAGGGTCTGTATGTTACCGACGTCATGATCGCCAACGGTCCCGCCTGGACCATCGATCTCATCTACAGTGAGGACATCACTCTGGACAACATCTCCGTGGTGGCTCTGAGCAACTATCAGACCGAGGTGGGCAAAGGACGCAACTATATCCTCAACGGCGACGGCTGCGATGTGGACTCCTCCACACACACCAATATCCTCAACAGCTTCTTCCGTGCCGGCGATGACGCCATTGCCGCCAAGTCCGGCAAGAATCTGGAAGGCTGGCTGCGGGGCAAGCCCACCGCCTACCTGCGGGTCACCGACGTGTTCAGCCTGGGCAGCCGGTACGGCCTGATCATCGGCAGTGAGATGGCTGGCGGCGCTCACGATATTCTGTTCCAGAACAATGAGTTTAAGGACAACGTCTCCGACAACAGCATGTGGATCAAGGCCCCCAGAGAGCGGGGCGGCCTGGTAGAGGACATTCTTTACCGGGATATCATCAACAACAGCAGCAAGGCGGCCATCCGGGTGGAGGCCGACTACTCCGACAGCTACAAGAAGACCCCCTCCCCCATCAACACCCGCATCCGCCGGCTGACCTATGAGAACCTGGTGGAAATGTCCACCGCTGCCAGCTCCTTTAAGGGCAAGGACAACAGCATCATTCGCGATGTGGTGATCCGGGGCGCCGACTTCAAGGCTCCAGTGAGCCTGGCCAATATTGACGGCGTTACCCTGATCGATGTGGAGGCCGGATACAAGGATGCAGGCAACGCCCAAAACGTTACTGTCATCAACCCGGCCCTGGAGCAGGACGTTGGTCTGGCTCTGGCCGAAGACGCATTCGACGTGAAGGCCGTAGACCTTCAGGCCGGTACCGTCACCGTCCGCAAGGGCACCACTGTGGCTCAGCTCACCGCCCAGATTCAGCCGGAAAAGGCCGCGCCTGGCGAGCAGAGCTACGCCGTGGCCGGCCGGCAGGCGGATGACCCGCTGGCCGAGGGCGACCAGCTCACCGTCACCGCCAAAAACGGCACGGATACCCGGGTGTATACCGTGACTTTCTACCGTGTCGATGAGATCGCCTCCAGCACGGAGATTGAGTCCGTACCCGGCGGTTCTGTGACCGCCATCCAGACCGGCGGTCTGGAAAACAGCCTGTCCGTTCGTACCGGCGCCACCGTACAGGACCTGCTGGACAGCCTCCGTTCCACTCTGGGCGGCACCCAGAGCCTGGCCGTATACGCCGACCGGGACAGCGCCCAGGCCGGTCAGTCTCCCCTGGAGGCTGGCACTGTACTCGCCAGCGGCAGCTATCTGCGGGTGGATGCTGAGGACGCCAGCCAGAGTGCACTGTACCGCATCGCAGTGGAAATCCCCACCGTCTCCTTTACCCTGACCGGTGCGGAAGTGGGCGAGAAGTCTGACAGCTTTACCGACGGCGATATCAAGGAAGACAACCAAAACGGCAGCGACCATTATTTTCAGGCCAACGCCGAGGTAGGCGAATACTTCCAGCTGGCCCAGCCCCTGGAGTTTTTGAGCAGCGCCTCCTATACGGTGGAGATGAGTGCCAAGACTGCCTCCTCTCGTGGTGTATTCGACGTGGTACTGGTGCCTCAGGCCGGTGGCGAATCCATCACTGTGGGCTCCATCGATATGCGCTCCAGCGGTGGCCTGAACATCGACTCGGCTGTGGAGATCCCGGCCGGCAGCTACTTCCTCCGGTTTGTGTGCACCACCAAGGGCTACTTCACCGGCCGGAGCATTACGTTCCTCCCCGTGGAGAAAACCGACTCCGGTCTGGAAAATCTGGCTCTCAACCAGCCGGTCACCGTCTCCAGTGAAGAAAAGCCGGATATCTGCCCGGCGGCCATGGCGGTGGATGGCGTGATTGAGAACAAAACCGGTACCGCAGCTGACACCATGAACAGCTGGAAATCCAAAGAGATCCCTGCCTATATTGAGGTGGACCTGGGTCAGGTCTGCCAGTTGAACAACATCCATCTCTATTGGGAGAGCAAAGACACCCGGGAGTACTATTTCACTGTCTCGGTAAAGGACGAGGCAGATGGTACCTATACCCAGGTGATCGACCACTCCAAGGTCTCCGCCCCCTACGAAACCGATGACCAGTTCCCCGCCGGTACCCAGGCCCGGTACGTGCGGGTAGACATCACCGGCTGCAGCAAGTCCGGTACCACCGTGGCTACCCTGCGGGAGCTGGAAGTCTACGGCCTGGCCGGCTAACCTCTCGCTTTTTCTCTTCAAGACAGCATGCGCCGCTTTGAGCGGCGCATGCTGTCTTGCCATATTGCCCAATTTTCTCTTTTGCAAGTTGACAGACTGCCCAAATTCCATTCTTTTATAAAAAAGTGAATTGACGCAGTTAGCAGAATGTTCTATATTTTATAAGGAAACAGTTTAGTAAAACGTTCTCTTATATGGATTCTGACCAAGGAGGTCACACATGGGAAAGCGTGTAACAATTAAGGATATCGCGGCAGAAGCCGGAGTCTCTACCGGAACCGTTCACCGCGCTCTTTATGGAAAAAAAGGCGTCAGTTCCGCACTGCAGGAGAAAATTTTGGATATCTGTGTGCGTCGTGAATATCAGGCCAACACCGCTGCCGCTGCTCTGAAGCGCCGCTCTCTTCGGATTGTGGGGGCCTTTCCTGTCCCGGACGGCAAGGGCCGTTTCTTCTATTCCAACGTGTGGAAAGGCTTTCGTCGCTGCATTCAGGAACTGCGGGATTATAACATCGAAGAAATCGAAATTGCTTACAGTGAGGAAGACCCTCAGGCTCAGAGCGCCGAGCTGCTCTCCTGTTTCCGTCGGTATGACGGGGCCATTGACGGTCTGGTGACCGTAGGTCCTTTCAGCGATGCGGGCATGCAGGCTCTGCAGGTCTATACAGAACGGGGCGTTCCGGTCTTTCTGGCCTGTGACGACCGCAGTGAGTGCGGCCGCCTGGCCTGTGCTCAGGCTGACCATGAGCGTACGGGCCGTATGGTAGCCGAACTGCTCACCAGTCAGCTCCGGCCGGGCGATACCATTTTGCTGTGCGGCGGCGACGTCCTCCGTCCCTCCCACGCCCAGACGGTCCACGGCTTTGAGGAGTATCTCCGCGCCCACGCTCCTGATATCGGATTGCTTACTTTGTACGGCTATGGCAATGAGGCCGACTTGCGCACCCGGCTGCAAGAGGCGCTGCTCCACCGTTCGGATATTGCGGGAGCCTTCAGCGTCAGCGCCCGGCTGAGCGTGCTGCTGGCCAACGAGGCGGAGGCGCTGAACAAGAGCAACTCCATCCGCATTGTAGCCAGTGACCTGTTTGAGGAGACTGTACGCAACATGGAGCGGGGTATCGTCAAGAACATCGTGTACAAAGCCCCGGAACAACAGGCCTATCTGGCCACCAAGCTGCTGGGTGACTACGTTTTAAAGGGCTGGAAACCCGCCAGCGACATCCAGTACGTGGAAAGTCGGCTCATTTTCCAGAGCGATCTGGATGTGTATAAAAACCGCTAACACCAACATTAACATTGGGATCCCGGCGGAAAGGAGGCTTGTGTATATTCCGGAGATCCAGGAAACAAGAAGGAGAAAGAGCAACAAGGAGGGACTGTTTTCTATGAAGCATTCTTGCAATGCAGCACTCAAGCGACTGCTCTCCGGCGTTTTGGCTGCCTCCATGCTGTGCAGCCTGACTGTCACCGGGGCGTTTGCCGCCGAGCCATCCCAGAGTGGGGTGGAACTCACCTACACCGTGGCCGAAGGTCTGGATTTTGACGATACCAGCGTCTTTTCCGGCTCTGAGGATGCCTGGACCTATGCTGACAGTATTGTAGAGCATGTGGACAGCGCGGTGGACGAAATGCGCGACATTTTTGCCCAGCGCACCGTTACTATCACTGATGAACCCTATAATGCCGAGCCCCATGAGCGCTTCGCTCTGGTAGAGGGCACCTATAAGAAGTCTGCCGAGGATACTGAGGCCGAGATCGCCCTGGCTGCCAAAAACACCAAGGCCATCTATCAGGCCATCAAAGACGTCAGCGAGGCTGGCGGCGGCACCGTAGTCGTTCCCGCTGTGGACGGCCAGGTGTTCTACACCTCGGCCATTCACCTGGAGGACAACGTCAACCTCCACATCGAGGAAGGCGCCACTCTGGCTTTTACCACTGACTATGCCTCCTATCAGGGTGATCTGATGAAGGAAGTCTACGGCGACGGCGTGGACGATCAGGGCCTCACGCTCACCCGCTTTGAGAGCGTGGAGCTGATGAACTTCTCCCCCTTCATCTACGCCTATGGCAAGGAGAATATCGCCATCACCGGCAAGGGCACCCTGGACGGCCAGGCCAGCACCGGCGACGGTTCCCACCCGGAGACCATGACCTGGCACGAGTGGAAGAGTTCCCGCAACTGGACCACCGACAGCGGCACCACCAAGATTGAGGCCCAGAATGCCCCCCGTACCAAGCTCTTTGCCCAGGGCCAGACCAATGTGCCTGTGGCCGAGCGTCAGTACGGCATCTCTGAGTCCCAGGATACTCCCTGGTCGGGTGCGGACGACGGTTTCCTGCGCCCCAATTTCATCCAGCCCTATAACTGCCAGAACGTGCTCATTGAGGGCGTGAATGTGGTCAACTCCCCCATGTGGGAGATCAACCCCGTGCTCTGTGACACCGTTATGGTGCAGGATGTGTATGTGGAGTCCCACATGCATAACAACGACGGCTGCGATCCCGAGGCCAGCAGCAATGTGGTCATCCAGAACAACCGCTTTGACGTGGGCGACGACTGCATCGCCATCAAGTCCGGCCGCAACGGCGACGGCCTGCGCATCGGCCGGGCCAGCTTCAACATCGTGATCCAGGACAACACCTTTGTGGACGGCCACGGCGGCGTCACCATCGGCTCTGAGATCACCAGCGGCGTGAAGAATATCTTCTCCCGCAACAACGAGATGGACAGCGACCAGCTGCAGGCGGCCTACCGCTTCAAGACCAACTACATCCGCGGCGGCGTTATTGAGAACATCTACTACAAGAACGACACCGTCAAGATGGTGGAGAGCGGCAAGCCCGTCATCCTGGTGGATCTGAACTACGACGTAAGCAAGGAAGTCCAGATGATGGAGGCCATGATGGAGGACTTCCCCGGCTCCTCCTATGCCGCCTATATCCCCCAGTTCAAGCACGTGCTGTTTGAGGGTATGAGCGTCAACGCCGCCGGTGAAGAGGGCAAGGGCGGCAAGTACGCCCTGCAGCTCAACGGCTTCCCCATCTCCGGCATCGCCGACTCCGCCATCGTGAGCGACGATCTGGAGGACTGCTACATCTCTGACTTTACCATTAAGGATTCCACCTTCGTGGGCAGCCAGCAGGGCTTCAGCATGAACTACGTGGACGGGCTGACCCTGGACAACGTGACCATGAAGGATACCGCAAACAAGGATTCCGTTACCAACTGCAAGAACCTGACCTTTACCAACTGTGACTTCTCCGATTCCGCGGTGGAGCGCTCCACCTTTGCGGGTGTGGAGAACGCCATTCTCACCGGCACCACCTTTAAGGGTGAAACCCCCAGCGAGCCCGAGACTCCCTCTGAGGGTCACATCGACCTGTCCGGCCTGACCGAGTACAACGGCGTCAAGCTGGCCACCGGTGCTACCGTGACCAAGGAGAGCCTGCTCAAGGAGGACTACAAGGTCAACATCGAGGACTTCGGCGCTGTGGCGCTGGAGGACCGCGCCTCCGGCGATACCGACACCCACGCCGTGGAGAACACCAAGGCCATCAACGACGCGATCAAGGACGCTGCGGCCCACGAGGGCGGCGGTACGGTCGTCTTCCCCGCCGGCACCTTCCGCTGCTACACCATCGAGCTGCAGAGCAACGTCAACCTGTATCTGGAGAAGGACTGCGTGGTCCAGGCTGCCAAGACTACCATGTACGGCCGTGACGGCTCGGTCACCAGCCCCGCCGAGGACTTTAACGCCGACGGCACGCCCGGCAACTACCTGCAGCCTGAGGTCAACATCTATGCCGGTCTGCAGGACGGCGGCCACACTTACTTTGCCAACAGCCTGATCTACGCTGCCGACAAGGAAAACATCATGATCTACGGCGAGGGCCGGCTGGACGGCAGCCAGCTCAATGACGAGGGCACTCTGGATCAGGTCCTGCAGGGCGGAGACCCCAGCAACCCCTCCGACCGCACCGGCCAGACCGGCACCTGGTATGGTAACAAGGGCATCGCCCTGGTGCGCTGCGAGAACGTGGTCCTGGCCGACTTTGACATCCTCAACGGCGGCCACTTCGCCATCATCACCGAGGGCGGACGCAACTACCTCATCGACGGCATGGTCATCGACACCAACCGCGACGCTCTGGACGTGGACTGCACCCAGGACGTAACCATCATCAACTCTCACTTCAACTCCCTCACCGACGACGCCATCGTCTTCAAGGCCTCCTATGGCGCCGGCGTGTTCCAGCCGGTGCAGAACTGCCTGGTGAAGGATTGTGTGGTCAGCGGCTATGACGCCGGTTCCGTACTGGCTGGCACCTACACCACCGACAAGCAGGTAGCTACCGACCGCTGCGGCCCCACCGCCCGCATCAAGTTCGGCACCGAGTCCACCTGCGGCTACAACACCGTGACCATCGACGGCGTGCAGTTCGACCGCTCCCGCGGTTTCTGCCTGGAGGCCGTGGACGGCAGCCCCATCCATGACATCCTCATGGTCAACGCCGAGATGGATACCGTCAGCAGCTCCCCCATCTTCATCCGTATCGGCAACCGCGGCCGTTATCCGGTCACCGGCAACAGCACCGATACCGCTCTGAGCCAGCCCAACAACGTGCGCATCACCAATAACGGCTGGATTATCCCCCAGAACACCGAGGGCAGCGAGTACACCTGGACGGAGTACCCCATCCAGCGCTACTTCCCCGCCTACAACACCAGCAACAAGGTTACCATGCCCAACGGTGTGACCGTCTCTACCGTGGATCCCACCGATCCGGTGAAGCAGAACACCAACAACTTCTATGAGGAAGACGGTAAGTACTACGCCTACAAGTGGGATGAGGCCACCAAGACCTATGTGGTGGATAAGTCCACTGAGATCAACCCCAACAACAACGGCGTGGACGAGCGCGATTACTACGGCGACGCCGTGGGCTACTCCGACCTGGCTGAGGCCTACAACATCTATGTTGGCAATGTCAAGATCACCAACGTGGATCCCCGTTATCCCATTACTCTGGCCGGTCTGGTTGACAGCAAGATCCAGAACGTGACCTTTGAGAACATCGATGTCACCTACCGCGGCGGCATGCGCATGGCTGACGCTGTGGAGCAGCAGCAGCTGGACACCGACTGGGAGTATACCCAGTACATGACCGCTCCCACTACCCAGAGCCTGCCCTGGCTGGTAAACACCTTCTTCACCAAGAATGCCGCCCTGCTGCCCCGCGTGGTGTGGGATGCGGATACCAACTCCTGGGTGGATGATCCCTACAACGTGCCCGAGATGCCCGAGCAGTATCCCGAGCCCTCCAACTTCGGCATCCTGCCGGCTTACGGCCTGTATGCCCGCCACGTGGACGGTCTGAAGCTCATCAATGTGACCTTCAGCTATGAAGTTGCTGATGAGCGCCATGGCGTGGTTCTGGACGACTGCCAGAACGTGGACTTCGTCGACTTCTCCGCCGAGACCGAGGAGGGCGTGGCTCCCGTGGCTCTGGTGACCAACAACTATAAGCGCCACACCGCTATGGAGTATGTGCCCAACGAGCCCTACTTCACCACCACCTGCTCCAGCATCACCGGTCTGGACAGCGCGGATATCCTGCGCCACACCGTCAATGCTCCCGAGCCCAGCACGCCCAAGGACAATCTGTACGGCTATGACACCATTGCCACCGCGGACAATGGCTACACCTACAGCGATCCCGTCTGGACTTACAACGGCAAGGACTTTGATCTGCCTGTCACCGTCCACCGGCCCTTCTTCGAGCCTGTGGAGGACCAGAACGTGAAGGCCGGCGAGACCCTGACTCTCACCGTCGTGGCCCGCAACCCCGCCGCTGAGACGGAGGGTGTCCGCGACCAGGCTGCTTCGGATGCCACCCTCACCTACTCCGTGCAGAACCTGCCCGACGGCGCCAGCTTCAACGCCAGCACCCATACCCTGACCTGGACGCCCACCAAGGCCGGTACTTATGAAGTCACCTTTGTGGCTGACGATGGCGTACTGCCCGTCTCCACTACCGCTACCATCACGGTCACCGGTTCCTCCGACAGCGGCTCTGACGGCAGTGACTCCGGCAGCGATGGTTCCAGCACGACTAACCCGCCGGTGGTCATCGTGCGGCCTGCCTTCAACGACATCGCCAACCAGTGGTACACCGACGCGGCCAACTATGTGGGCCGCAACGGCATCATGAGCGGCGTGGGCGGCGGCCGGTTTGATCCCGACGGCTTCTCCAGCCGGGCCATGGTGGCTCAGGTCATCTACAACATGGAGGGCAGCCCCGCCACGGCCGGTGTGTCCGGCTTCACCGACGTGCTGGCCGGCCAGTGGTACACCGACGCGGTGACCTGGAACGTGTCCGCCAAGATCGTCAACGGCTACGGCAACGGCCTGTTTGGCACCAACGACAATGTGACCCGCGAGCAGCTGGTGGTCCTGCTGTACCGCTACGCCCAGTATAAGGGCTACGGCACCTCCGCCTCCGGCAGCCTGGCCGCCTTTGTGGATAGCGCCAGCGTCTCCGACTGGGCCACCCAGGCTATGAGCTGGGCCGTGGCAAACGGCATCATCAACGGCAAGGACGGCGCCCGCCTGGATCCTCAGGGCACCGCTACCCGCGCTGAGATGGCCAAGATCCTCATGGTCTTCTGCCAGAAGATCGCTCAGTAATCCCCCGCACAACAAAAAATGGGCCCGCGTCATTAGACGCGGGCCCATTTTTTGTCTCTTGACCAATACATTTGTTCCAGTTATAATAATAGTACATAGGTTCGATTTTAGGGAGGGCGCCCTTATGGAACTGCTGGAAAAATTAACGATCCTGGCCGATGCGGCCAAATACGACGCAGCCTGTACTTCCAGCGGACTGGACCGCTCTGCCCGCCCCGGTGGACTGGGCAGTACCATGGCCGCCGGATGCTGCCACTCCTTCTCCGCCGACGGGCGGTGTATTTCCCTTCTGAAGGTACTCATGACCAATCGGTGCATTTATGACTGTGCCTATTGCGTCAACCGCCGTTCCAACGATGTGCCCCGCACCGCTTTTACCCCCCGTGAGTTGGCCGAACTCACCATCGGTTTTTACCGGCGCAACTACATCGAGGGGCTGTTTCTCTCCTCTGCGGTGTGGGGCAGCCCAGACCGCACCACTGAAAACATGGTGCAAGCCCTGCGTCTGCTGCGGGAGGAATACGGTTTCCACGGCTACATCCATGCCAAGGCGATCCCCGGGACGGATCCCGGTCTTACCCAGCAGCTGGGCCTGCTGGCCGACCGGCTGAGCGTCAACATTGAGCTGCCCAGCGAAGGGAGCCTCCGCCGTCTGTGTCCGGAAAAAGCCCGCACTTCTATTCTCACCCCTATGGCTCAGATCCGGGACGGTATTCAGGTATCCAAGGGAGAACTGGCCAAGTACAAACACGCCCCCCGGTTTGCCCCGGCCGGCCAATCCACCCAGATGATCATCGGGGCCACGCCGGAGAGTGACAAACACATTCTAACCCTCACCCAGGCTCTGTATGACAAGTACAAGCTCAAGCGGGTCTTCTATTCGGCCTATATGCCGGTATCAAACCACTCCCTTCTCCCTGCCCCACAGGGATTCAAACCACCCCTGCTGCGGGAGCACCGGCTCTATCAGGCCGACTGGCTGCTGCGCTTTTATCACTTCCGGGCGGAGGAGCTGCTGGACGAGTCCGCCCCCAATTTTGACCCTCTGGTGGATCCCAAGTGCTCCTGGGCCCTGCGTCACATGGAGTTTTTTCCGGTGGAGGTCAACCAGGCCGACTACGAATCCCTGCTGCGCGTGCCCGGCATCGGCGTGGTATCGGCCAAGCGCATCCTCACCGCCCGGCGATGCGGCTCTCTCACCTTCACCGGGCTGAAAAAGCTGGGCGTGGTGCTCAAGCGGGCCCAGTATTTTATCACCTGCGCAGGAAAGATGTTGGAAGGTCTGCGGGTCAATCCGGACGGAGTGCTTCGCCACCTGGTGGCCCAGGAGCGGCCTATGTTGGCCCAGGGCGCTCCGGAGCAGCTATCTCTATTTGAGCAGACGGGATAAGGCGGAGAACATCAGAATGGGCATCTTCTCTCCTGAAAAAGGGATCGCTTATTGCGGGTTAGCCTGTTGTGTTTGCAGCAAAAACGCCCATTATTCCGGCTGCCCGCTATGGCCCGGACGCCCTGGCAGAGCGTTTGGGCCAGCAGGCTTCCTGTGGCCCGGACAGCTGGTAGGCGATTATGACGTCCTCGATCGGGAAAATGAGATCTGTGCCATGGTATGGGGAAATCAACTGCCCAACCGGAAGGAAGGAGTGTCTTATGGCTTGGAGCCAGGTGGCCTACCACTATGACGGCAGTTTTGCTGGTTTTTTATGCTGTGTGTTTGAAGCCTATCTTCATAAAGAAGCCCCTGCCTGTTTTCTTGGCCCCGAGGATGGACGCTTCTCCCTGTGGCCGGAGCGGGCGGTGGACACCGATCCGGCCCATGCCAGCCGGGTCTATCAGTCGCTGGACAGAAAACTCGGTGTTCAGGGCCGGAGGCTTGTGACCTACGGCTTCCTTACCTGCCTGCCGGAGAAGGAACTGGTCCTGTGGGAGT
The DNA here is from genome assembly GCF_040095835.1 of Flavonifractor hominis. Taxonomy (NCBI): domain Bacteria; kingdom Bacillati; phylum Bacillota; class Clostridia; order Eubacteriales; family Oscillospiraceae; genus Flavonifractor; species Flavonifractor hominis. Next base: position 313,367 of record NZ_JBBMFT010000002.1, read on the forward strand.
TCCTGCGGCTGGGCTATGAACGAGGCCCCGGAGTCGTGCGGGACCTCACCGATGAGCGGGTAAATACCCTCACCAAGGCGGTCCAACACCTCACCGGGGAAGCTCACCAGCTCAAAGGCTTTACCCGGTTTTCCCAGCAGGAGGGAATGCTCATTGGAGAAATTGAGCCCAAAAACCGGGTGCTCCCCTTGCTGCGTCCTCACTTCTGTACCCGCTATTCCGGTGAATCCTTTGTGCTCTACGACCGGACCCACAGGGAAGCCCTGTTTTACCATCCCTATCAATGGGGCATCGTCCCTCTCGCCGAGTTTCACCTGAATGGGCCGGAACAGGAGGAGCTGGACTACCGCCGGCTTTGGCGACGGTTCTACAATACCATTGCCATCGAGGGCCGGTATAACCCCAAATGCCGCATGACTCACATGCCAAAGCGTTATTGGAACACCATGACAGAGTTTCAGATGGGAAAGGAGTCCTTGCCATGAAAGCCGTACGCATTACTGTACTGCGCAAACAGTTTTATGAGGATCTGGCCATCCGTTTTCTCCGCGAACCGCCTTCCGAGTGTAGCTGCGACTTTTTTCAGGAGGGAGATGTTTTTCTTTATACGGGCGGAGCTGAAATGCCCGCCGGATTCTGCCCCTGGGCCTGGATCGACCTTTACCGCTCTGTTTCTGCCCTCTCCTGCGGTGCCACCTATACTCCATGGCAGCGGTCTGAAGGCACCTCTGTGGTCTGCTGCAGCGATGGTATCCGTCCCGTCACTTTTCTTTTGGAAACGACCACTTTATAAAACGCAAACCGCCCCGCCGGACAAGTCTCCGGCGGGGCGGCCTGCAAAAGAAGAAAAGAAAGAAAAGGAAATGAGGAACGCAAATTTAATTGTCCTGCGCCCGGTCAAAGCGCATGAGCATGGTGGCTACCTCGGCGCGGCAGGTACAGCCAACTGAACCGTCAGCTTCGCTGTACAAACCAATGCAAGCCATCGTTTCCCCTTCATGCACTTCTTTTTTCATCGGCTCGTGACAAAACAGCCCACACAATAGCAGTTTTATTTTACCTTTCTAAAAATCGACTGTTTAGTCTATTTCATTGATGATTATACTATTCCTTTAACTGGTGTGCAAGTATATTTGTCGGATTCTCTTTTTTGCACAATGGTATATCAAGCATTTTATAGAGTAAAACATTTTTGTGCGGAAGGATGTTTTGATATTTTCTATTTTCTTTTCCAGATAGACCTTTTCTATATAAAATTTCCGCCCTGCGCATTGCACAGGGCGGAAATTCAAAGGCTTATGTAGTGGTCACCAACGGTTTTTTCCCATTTTGCCAGTGAACCCTCTGGGGCGGGGTTCCCTTAAAATCCCGGTCAAACCAGAGCGGCACCGGCCGTTCTGCCTCAATGGCCTGAAAAAACGCCGTGATCTGCTCGGCCGTCTCCGGAATGGCCCGCTCCAGAAGATAGTCCAAGTCGGCGTTGCTCTGGGCCGCAGAGGGATGGGGCTGTTCCTTCAGCGCGATCCCCTTCGCTGAGCGGATGGGCAGCATATGACTCACGGCACCAATGACCCGCCCGGCCGGCCGGCCGTTGGCCCGCGCCAAAACGCTGGAGTAAAAGTGCATAGACCGATACGCCCGGCGCATCTGTTTTGGGGACGCATGTACAAACGCCTGGGCTGCCGCCTCCCATACCATCCGGTCGCTGGGCATCTCCGGCAGATGTGCTTTCTCCGCAGCATCCAGACCATCCTGCACCATGAGCATCCGATCGTACTCCCCCTCCATGGCCATATGAGAAATGGGGCCATCGGCCGCCCGGTCGTTCACATAGCCGTGGCAGGCGCTGTCCAGGGCCAAATGGCAAAGAAAGCCCGCTCCATAGCCCACGGACATGGGGATCTCCGCTTCGATGGCCTGCCGTAAACGTTCCACCGCAGGCAGAGCGGAGGTCCGGTGCATCCTTACGCCCTCCCGCCGTACGGCGTTGGGGCGCATGGGCTGATAAAAAAACAGCGGGTCAGGCCCAAGGCAGCCCAAGTCAAAGGCCTCCCGCTCCTCTTGAATCGTCTCGGACAAGCCGGCCGGCAGGTCCTCCAGGACCCTGCCGCCAAATTTCAGGTGTGCATAATAGTTCGGCATATTGCGTTCAGGCTCCTTCTGACATGGTAACGATGAATGGTTTGATCACCCTTATTATAGCACGAACGGTCAAGGGGAGGATTTGGAAAAAGCCCCGGGGAGAAATCTCCCCGGGGCTTTGCTTCAGCCGCCAAGATAGGCTTTTTTTACGGCCTCGTCCGCCAGCAGCTGCTTGCCGGGGCCGGAAAGGGTCACCCGCCCGGTCTCCAGCACGTAGCCACGGTCAGCTACCGACAGAGCCATCTGGGCGTTCTGCTCCACCAGCAGAATGGTAGTCCCTGCTTTGTGCAGACGCTGAATGATATCAAAGATCTGCTCCACCAGGATAGGAGCCAGACCCATAGACGGCTCATCCAGCATGAGCAGTTTGGGATTGGACATGAGAGCCCGTCCCATAGCCAGCATCTGCTGCTCGCCGCCGGAGAGGGTACCTGCCACCTGTTTGCGGCGCTCCTTCAACCGGGGGAACTGCTCGTACACCCGGGCCAGATTGGGGTCCACCGTGGAATTCGGCTGGGTAAAGGCGCCCATCTCCAGGTTCTCCTCTACCGTCATCTGCTGAAACACCCGGCGTCCCTCCGGAACCTGCGCCAGACCCCGGCCTACCAGTTTGGCAGCCGGTACGCCCTGGATGGGCTGCCCCAGAAATTCAATGGACCCGGTGCGGGTGTGCAGCAGACCCGAGATGGTCTGCAGCGTGGTGGTCTTGCCCGCGCCGTTGGCGCCGATGAGGGTGACGATCTCCCCCTCGTTGACCTGGAAGGATACGTCCTTGACCGCGTGGATCGCGCCGTAATAGACGTTGATGTTTTTTACCTCAAGCATCACAGCCATGCACTTAACCCTCCTTGTTGGTGCCCAGGTAGGCCTTGATGACCTCCGGGTTGTTCTGGATCTCGGTGGGAGTGCCCTTGGCAATGATCTGACCGAAGTTGAGCACACAGATGCCCTCACAGATGCCCATAACCAGGTTCATGTCGTGCTCGATGAGCAGAATGGCGATCTGGAAGGTATCCCGGATCTTAACGATGTTCTCCATGAGCTCCGCCGTCTCCGAGGGGTTCATGCCCGCCGCCGGCTCATCCAGCAGCAGCAGGGACGGGTTGGTGCCCAAGGCCCGGATGATCTCCAGCCGGCGCTGAGCTCCGTAAGGCAGGCTGCCCGCCTTGGCATTGGCCAGATCCTGCATGTCGAAAATGGAGAGCAGCTCCAGTGCCCGCTCATGAGCCGCCTTCTCGGCCTTCCAGTAGTTGGGCAGGCGGAAAATTCCGCTGAGCATACCACAGTGGATGGAGTTGTGCATGCCGATCTTGACGTTGTCCTCCACGCTCAGATTATCAAACAGGCGGATGTTCTGGAAGGTACGGGCGATACCTGCCCGGTTGACCTGGACCGTATTCATGTTGTGGGTGTCGATGCCGTCCAGCAGTACAGTGCCCCGGGTGGGCTGGTACACTTTGGTCAGCAGGTTGAATACGGTGGTCTTGCCGGCGCCGTTTGGCCCAATGAGCCCGGCGATCTCGGTGCGGCCAATGGCCATGTTGAACTCATTGACGGCGGTGAGGCCACCGAAATCGATGCCCAGGTGCTGGGCCTCCAAGATGGGACTTTTGTCCACATCCCGCTCGGGAATCTTATTGACGCTGGGCACAGGCACCAGCTTGGTCTCGGGGCGTTTGGGGAAACTCATGCCCTGACCCCTCCCTTCTCTTCCTGCGTTTCCTGCCGCCGGATCTTGCTCCACAGCCCGCCGAAAAACGCCCGGGCGGTGGGGTTGTTGGTAGCGATCATCACCAGGATCAGCACGATGGCATATACCAGCATGCGGTACTGATCCAGATTGAAGGAGCGCAGCAGCTCGGGCAGGTAGGTAAGAAATGCCGCGGCGATGATGGAGCCCCGGATGTTGCCGATGCCGCCCAGCACCACGAACACCAGCACCAGGATGGAGGTGTTGAAGTCAAACTTCTTGGGCGCGATGGAGGAATAATTCATGGCATAGAGCACGCCGGCCGCACCTGCCAGCACAGCGGACGTAACAAAAGCCATAAGCTTATACTTGGTTGCGCCGATGCCTACGCTCTCGGCGGCAATGCGGTTGTCCCGCAGAGCCATGATAGCCCGGCCAGAACGGCTGTGCACCAGGTTGAGCACTATGGTAAGGGCAATAATCACCAGCACAAACCCGGCAACAAAGGTAGCCAGCTTCACGTTGGCCGTAAATCCCTGGGGCCCCTTCAGGATAGCCTTGCCGCCCTCGCTCAGTCCCAGAGCCATCTCATTCTCTAGCGAGAAGTGAAGGCCGTTCTCATCCACACCAACATAGAGCACATTGATGATATTCTTGATGATCTCGCCAAAGGCCAGGGTCACGATAGCCAGATAGTCACCCCGCAGGCGGAGCACCGGCACACCCACGATGATACCGGCTACGCCGGCCAGCAGCGCGCCCACCACCATGGCCACCACCAGACGCAGCGCGTCGTTGGGGATGGCACCCTGGAGGGAAATGGCGGTAACCACGCCGGAGAAGGCGCCCACGCTCATAAAGCCCGCGTGGCCCAAGCTCAGCTCACCCGAAATACCCACCACCAGGTTCAGGGAGATGGCCATGACTACATAGGCGCAGATAGGCACCAGCTGTCCCTCCAGGGAGGAGCTGAGCATACCACCGGCACTCAGGGCCTGAAGGATCACAAACGCCGCAATAACGATGCCATAGGTGATGACATTGTCGATGAGCCGTTTCCGGCCCGGATTGAGTTTTTTCATGTCCCCCACCTCACACTTTCTCGCGCACGGTCTTGCCCAGCAGACCGGCTGGCTTCACCAGCAGTACGATGATGAGCACGGCAAAGACTACCGCATCGGAGATGTTGGTGTTGACCACCTTGGCAAAGGTCTCAATGATGCCCAGCAGGATACCGCCCAGCATAGCCCCGGGAATGGAGCCAATGCCGCCGAACACAGCGGCGGTAAATGCCTTGATGCCGGGCAGGGAGCCGGTAGTGGGCATCAGAGTCTGGTAGTTGGAACACAGCAGCACGCCGGCAATGGCGGCCAGCGCCGAGCCAATGGCAAAGGTCATGGAAATCGTGCGGTTGACGTCGATGCCCATGAGCTGGGCGGCCGCCTTATCCTCCGAGCAGGCCCGCATGGCCTTGCCCATTTTGGTCCTGGTGGTAAACCAAGTGAGGGCAACCATGATAACGATACAGGCCAGCACCGTCACCATGGAAGCATAGGTCACATTGATCCCCTCAATGGGCAGGGATCCGGTGGGCACCACAGGAGTAAACACTTTGGTATCAGCGCCCCACAGCAGCAGGGCGGCGTTTTGCAGGAAATAGCTCACACCAATGGCCGTGATAAGCACAGCCAGGGAGGACGCCTGCCGCAGCGGACGGTAGGCCAGCCCCTCGATGACCACGCCCAGGACGGTACACACCACGATGGACAGCAGAATACCCACCACCGGGGGCAGTCCAAAGCTGCCAGTGGCAAAAAAGGTCACATAGGCGCCCACCATGATAACATCACCGTGGGCAAAATTCAGCATCTTGGCAATGCCGTATACCATGGTATAGCCCAGGGCGATGATGGCGTAGACGCTGCCCAGGCTGATCCCGGTGATCAGATTATTGAGGAAGCTCAAACCATTCACCTCTCTACTTATTTTCTCTCTGAACCTCTTTGTATGGCAGAAACACCGGCGGTCCCACCGGGCTGCCGATGTTTCCGCCATACACAGCGCAAAAGGGATATACGGGGAAAAGCGGGCTGCCGGGCAACCCCGGCAACCCGCTTCTGTTCCCAGCCAAGCGGTCGTATTTTGCGATGCGCTTGCGGATTACTGTGTGACGTATACGCCGCCCTCGACCTTGACTACCACAGGATCCTTGGAGACCTCGCCGTTCTCGCCCCAGGTCATGCCGGTACCGGTCAGGCCGTCCACGCTGAAGTCACCGGAGGTAAAGGTGGCAATCAGAGCCTCGCAGATCTCCTCCGCGCTCATGTCGGCGGTGACACCGGCAGCGGTGCAGGCCTCATAGATAGCGTACATGCAGTCATAGCCGTCGGCCGCAAACTGGTTGGGAATGCCGCCGTAAGCGGTCTCATACTCGCTGACAAAGGTCTTGGTGCGCTCATCCTCGCCCCAGGCGTTGAAGGGGGTCATGAGCATCAGGCCCTCGGCCAGAGTGGTGTCAAAACCCTCCAGGTCCAGGATGCCGTCCATGCCGTCGCAGCCGAAGAAGGTAGGCTCATAGCCCATGCTCTTGGCCTGATTCAGAATCAGAGAAGCAGGGGTGTAGTAGATGGGCATAAACACCAAGTCGGCGCCGGCGCTCTTGGCAGCGTTCAGCTGCACGTTAAAGTCGGTGTTGGTGTCATCCGGGAAGGTCTGCACGGTGACCACCTCCAGGCCGATCTCGTCGGCGGTAGCCTGGAAGGCGTTGTAGATGCCGGTGGAGTAGGCGTCGCCGTTGTTGTAGATGACGGCGATCTTGGTGCCCAGGTTGTTATCCTTGATATAGTTGGCCGCAGTAATGCCCTGGTTGGGGTCGGTAAAGCACACCTGGAACACGTTGTCCCGGCCCTCCGTCACGTCCGTGGAAGACGCGGAGGGAGTGAGCTGGAAATAGCGGTCCGCGTTGGTCTCAGCCGCCACGGCCACACAGGGAATCGTCGTGGTGCAGCCGTAGATGATCTGAGTGCCATCATCCTTCAGCTTGCCATAGGCGTTGACGGCCTTCTCGCTGTCGCCCTCGTCGTCCTGGAAATCCAGTTCAAACTGCAGGCCGCCCAGAGCGTTGATCTCCTCCACAGCCACTTCAGCGCCCTGCTTGGTAGCCAGGCCATACACGGCGTTGGAGCCAGTCAGGGGGCCAATGCCGCCGATCTTGATGGCGGCGCTGGTGGTTTCGCCGGAAGCGCCCGAAGGAGTCTCGGCCTCACCGGTGGTATCGTTGCCGCTGCTGCCGCAGCCAGCCAGAAGGGACATGCACAGCGCGCCCGTCAGTGCAAGAGACAGGATGCGAGTCTTTTTCATGATCCATTCCTCCTCAATGAAGTTGTTGACAATTATATTCGTGTCGCCCGAAATTGTCAACCTATAAAATGCACAACGGCACCCTGCTGTCAGGTGCCGCTGTGGTGGTATATAGACAAATTCTCCGTTCGTCTCAGATGACCAGACCGCCGTTGGGCGCCAGTACCTGCCCTGTAAGGAACCCCGCGTCATCTGAGGCCAGATACCAGATGGCCTGGGCCGCATCCTCCGGCTGTCCAATGATACCCAGCGGAGTCTCCTCCGCCAGAGCCGCCAGGGCCTCCGCATCCAGATTGGCGTTCATTTCCGTGGCGATTACCCCCGGTGCGACACAGTTTACCGTAATCCCAGAAGGTCCGACTTCCTTTGCCAAAGCTTTGGTCAGGCCGATTACCGCCGCCTTTGCCGCAGAATAAGCCACCTCGCAGGAGCCGCCTATCTGTCCCCACATGGAGGAGACTGTCACAATGCGTCCCGCTTTCCGGTGAATGAAGTGAGGCAGTGCCGCCCGGATGGTATAGAAAACACCGTCCACATTGACCGCAAACATCCTGCGCCAGTCTTCATCGGTCAAATCACCAAACAGTTTTTGCTGAGCGATACCCGCATTGCATACCAGAATGTCAAGTTGACAAAATTTATCCAACACATTGTCAACCATATTCTGTACCTGTACCGGGTCGGACACGTCAGCCTGTACGGCCCATCCTCCGATCTCCTCCGCCAGGACCTCCGCCTGCGCCCGGGAGCGATTGTAGTTGACCACGACCCGGCACCCCTCAGCGGCAAAGCGCCGGGCAGCTGCCGCACCAATGCCCCGGCTGGCCCCCGTGATAAGCACCACCTTTTCTTTCATCCTTCTCTTCCTTTCAGCCAGTCCACGCACAGCGGATGCCATGCCGCGGCGTGGGCGTTGTAATGGGCCTCATCCCGGGCACTTTCCCGGTCGGCCAGCCCCATGGCGTGGGGGCCGTCGGAAAACAGGTGCAGTTCAAAGGACACTCCCTGCTGCCGCAGTGCTGCGGCATAGTCTATGGTATTCTCCACCGGCACAGTGGCATCCCCCACCGTGGCCCATAAAAAAGTAGGCGAATGCCTTCCTGTGACCTGCCGGTCCAGCCGCAGCTCCTCCGCCCCTCCCAGAGGAGCCAGATAGCGCGCGGCGTGCACCACCGGATAGCCCAGCACCGCCGCATCGGGCCGCACCTGCTCCGGGGACAGTCCCAGCTGCTGTTTCAGCATGGGGTGATCCCAGCGGGCCGCCAGCCAGCCGGCCAGATGTCCTCCGGCGGAAAACCCGCATACCGCCACCCGGTCAGGCCGGAAGCCGTATTCCTCCGCGTGTACCCGCAGCCATGCCAGGGCCGCCGCTCCTTCCAGAAAAGGCTGAGGCCATCGCCGGGGCAACACGCTGTACTCCAGTACAAAAGCCTGTATCCCGGCGGCCAGGAACGCCAGCGCCACCGGCTCGCTTTCTGCCGGAGCAATGCGCTCATAGCTTCCGCCGGGCAGAATCAGCACCGCCCAGCGCTGCCCATCGTCAGCCAGCAGCCCGGTGCGGCCCCGACAGTAAGTCGTCAATCGCCCTGTGCTGTCCTCCAAAATCGTGGACAGCACGGGGACAGGAATGGTCTCATGGATCAACGCACGTTCCTCCTTTTCTGTTCACTTCTCTCTGAGTATATCAGTCTGTTTCACCGCTGGAAAGAGAAATTTGAAAAAAGTATTGACATTTCTTTTTTCTGCGGGTATAATAGTCCATGCTGTTTGGACGATTAGCTCAGCTGGTAGAGCATCCGCTTGACGTGCGGGAGGTCACAGGTTCAAGTCCTGTATCGTCCACCAGAAAAGCCGCTATTTTTGAAAGAAAACAGCGGCTTTTTGTTGCTTTTTTATTCATTTTCTTCCTCACGCTATTTTGCCAAATTGTTTTTGACCACATAACAGCCACAGACAGGAAAAATCACCGTCCTCCGGAAGCACTTCTTCTGGAGGACGGTTTTCTGTTCTCAGCCCGCTTTTTTCTTGGCCCGAAGTGGTTCCAGCTCTCTTTTCATCTCCGCAATCAGCTTCGCCAGTCTCCGTTCACACTTCTCCTCGGTTGAGGCATATACATTTCGTGCAATGCGTTTCCCATTGACCCTTGGGGAGTACCGCCCCTCCCAGAGGTGGTCGTTGATTTTAGTAATACACCCGGTTCCCGGCTTGCGGTACTTGCCCTTCACCGCCTGGAAGTCCGTTGCCTTTGGCCTCTGCTGACGCTCCGGCTTGGTAGGCGGCTCTACACCAGCGATTCCCCGGTCGATCCGGTCGGCGGCCTTCCGCCTCATCTCATCGGTCACATGGGCATAGACATTCAGGGTAGTGGCGCTGGACACATGGCCGATGATGGCAGACAAGGTCTTTATGTCCATGCCATGCTCCAGGGCGTTGGTGGCAAAGGTGTGACGCAGGTCGTGAAACCGCAGATGCTTACACCCCGCCCGTTTCAGCACAGAGGTCAGTTTTTTCCGCACCGCTGCCGGGTCCAGGGGAGAATCCGTTTTCTTTGGCGAGGGGAACATCCAGCGGGAGGAGCAGCTTTTACGGTACCGCTCCAGAACTTTCAGGATAGGCCCCGGCAGAATCACGCTCCGGCTGGAGGTCTTGGTTTTGGGCTGTGAGACTACCAACTCTCCCTTGATCCGCTGTACCTGCCGCTCTATCCGCAGCGCCCCTGTTCGGAAGTCCAGGTCATCCCACTGCAGGGCCAGGATCTCGCCCCGGCGCAGTCCGGTGGACAACTCCAGCAGAAGAAGCTCATAGCACCCGTCCTCTTTTGCCTGAATGAGCAGGCGTTGGATCTCCTCCCCCGTCAGCACGGCCATCTCTCTGGGATGGGTGGCTGGCGCTTTGCAGTTTGCGGCTGGATTTTTTAGAATCAACCCATCCGCCACCGCCTTGTCCAGCGCCATGCGGCAGGTCACATGACAGCTTTTTACCATGCGGTCGGACAGCCCCGGACCGTACTGCTCCACCCTCAGGAGCCGTCCTCCCTGTTTCAGACGGTGATAAAACTGCTGGAGATCACTTTGGGTCAGTTGGGAAAGGGGTATGTATCCCAACTCCGGGATGATGTGTTGATAGATCCGGTTTTCATAGTCCACCCGAGTCTTGGGCTTGATGGCTGGTTTGCAATCTGTCTGATACCAGCGATCCAGCCAGGCCCCGAAGGTCATGTCCCCCTTGGGGCGTTTCGCCACAGCACCTTTGAGGCTCTCTTTCAGTGCCTTCAGCTTGGCCGCACACTCCCCCTTGGTCTTGGCCAGCACATTTTTCGTCTTTGGACGGCCCTTTTCATCATGGCCCACCACATACCGCCCCTCCCAGCGGCCATCCTTTCTCAGGTGGAGACTGCCGTCGCCCCGTTTCCGTTGTTTTGCCATGGTTCCATCTCCTCTCCCAACAGTTCTGTCATGAAGCCCCCTACGATCTCGGCGGCATTACGGTGCATATCTCCGGTCACATGGGTATAGGTGTCCAGGGTGAAGCTGGCCTTTGTATGCCCCAGGATACTGGACAGGGTCTTGGCATCCACTCCGCTGGCCAGGGCGTGTGTGGCGAAGGTATGGCGCAGATCATGAAATCGAAGGTCAGGCAGCCCGGCCTTCTCCAATAAACCTTTCAGACGCCGGTAGGCACTGCCTGGACTGACCGGATGCTCTGGACAGAGGGGATTGGGGAAGATCCACTCCGTCAGGGCGGACTTTTTTCGCTCCCGCAGAAGACGGGCCGTACTGGACGGAAGCAGAATTGTCCGGGTTCCTGCATAGGTCTTTGTACTTCCCGCCTCCACCCCGCCACCCTTCCTGGCATGGATGGTACGGCATACTTTTAATGTTCCGGCCTCCTCATCAAAGTCTGACCACCTGAGTCCGCACAGCTCACCTCTCCGCAGACCGGTGGTTAGTTCAGTGAGGAAGAAGTCCCGCCAGACCCAGTCCTTTTGAATTGCCGCCTTGAACGTGTTTAATTGGTCATTATTGAGAATCCCTTTTGCCCTCTTGATGACCTTAGGCGGTGTCACTCCATCGGCAGGGTTAGCCGGAAGCAAACCTTCCTCTGTGGCCGTTCTCAGAGCATGATGCAAGGTGGTGTGAATCCCATGGACAGTTGTCGGGCTCAGCCCAAAGCCCGAGGCTTTCTTTCTCCCCACTCGTCCGCACTTCAGGAGCATTTGGTAGAGACCGCTTAAATCTGCCGGGGTAATTCTGAGCAGCGATTTTTCTCCCAGGTAAGGCTTGACATGGTTGTCCATATCCCTCCGGTACCCATCCAGAGTACTCTCCCGAACGGTTCCTGTCATATACACATCCAGCCACTTGTCCAGCCATTGGGACAAATTCATATTACTTTCCTCAGTCAGATCCACGCCCTGATAGGCGTTGATATTCTGCCGGAGCTTAGTGGTCAGTTTCTTCTGGGTGTCGGCATAGATGTATCGAAAGATGGAGTCGCCATTTTCCTTATGTCCAATAACGATGCGGCCCTCCCAGCGGCCATCTTCCCTTTTACGCACCATGCCGTCCCCGGATGGTCGTCTCTTCGCCATTTTGCTTCACCTCCTGTGTCTTTGCTGATGTGTGATAAAGAAGTAGTAGAAGTGTAAAAAATTTTGCCGTTCCTATCCGGCGTTTGCGCATTGCGCCGGATAGGTCGGGCGGTCATTCGGGCAGGTCTACCTTGCCAACGAAAGAGTAATAAATATCAATGTCCTGTCTGCGTGTGCCGTTCTCGTCATAGCTGCACTCATGCACAACGATTTTCTCCACAAACTCACGCAAAAGGGTAGGGGTAAGTTCTTCAAAGCTGGTGTACTTGCGGACAACATTCATAAACTTTTCTGCGTTTACCGTGGCTTCCTGCGCTTTGGAAAGCTCTGCCCGGATAGCGGCGGCTCTCTCTTTCAGTTCTTTCTGCTCGGCTTCATAGTCTGCCGACAGCTCCGTGAAACGCTCGTCTGAAATGCGCCCGGTCACGCTGTCCTCATACAGCCGCTTGAAGATAGCGGATAACTCGCTGATACGCTTCTCGGCGGCTTCCAGCTCCTTTTTCCTTGCGGCGTTCCTGCGCTTGCCCCCGTCCTCGTTCTGCTCGATCAGCAGCTTCATAAACCGGGCTTCGTGCTTCGCTGCATAGCTGGTGACTTTCCGCAGATTGTCGGTCACTCCGGCGGTCAACAGGTCGGTGCGGATAAAGTGCGCCGTACAGTCACGGGTACGCTTCTTGTAGCTCCCGCAGATATAACAATCCTGCTTGCGGGTGGCGTTCTGGTAACGCTGCTGGTAAAGGACGCTGCCGCAGTCGGCACAAAAGAGTATGCCGGAGAATAAGCCCACTTCATCATAGCGGTTCGGGCGTTTGCGCTGCTTGCGTAACTCCTGCACACGCTCCCACATCTGGGTGTCAATGATAGGCTCATGGTGGTTCTCGAAAATCGCCTGTTTCTCAATGGGGTTCTCTACGCTGTGCTTGGTCTTGTAGGACGGCTTCTCCGTCTTGAAGTTTACCAGACAGCCCGTGTACTCCCTGTTTTCAAGGATATGTACCACGGTATTGGTCGCCCACTTGCACTCATAGCCGGGGTGGTAGCGGCGGGTGCTTCCCGTCCGACGGTATTCCAGCGTTCCCGGCGTGGGGATCTCCTGCTCTGTGAGCATACGGGCTATCTTGGTCGGCCCGTTCCCGGCAAGGCACAAGCTGTAAATCTGCCGCACAACAGGGGCGGCTTCCCCGTCAATGATAAAATTTTCGTCCTCGTCCATAAAGTAGCCGTATACGGGTTTGCTCGTGACGGGCTTCCCGCTCATACCCTTAGACCGTTTTACTGCTTTGATTTTCTTGCTCGTATCTCTCACCAGCCATTCGTTAAAAATGTTCCGCAGAGGGGCAAAATCATTGTCGCCCTGTGCGCTGTCCACTCCGTCATTGATAGCGATAAAGCGGACGCCTTTCTGTGGGAAAATCATTTCCGTATACATTCCCACTTGCAGATAGTTTCGCCCTAACCGTGACATATCCTTGACGATAACGGTGCCGACTTTTCCGGCTTCAATGTCCGCAAGCATGGCTTGAAAACCGGGTCTTTGGAAGTTCGCCCCAGAATAACCGTCATCTGTGTACCATTGCAGATTGGAAAAGCCGTTCTGCTTCGCATAGGTTTCAAGAATACGCTTCTGGTTTGAAATAGAATTGCTCTCACCTTGCAGCTCGTCCTCGTGGGATAATCTCGGATAAAGGGCGGTAATAAGGTTTCGGGTGGTCTGTCTTAACATAGTGTCCTCCATTTCCGACAGCCAGCCCCACTATTCCGTATGACTATCATACCACACGCCGGGGCTGGCTGTACAGTCCTTTCTGCTTCTTTACGTCCCGTCAAATTGCCGATTTTTGTGTAGCAGCTTCCGCTTCCAGCACTTTCAGCATTTTATCGGCGGCGGTGGCGGTGGTGTCCTGCTTGAAATAGCCGGAAACGACAAGGACAGAATTACCTATGCGGATTTCCGTCACGCAATCCGGGCGGCGGGTGCTGCGGTCATTCTTTGGGGTGTTGGTCATAGGCGGCTCTCCTTTCTGTTCATCAGCTTTTTCAGTTGTCCCATTTTCTCCTGCGCCGTGGCTTTTCGGAAGTTGCTCCCGGTAAAGCGGACAGGAGAACACATTTCAATCAGACGGTCATAAATGCGGGCGTGGGCGGTGTCCTCCGGGTGCTGCAAGTCCTCCAGCGTGAGATTAGTCGTGACGATCAGCGGCCTGCCGCTGCGGTAACGGCTGTCAATCACGTTGTAGACCTGCTCTAAGCCGTATTCCGTTCCCCGTTCCATTCCAAAATCGTCAAGGATAAGCAGCGGGAAGCTGCAAAGTCGGGAGATATATTCATTCCTGCCCTCAAAGCTGGCGGCAAGGTCACCCAATATCAATGCAAAGTTTGTCATGCACACGGGGATTTCACGCTCCATAAGGGCATTTGCGATACAGCCCGCAAAATAGCTCTTGCCTGTGCCAACGCCGCCCCATAGCAGATAGCCAATGTTGCGCTCTTTCATGGTTTCCCAGTTCTCCACATAGAAATGGGCGTGTTCCATTTGCGGGCACTTGCCGTTGTCGTTCTCAAACGTCCAGCCCTGCATAGCCGGGTCTGTAAAGCCCCGCCGCTTCAACCGCTCGACAGTTTCAAGGTGACTGCGCTGTTTCTCTGCGGCTTCCCGTTCCTCACGCTCTGCCCGCTGGCAGTCACATTCTGCCGGGTGGCGGTCACGCCCCAGCCATGCGGCGGTTTCTTTGGGGAAATAGCCCTCTTTGGGCTTGTGGCACTTCCCGCAGTATAAAAGCCCGTCCTCGCCGGTGTAGTCCTCCGGCTCCGGCGTGGTGTCGGTCATATTCAAAATCATTTCATCAAATCCATTCGTCATAAGCTCTCGCCCTCCTTACAGGTATAATCGGGTATGCCCTTTTTCGGGGCTTTCTTGGCTGCGTCCTCCTGCGCCCACTTGAAAATCGTGGCTGCATGGCTCTTGTATTTCCTCCCGCTGGAAGCGATATGGCAGGATAGGCGGTCAATGTAATACTCCCACTTGCCGGGAAGCTCTGTTTTCAGCCCGTCAAGCTCCGTATCGGAAAGAATGACATTGTGGTATCTGCCATAGGCGGCGGGGGCGGGGTGTCCCGTTTCTAACTCTCTCTCTTTTTCTATTTCTATATCTATCTCTTTCTCTATCTCTATCTCTGGTGGACAAATGTCCGCTCGATATGGTGGACATTTGTCCGCCCCTGTCTGCGGCAGGGCTTTTTGTTCCTGCAAAGCCAGCCGCGCCCTGCGCTTGCGCTCCCCCTCGGTAGAGGACTGGCCGATTAAAAGCTCAATGTTGCTCATGTAGAGTGCGCCGCTTGGCAAAGGCTCCACAAGCCCCAGCTTCATAAAGATTTTCAAAGCTCTCTCTACGGTACCTACCTGCTGGCGGGTAATGGTCGCAATCATCTGGGCGGTGTAGGGGATATTCTCGTCAAGCTGCAATTTCCCGCCGTTTTTCAGCGATTTCAAGTACAGCTTCAAGAGAATGTTGGAATAGATAACGCCGTCCTGCATACTTTCCAGCAGAACGATTGCATCATCGTCAAAATAGCTCTCTTTCAGCTTGAGGTAGTAATATTTGCGGTTATCTGCCATAGGCTGCGTCCTCCTTTTTCCAGCGTTTGGAATAATAGCGAGGGCATAGTATGATAACCGCCCGGAAGCTCTGTTTGCAGTCACGGGTGCAGCCCCGGCATAGGTCGTTGTAAGTGATACGGTTGCGGTGGTTGAGGAAGAAAGACCATTCCAGCCGCCGCTTCTTGCTCATTCTCGGCAATGGTAAGCTCCTTTCTGCCGTTCCTATCGGTGTAGCGGGATAGGGGGCATTTTCTGTATGTTCTCGGTATCATTTTCGGGCTTTTTCTGCCCTGTAAGCCCCGTTTGGAAGTCGGGGAGTATTGCGGTAAGGGTTCATATCATACCTGTATTTTTGTAGGGTTTCGGTATCATTTCGGGGCGGTCTTTAACGCTCCTGTTCACGCTTTTTCTGCTGGCTCGGTGCGCCCCTTAAAATCTGGTCGATATTGCGTCTGACTGTCTGAAGCTCCTGCGCCCGCTGGCGTTTCTCCCGGTAGTCGTTATATCCGGCGTTCTTCTGGACGGTAAGCTGCTCAATCTCCCTTTGCAGGGCTTTGCTGGCTGGCAGCTTGGTTATTCCATGCTCCCGGAAATAACGGGCGGCTGTGTCCGCTATGATAAAATCGCTTTCGTGCTGTTCCCGGTAGGCTCTCCGGGCTTTCTCCGATTTCTGCGCTTTCAGACCGTCACGGGCGGGCTTCGTGCCGATATAGCCCAAAAGGTTGCGCTGCAATTCCTTTTTCTCCCGGATAGCGGCTTCCAGCCCTTTCAGTCCGGCAAGGCTCTCCTGCGTGGCGGTGTTGGCTGCGGAAATGGCAGCGTCCAGCTCGTCCGGGGAAGAAAAGCCATACTGCTGGTAGAGCATGAGGGTAGCCGACATCTGTTTGAGGTTGTGCATGGTCGCCCACTTCTCATAGCCCCGTCCTTTCCCCTCGGCTCGCTTGGCGGCTATGTCTACCATGCGCTGTACAGCGTCATTGTTCGGGGCGTTTTTCGCTTCTTTTTTCGTCCGTAAGCGGTCTTTGATACTGCCGGGGTATTCCGCTATGGCTGCGGGTTTTTCGGCGGCTCTGGCGGCGTTCTGCTCCAAAACGGAGAGGACAGCAGCCCGGTCAAAATCGTCCCCCAGCTTCCGGGCGGTAATTGGCTTCGTCCTGTCCGGCGTGAGGTAACTTAGCCGCCCCCGGCTCTCCTTGACGGTCACACCATGCCGGAGAAGCAGGGCGGCAAACTCATCAAAGCCGGAAGCAGCGGCAAGGGCTTCCCGGATAGTCCGGCGCAGCTTCGCCTTATCCGTTTCAAACTTGGTCTGCCGGGGCGCGATACCGTCCGCAGCAATAGGGGCGTTGGCTCTGTCAAGGGCAGCCTGTCCTTTCTTCTGCGCCCAATACTCACGCTCGGTAATGCGTTCTTTGCTGCCGTTCAAAAGGTCTATCTGGTAAAGCCCCTCGCTGTGGCACATCTCCATGACTTCGGCTTTCAGATAGTTCATAGCTGCGTCCGTACAGCGGTGCTTGCAGCCTGCTTTCCTGTCCGCTGGCCTGTCCATGTGGGGCAGCATGGGAACCTCCGCAATCCGCAGACTGTTAATGACGATATGCACATGGATATTTTCGGTGTGGCTGTGTCCGTCCGGGTGGGTGCAGACAAGGGCCTGGTGTCCGGGGAAATGCTCGGCGCAGAACTTCTCGCCCAGCTCCTGCGCCCGATCAACGGTCAAGCCGTTGTCCGGGCCGTCCCGTGGGTCAAAGCTGATGATGTAGTGGTGGCTCTTTACGTCCTCCCGTTTCTGGTTCTTGCCGTAGCGGAGATTGGAGCGCATACAGGCAACGGCAAAATCCTCCCCGCCACAATTCAGAGAGGATATGCGGTAGTCTACCCTCGGTATGAGCCGCCCGTCTGCGTCAAGGGTGGGCTTCATGGTAAACTCGTCATGCTCGAATGTGAGGTATTTTTCAGCGTCCCCGTAGTTGGCATTTTTAGAGCTGATATGTTTGAGTATCGCCAACGGCTTCACCTACTTTCTGCAAGACTTCAAACTTCAAGGCGGCAAGGTCGGCGGCGGCTCCCCGCACTTCCTTTTCCAGCCCCCGGTAGGGGCTTCCGTATTCGTTCAGGCTCCGGGCAATCTGGTTTAAGTTGCCGCCGATTTTCCCGTACTCTGCCGTGAGCTTGGAGAGGGCGGCAAGCAGCCCGTCATTGACCGGGGAAACGGTGACAATGGGGCGTATGGTCGCTTTCCGTATGGCTTGCCGGATAAACTCGGACTGGCTGATTTCATAAGCCGCCAGCCGCCCGGTGAAGTCGGCGTATTCTTCATCGGTCATGCGGGTCTTTACCACATGACGGCGGTGGGGCGTATTGTATTTCTTTCGCATGGTCTGTGACCTCCTTTCTCGCCCGACAGGGCGCATAGCAGGGTTTGGGGAAGGCACTCCCCAACAAGATTCCCGCAGGGGCAAAAATAAGCGGAGAGCGAATTTTGGCACCTCGGTAGAATCTTGCTCTGAAAAACTCCGGCGTTCCCCGGCTCCCGTCCTTTCCGCTAACAAAACGTTTCAAAAGGGCTTTGCTACCCGCTATTCCGGCTTATCTTGAAAATTTTCCTTTCACTACCTACAACACCACGCAAAGCAAAATGGACGGAGATTTTTAGAATTTCCCCTCTATTCCCTACAACACCACGCAAGCCGGAATAGGCGGACAATGGCAGTATTTTTTTCTTTGATACCCTCTACGGATAAGTAAGGGATTTTGCCAACTGCGGCGGCTATTTTCCCTTTTGTTTTTTCATACTGGGGATTTTCAAAAATGCCAAACAGGAACGAAAAAAAGCAGCAAATCTGTTGAATAGATTTACTGCTTTCTGGTTGCCGGCGAAGCGGCGGTTATTCAGTTGTAGGCGGTAGGGCTATCTCCCAAAGCGGAACTTGAAAATAGCTGTGAGAAGCGTCTGGGTGATGTAGTCCTCTGTATCTTGGTCTACCCGTCCATTCACACGGGCGGCACATTGTATGCGGCGGCGGTAATACTGCAATACAGTTCCCACCGCTTCCGGCTCCCCGCTGGCGGCTTGGACGATTGTTTCATAGGGGAGAAGCCTATTATTTCTCATATGCCATTCCCTCCATTTCCGCTTGGAGCTGCCGTAGGGCTTTTCGGATATGGTAGCCCGCTGTGCTGCGGCTGCGCCCGTACTGTCTGCCAATTTCGTGCTGTGGAATACGCTTGAAAAAGGACAGGTAAATCATTTCCCGCTCCCGTTCGTCCAGCCGTGACAGGGCTTCCGCAAGTAAACCGCTGCTGAAAATGACCGTATCGCCGCAAAGGGTAAGTATGTATTCCTCGTCCGGCTCCGGGGCTTGGAAATATTCATCTGTCGTGCCTAAAGGGTAGTGCTTTTCGTCTGTGAGGTATTCAAGGGATATTTCTCTTTTGTGCTTCCTGCTCCGTGTCCTCGCTGCGTTGATCGTTGCATTTCGGATATTTAGTTTGTCAGCTTGACAAATAAAGGGTTAAGGAATATAATTAGATTCAGTATTATACAAGGAGTTAATAAATATGCGGCAAGGTATTCTTAAATAAACTGTCAATTTGATAGTGGGAACAAAAAGTAGCAGTCCCGTTTCACTTTTAATATGGGGCTTAGTTTTTTGTACCCAGTTTAAGAATACTTTTATCATGTAATTTTATATGCCCGAAAACATATAAGTGTTTTGGGGCTATTGGAGTTATTTACCCAGTGATAGGAGTATTTATCACTGGGTATTTTTATGCCCTTTTTTGGGTGTTGATAGGAGGAAAATCACATGAAAATAATTAACTTAGGCATTCTGGCTCACGTTGACGCAGGAAAGACAACATTAACGGAAAGTTTATTGTATACCAGTGGTGCAATTGCAGAACTAGGGAGCGTAGATGAAGGCACAACAAGGACAGATACAATGAATTTGGAGCGTCAAAGGGGAATCACTATCCAGACAGCAGTGACATCTTTTCAGTGGGAGGATGTAAAAGTCAACATTATAGATACGCCAGGCCATATGGATTTTTTGGCGGAAGTATACCGTTCTTTATCCGTATTAGACGGAGCAGTATTATTAGTTTCTGCAAAGGATGGCATACAGGCACAGACCCGTATACTGTTTCATGCACTACAGATAATGAAGATTCCGACAATTTTTTTCATCAATAAAATTGACCAAGAGGGGATTGATTTGCCAATGGTATATCGGGAAATGAAAGCAAAGCTTTCTTCGGAAATTATAGTGAAGCAAAAGGTTGGGCAGCATCCCCATATAAATGTAACGGACAATGACGATATGGAACAGTGGGATGCGGTAATTATGGGAAACGATGAACTATTAGAGAAATATATGTCAGGGAAACCGTTTAAAATGTCAGAACTGGAACAGGAAGAAAACAGGAGATTCCAAAACGGAACGTTATTTCCCGTTTATCACGGAAGCGCTAAAAACAATCTGGGGATTCGGCAGCTTATAGAAGTAATTGCCAGTAAATTTTATTCATCAACGCCTGAAGGTCAATCTGAACTATGCGGGCAGGTTTTTAAGATTGAATATTCAGAGAAAAGGCGGCGTTTTGTTTATGTGCGTATATATAGCGGAACATTGCATTTGAGGGATGTTATTAGAATATCTGAAAAAGAGAAAATAAAAATCACAGAGATGTGTGTTCCGACAAACGGTGAATTATATTCATCCGATACAGCCTGCTCTGGTGATATTGTAATTTTACCAAATGATGTTTTGCAGCTAAACAGTATTTTGGGGAACGAAATACTGTTGCCGCAGAGAAAATTTATTGAAAATCCTCTCCCTATGCTCCAAACAACGATTGCAGTAAAGAAATCTGAACAGCGGGAAATATTGCTTGGGGCACTTACAGAAATTTCAGATGGCGACCCTCTTTTAAAATATTATGTGGATACTACAACGCATGAGATTATACTTTCTTTTTTGGGGAATGTGCAGATGGAAGTCATTTGTGCCATCCTTGAGGAAAAATATCATGTGGAGGCAGAAATAAAAGAGCCTACTGTTATATATATGGAAAGACCGCTTAGAAAAGCAGAATATACCATCCACATAGAAGTCCCGCCAAATCCTTTCTGGGCTTCTGTCGGGTTGTCCATAGAGCCGCTCCCTATTGGAAGCGGAGTGCAGTATGAAAGCAGAGTTTCACTTGGATATTTAAATCAATCGTTCCAAAATGCGGTTATGGAGGGGGTTCTTTATGGCTGCGAGCAGGGGCTGTATGGATGGAAAGTGACAGACTGTAAAATCTGTTTTGAATATGGATTGTATTATAGTCCTGTAAGTACCCCCGCAGACTTTCGGCTGCTTTCCCCTATCGTATTGGAGCAGGCTTTAAAAAAAGCAGGGACAGAACTATTAGAGCCATATCTCCACTTTGAAATTTATGCACCGCAGGAATATCTCTCACGGGCGTATCATGATGCTCCAAGGTATTGTGCAGATATTGTAAGTACTCAGATAAAGAATGACGAGGTCATTCTGAAAGGAGAAATCCCTGCTAGATGTATTCAAGAATACAGGAACGATTTAACTTATTTCACAAATGGGCAGGGAGTCTGCTTGACAGAGTTAAAAGGATACCAGCCAGCTATTGGTAAATTTATTTGCCAACCCCGCCGCCCGAATAGCCGTATAGATAAGGTTCGGCATATGTTCCACAAGTTAGCTTAACAGCTTGCAAAAGTCATATAAAATGAGATTTGAAAGGATTAGAGACTAATTATGATGAAATGTAACTTCATGTTTGCTAAAAATTCAAAGGCATATTCTGTCTACCTGCTGTTCCGATTTGTCTGTTCCCTGGCGGTTTCTATGTCCACAGTGCTTTCCATCGTGTACCACCTGGAGGTGGTGCAGCTGGATGTTTTCCAGCTTGTCCTGGTAGGGACGGTTCAGGAGACCTCCTGCTTTCTGTTCGAGATACCCACCGGTGTGGTGGCGGATTTGTATAGCCGTCGGCGCTCGGTGCTGATTGGAATGTTCCTCTACGGCCTGGGCTTTCTGATGGAGGGTGCGCTACCGTGGTTCGCGCCGGTTCTGCTGGCCCAGGTTGTCTGGGGTTGCGGTGATACCTTCATCACCGGCGCTCTGGAGGCGTGGATTGCCTCGGAGGAAGAGGACAAACCCATAGACAAGGTGTTCCTGCGGGGCAGTCAAATGGGGCAAATCGGCGGCGTTCTGGGCGTGGTGCTGGGCACACTGCTGGGAAACATAAACCTGCAAATGCCTCTCATCTTGGGGGGCAGTTTGTGCTTGTTGTTGGGGCTGGTGTTGGGTCGCATCATGCCAGAAACCAACTTCTCCCCTGCTATTGAGGAACGGCAGGGCTTGCTTAAAGACTTTGTCTGCCTGTTCAAGCTCAACCTGGGCTTTGTGAAAGGCGCACCTGTGTTGCTGGCGCTCTTAGCAATCACACTATGCGGGGGACTTGCCAGTGAAGGCTTTGACCGGCTCTCCACCGCTCATTTTCTGGATGACACGGTAATACCCGTTATCGGGCCGCTGAACAGCGTCACTTGGTTCGGTGTTATCAGTCTTATCGGCAGCGGCTTAGGTATTCTGGCTTCTCAGTTGCTCATCGCCCGCATGGAGAAAAAAGGGACTGTCAGCCGAACCAGTGTGGTCATGTCCACCAGCGCCGGGTATATCCTGTGCCTGGTTCTCTTCGCGGTGGGGCGGAGCTTTTGGTTCATGTTGTTGGTGTTCCTGCTGGCGCGGCTTATGCGCACCATCAAGGAGCCTGTGCTGGCCGCCTGGATGAACGACCATGTGGATGAGAAAATGCGCGCCACAGTCTTTTCCACCAGCGGACAGCTGGACTCTTTCGGGCAGATCATCGGCGGGCCTATTGTGGGGCTGGTAGCCCAGCAGGTGTCCATACCCTGGGGGCTGGTCTGTACCGCTTTCCTGCTGTTGCCCGCGCTGTTCTTAGTGCCGGTGGCGGGAAAGAAGCGGGATTGATATGGCATAGTTAAGTTTACTGACGAGCGGGAGATTACTTCCGCTCGTCTTCATTTAGTAGCGCAAAATTTGAGGACTCTTTATTTCCTTATTCGGTATAGCGGAGGCGGCTGTCAATTCGACATAATTTTCTTGTGATACTTTACCGTACATGAGCATTATCTTTGCGCGCTACTTTACAGGGGGGAACCGGTGTGGCTCAGCCACCCGCTGGTACAGTACCGCACCGCAGCTGCGGCAGAGCAGGTATTGCAGCCGGTTACCCAGCAGACCGTGCTTCTTAAAGGTAATCAGTGCCTCGCCGTGCTGCCAGCCCAAGCCGATGTCCTCGCTCCCGCAATACTGGTATCGCTGAACGGGAAACTGCGTGTTCCTCATGTTTATCCCTCCTCTTCCAGTTGGAGCCGGATACGCTTATCCTCCAACTCCCGGAGCAACCCCATGGCCAGTCTGAATCCAGCCTCGAAGCTGACCTGAGCAAGCTCCGCTTTCAACTGCTCTTGCGCATCTATCAGATGCATCAGCGTCTGCCGCTGCGCCTGGTTCAGGTAATTCCGCACCTCCTGGCGGGTGTTTTCAATCTCTTCCTCTAGTCCGCTGAAACCCGTGGCTCGGAAGTAGCGCCGGTACAGTTCGTTCATGTAATAGCCCATGCGTGCCGCCTCCTTTGCAGCAACACACAATACCCTAATCTCAGAGGAATAGCCAGTGATTTAAACTACAATTATCAAACTGTTATCAATTTCTCCAGTCCATATTTGAACGACTCCTATCATTGTTAACATTGTGCTATTTTGCTTACCATCTGCCCATGGTCATGCCACCCATATTTTGCTCCTCCACATGGTCATCCGGCCTGTGGCCCAGGGCAATCCGCTTTTCCTGGAGCGTCTGAAGCCGCTTGTGGTCAATGTGCAGCCCCGTGCTTGTGGAATCCTCCGGCACATTGTCCCGGAAGATGCTGCCCATGTGGTGGAGAAGCTGGGTGACAGAGAGTAGCAGGCCAGGCGGCCCAGGCTGGCCCTGCTCCATCCGCTCCTTGAGAAACTGCGCATAGGTGTGGCCCTGTATTGCCGCAGCCCGAAACCAGCCATAGGCAATGTTCTGGTCCTGCCCCACACCCTCCCCCATCAGGTACAGCTTGCCCAGCAGATACTGCGCCCAGGGGTTCTGCGCCTCTGCCGCCTGCCGGAAATACTCCGCCGCCGTATTTGCATTTTTAGGTACGTGCTCACCCCTCAGATACTCCTTGCCCAGGGCATAGGCTGCATAGTCGTTTCCGTTTTGAGCGGCCGCGTTCAGCCACCGGATGCCTTCGCTGGGATCGTGTACGTCGGGATCGTCAGAGAGAAGCAATTTGCCAATCGCATATTGAGCCTGGGGTAGTTCATGCTTCGCCGCCTGCTCCAGCCAATACCTGGCCTTCTCCGCGTCAGGGATCAGCAGCCCGCCGTCCCGGTACAGCTGCCCCAGGAAGGTCTGGGCGTAGGGATCACCCATCTCCGCCAGCAGCTCCAGCCTTTCGGCGGCTTCATCCCGTTCTTCCAGCGGGAAGGTCTCATCTTCAATGATCCTCCGCAGCTCCCGGCAGGTCCAGGTGAGTGATCGTTCATCCACCCAGTCACCGTTGTCTTCCATCTCTCTGTCCTCGAAAGAGATATGGTTCAGCCGGACGTGCTCGGCCTCCTGAATCACCGCATTCTTGATGGCGCGGAACTCTTTCTGTTCAGAGAGCGGCGGGCGCTGCCGTTCTCTCCCGGAGTAGAAGTCATTCACTTTGCATTGCAGCTCCCACCACTTCTGGTAGCACCTGTCCACAACAGGCAGGTGCTCCATCTGGTTTACAATCTCGTCCACCTTCCGCTTCAAGGACTTCGGGAGATACCCGTAGGACTTCTTACCCTTCACATCTTCGAGACTCTGGGCAAGGTTCAAGATCATCCGCTCTGCTTCAGGATGCTCACAGACCGACTCACTCATCTGCCGGGACAGCTCCAGCATGGCGTTCCGGGTCTCCCGCACCAGTTCGTCCCGGCTTTCAGACTTCTGCTCATAGAGGTGGAGCATCTCCTGTTTGAAGATCTGATTGGTGAGGGATGACTTGATCTGCCGGATACCGTCTCTGGACAGATATGCCTGTCCAGGTTCCACCGACCACGCCATCATGTGGACGTGGGGATGCTCCCCTTCATTGTGGAAGGCAGCGTACCACCGGAAGTCCTGGGGCTTGATGTTCATGGCGGCGGCGATATCGTTGCGGTGTGTGCGCAGAAGAGAACGCCACGCCTGGGCATTGTCATAGCCCAGACGCTCAGCGTCCACCCGGTGGAGGGAGATGATGTGTGTCCACACATTTCCGGTGTAGTGCTCCAGTTCTCCCATGGCCTTGTCCAGATCCACACTGTCCTCGTCGCCGAACAGCCCGTGGTCACCCAGACGTTCTGCACGGGGACGGGTAGCGATGTATCTGGCGTAGCCCTCCGAGGATTGAACCTGGGACCGGTTCTCCTCCAGCACCAGCGTGATGAACGATGAGGCGCTGGCTTTGGTGGGGTGCTGCGTGTAGCTTTCATACTCCAGCAGATCTTTGGTGTCAGGAAAATCTTTCACCAGTTTTGTAATGAGCTGCTCCTGCTTACGTGTAGGCGGACGGTCATCCGGGATGATCTCCACCCGCTCCCGCGTGGCGATGTACTTCATGTAGCCACTTGCACCCTGGCCGCCGCCGCATTTGATGTAGGGGCTCTTAACAATCAGTCTTGCCATGGGTCATCCTCCAGCTCCCGCAGCTTCTGTACCAGCGGCACCTTGCCGTTGGTCTTTTTCACGTTAGCCACACTCTCCGCCCGTTGACGGCGCAGCTCTTCCTCGCTCACGTTGACACACTTGAACAGCATACTCAGTCCCATATCCAGCTCCACCGCCTGTTTGAAGAGCAGCGATGCCATACGGTTTTCCATCTGATCCAGTCTGCCGTCCAGATAGGACTGGACGGCGGAGGGCAGAAACAATCCGGAGTTGTTGGCGCTGAGATAGTCCAGATAAAAATCGATGGCGTTTTCGATAAATCCAGTGATACTCCAGCTGCCGTCTTCCGTATATCTCCGCTCTAGGGCCGCCTTTTTCTCCGGCGACAGGTAAAGGGGGAATTTCTCTTTTTTGCTCATCATGGCCTCCTTTCCGGGGCTTGACCCCTATTTTTCCTTGTGGGAGTAAGCGTTGAGGGATAGTGACCGTAGAACTTCCTTTCCTCTCTGCTTTTGACCCCATTTTCGGTGTTTCCAGGAATCCCTGAAACTGCCCGCACTGCGGGCAGAAGTGATTGGCAAAGGCGTCGATGTTGACGCCTTGCCTTTATCCCGCTTCTTATTTCGTCCCTCGAAAGCGGCCTAATCCGCCCTCAAAACCCCAGGTGGGGCAGGGGCTCTGCTCTGCCCAGGAGGAGGGCACACAACGCTTCACAGCGGGGCACACGGGTGTTTCACGCCTCCAGGCGAAGCATCTGCTGTTGATAGCAATGATCCATTGCCCTCTGTATCGGCAGGACAGTGTAGAGGTTATTGCCGTTCCACTTCATGCCGTGCTTGTCAATATAGGTTGTGTTTTCAGCTGAGATGAACTGCCTGTCCACCAACTTTGCGATGTGCTTCATCACCGTGGACACAGTAAGATGTACCGCACCCGAGATCGTGCGGTAGCTGGGATGACACTGATGGGTGCGGCGGTCTTCACAGTAGAGCAGATAGGCGTAGACTGTGATGGCACCGTGACCAATGTTCAGGAAGAGCAGTTCATTGGGCAGAGAGAAAAAATACTTGCTGGTGATCTTGAGTAACGGAATCCTGTTTTGATCCAGCAGCCCACGATGGTTCAGTGCAAGGATCTGTTCCGCAGCCATGTCTTTGCTCATGTGCAAACGGAATGCAATCTCCTCTGCACTTGGAGCAATATAATTTTTGCAATGCACATGGAGATAGTGGAGATAAACAAGGACAGCAAATCCTTGCGGCTTGAGATTCCATTTCCAGATGTCATTGGGAATTGAGAAACGACACCGGTTCATCCGCGATCACCTCCCTCCGTGTGCTCCGTGACCCATCGGATGAATTGTTCCTTGGGCACCACCATGCGGCTGCCTACACGCAGTACCGGGAAGCCTGGTTCGTGCATGAGCTCGTATCCGCTGGATGGCGACACGCCCAGCACCTGCGCTACCAGATTTGCATTGAGAAAGAGCGGTAGCTCATCGTAGGTTTTGTAGACAGATTCTTTCATTTCAAATTCTCCTTTACAAAAAAGTAAGGACACCAGCGGCGGTACTGATGTCCTTCTGCTTGTATTGTGTCGGAGATTTTGATAGACTGAGAAAAAGGCGGGACAATTTATTTTCCAGGTGGGACAATTTTAGAGGGGGCAAAGTTTATATGCATGGAGAGATTGTATTTTACACCCATGGCAGCACCATAGAGTACGGCGGTGAAATTTTTGCGGCCGGCGAGCTGACCGCAGACATATTGAACTTTACTCCCCAGGACTACCGGCCCATTCAACGCCTTTAAACCGCATGAAGGAGTTGGCCAGGCAGTACGAGGACACATTGGAGCGCGGCGTATGGTGGGAACTGAACAATCAGTTTATCGAGCTGCGCAGTCAGTTGATGCGGTATCGTGTATTTCAGATTTTACTGAAGGAGGATGACCAGTTTCTCAACGAGACCCAGCAGTATACAGAGAGCTATTCTTTGTTCACTGACGAGGAGATGGATGAGCAGGACTGCACTGTGGAACGATGTCTTGATCTGTACCAGAAGGAGGAAGAGGAACACCGGACACCACCATTTCTCCTCATTGTGAATGGTGGTAGGGAGGACAAGTGGCGGTACTACAAACTGCAGATGGCCCGCTATCAGCGATACATCGATGATGTTATCGTGTTCAATCCTACGATCCATAACTTTATCAACTTTCTTCTCTCCAAATTGAAACGGAACTCTCCGGAGGCGTACGCCGCCGCGCTGTATCAGCTTTACAATGACGAGCGGCTGGTGGAGAAGCTGATCGCGAACCCCATTGGCCCGGATCGGCCCTTCTATCAGAAGTACGACCCCTGTGTGGTAAGCTATCTGCCCAGAGAATTCCCGGACGGAACCTTCGCCATCGCCCAGGAGCACACAACGGACAGTTTGCAGATGCTGCTGAAGGCCGACTTCATGACAGCGCTGAACGCCGGACATAACATCCGCCGCTGTATTGTCTGCAAGAAATACTTTCTGGTCCACAGCGGTGTCCATGTCCTCTACTGTGAGGGGCGTTGCCCGTTGGACGAGCGCTTCACCTGCCGGCAGTATGGTAGCTATGAGATCCAAAAAGAACTGGCACGGGATGTGCCGAAAATCAAGGCCAAAATTACCGCTTTTAACCGCATCCGAAAAGACTATCAGCGGGGAGCCATTACAGAGGAAGAGATGCGCCGCCTGAAGGACGCTGTGCGGGACGAGCTGTTTGACGCACTGAGCAGCCCCGACATCTCCAATGAGGACTTCAAGCAATCAATCTCCTCCGAGCGCCTTTATCCACTTTACGGCATATCCCGTCAGGCCAAGCCTCGGGGACGTCCCCGCAAGGTGGAGGACGGTGACGATGCATGACCAACGAGGAATTGTTGGAGCAGATGGCCAACGGCGATGAGGCAGCTTTGACCACACTGTGTCTGATGAACACAGGACTGGTTAAGGAGCGTGCCTGGTTGATTGCCCGCCAGTATCACTGCCTGCGTCAAACTCAATACGGTAGTCTGGGCGATTACGCAAAAGAAACGCTCTCCGAACTGGAGAGCGTGGGAATGTTGGCGCTGGTGGAGTGTATCCGCACCGGCAGTTATGACACGGAGAAGGGCCGGTTTACCACTTACATCACCCCGTTTCTGGACGGAGCCATGCGGCGGCATCTGGAATGTAGTATGGGGACACTTGCCCTGGATCGGGACAGCATGGGGCTAGTGCGAAAGACGCAACGCCTTTACTATCAGGAAGGGAAAGAACTTAGCGAGATCTGTATGTCCCTTGGAATCTCTTTCCGTGCGGCTGCCAGGGCAGTTGCCTACCCCACACATTTCTTCTCTGTCTATGATCTACAAGGCCCGGATGATGACGGCGATATTTACGAGCGGCTTACCATCAACCACCTTTCATACTCTGCGGAGGATGCTGTGATCCGCGCAATGACCATGAAATGCCTGCGGGAAGAGTTTATGCAGCTTTCCAAAAGGGATCAGGAGATTTTGGGACGGTGTTTCGGTGTGTACGGTTTTCCTAAGTCAGATCTGCGGGAAATCGCCATGCGAAACCGCGTGAAGGAGTCCGGTGTGGAAAAAGCCAGGGATCAGGCACTGAAACACCTTCGGGATCGGTACCGGAATAGCTTTGCCTGGAAGCTCCGCCGGGCCAGACAGATTGTGCTGGCGGTCATATGTACAGAACATCTTTGTTAACAGCATGATAAAAAATTCAGCTATTCAATGTAATGTAAGGTAGTGGCGGACAGCGCAGCCCTAATGCGCCGAGAGTTTACAATTGACTTACTGCAAATACTCTTTATAATGGTAACCAAACGAATATAGTGCTCCGACTTTTGTGGCACCGGCGCGTTCCTCTTCAGAAGACACGCCGGGACGTTCCGCTGAACAAGGGAATTGGGTGAAACTCCCAAACACGTTTCCGGGAACCGGATGTAGTCTCGGATTCTGTAGCTGTGAGCATAGAGTGTCTGTTTTTTCTGCGAAAGCAGGTCACTGGCAGGCTGTAATGGCCTGACTGGGAAGGCGAACCAGATGCGCAGATGCGGTTGTCCGCATCGAGATATGCGAGTCAGAAGACCTACAAAATAACGGGTGTTATTTCTTTGCGAAACAACACCCGTGCTGTCTGGAAAAGCGGTAGCATTTGCTGCCGCTTTTTATTTTTGGATCAAATGGGCGCCTGATCGGGATACAGCCGTTCTTGCTCCAGCAAGTTGGACATGAGCAGCTGACAGAGAAAATGCTCCAGTTTATCCATGAGTGCAGCTTCCTGAAGCAGAGATAAATCACAGCGATAGTGCCGTTGAATCTGGCGCAGCAGATGCTCTCCCCAATCTCCGGCCTCCAGCTCAGTCAGCATTCCAGCACGGCGCTGATCTTCCAAATGCACATAGAGCACCACAACTCCAACCAGGAATGCGTCCTGATCCAGTTTTTTTATGGTTCGGGCAATTGCGGTATCTTGCCCCGGTCGCCGGGCCAGGCAATGAGCGGACAGCGTGTCCGCAGTGATCCCAAAGCGATGCAACCTCTTGAGTACGGTATGCTGCTCCTGCGCACAAAAGCCTGTTTGTCGAAACAGCGCCTCCGTGACGGCCTCCCGGACGGCCAGCGCCGCCAGTTCTCCAAATTTAAAATGTTTGCCTGCGTTCAGCAGCATTCCTTCCTGTCCGGTTCCGCAAATGATGACTATGCCGTCTGTCCCGGTTCCGGTGGCAAGCTCTTGTGATACGCTGCTTCCTTGCATCAGATCCCGAAGCACAGCGGTTTTGGCCTCGGTGGCTGTGAGTATCAGCTCCGCCATGGCGCCGGGGGCAAGAGGCCGATCTGTAATCAGAAAGATATTGATGGTTCCGGGCGGCACAGAGGTGGGTGCGCCGTCCACCTCTGTCAGAAATGCCGGATCACCGGCGCAGAGCGCGTTAACATCGGCGCCGCCGGATACTGCGGCCGTAATTTGCAGATCCTCCCAGCGTTTGGTGATGACCACCATGTTGTCCAGATTTGCCGCCGTATCCAGGCCGGTGGTGTGATCCGGATCCAATCCCAGACGTCTGGCCACCGTGCGCTGGTGTTCCCGCAGATTATTTCCCTGCATAGGCTGACAGACACCGGCCATGCCGCAATCACAGTAGTTAAAAGCGGCGGTCAGATCGTCCCGCATGCCGCCGCCGTTGGCCCCTGTGGACAGCACCATGCGGGGGCCGGAAAACCGAAAGACAGCAGCCTGTTCCGTGCAGGCCAGGCGGTCGCCGTTGCACAGCTCAAAAATACGTTCCATACATCATCCTCCGGGATTCTCCGAGATGTTCTGAGTGGATTATAACAGATAACAATAAACAGGAAAAGACGAAAGGAACTGTTGGAAATGAAAATGCGAAACGTGCTCCTGTTCGCGCTGGCTGTGCTGCTTCTGGCGGCCCTGGCCGGGTGTGCCCCGACGGAAAACGCGGATGCAAACACCACACCGCAGCAAACGCAAAATACATCGGTTAACCGTCCGGACACCGACCGCAGCGGCAACCCTATTACCCTGCCGGATCAGGTAGACAGCATCATCTCCATGGCCCCCTCTGCTACCCAGACGCTTCTGGACCTCGGCATGAAGGACAAGCTCATCGCCGTGGATACCTATTCCGCCATGTACTTTGGCCTGGAGGATCTGCCCACCTTTGACATGATGGAGCCGGACACGGAGCAAATGGCTGTCCTTGGTGCAGATCTGATCTTCACCACCGGTATGAGTGCCTCCTCCGGCGCCGATCCCTTCAAGCCTCTGCGGGATATCAGCGTCTGCGTAGCGGATATCCCCTCCGCCTCCAGCATCGAAACTATGCTGGAGGACACCCGGTTTATTGCTGCCTGCGTGGGTGCTCAGGAAACATGCGAGAGCCTGATTGCGCAGTTCCAGGAGGAACTGGATCAGCTGTCTGACATCGGAGCAGGCATTCAGGACAGAAAGCGTGTGGTGGTGGAAATCGCATGCGCGCCCGACATCTACACCGCCGGCAGCGGCACCTTCATGCAGGAGATGCTTACGGTCATCGGCGCGGAGAATATTTTTGCCGATCAGGAAGGGTTCGTCGCCGTGACAGAGGAATCGGTGATCACCCTGAATCCGGACGTTATTCTGACCATGGTGGACTACGTGGAAGATCCCGTAGCAGAAATCCTGGGGCGAACCGGCTGGGAGCATGTTACCGCCGTGGCCAACGGGGACGTGTATCTGGTCAACACGAATGCGGTATCCCTTCCCAATCTTCATGTGATCGACGGCATGAAGCAGATGGCCAAGATGATCTATCCCGAGGCATACGCAGAGATTGAAAATCCCTTTGCCGGGGAAGCTGCGGCATGAAGCGGATCGTCAAGATACTCCTTGCCGTTGCCGCGGCCCTGCTCATTCTGGTGGGCAGTATCGCCGTCGGCTCTGTGAATCTCTCTCCCGGGCAGGTGGCAGAGATTTTGATGGCCAAGCTGTCCGGCGGCTCCGGAACCGTTGACCCAAATCTGAGCGCCATCGTATGGGAGATGCGCTTTCCGAGGGCGGTGCTGGCTTTCCTTACCGGCGCGGCTCTGTCCGCCAGCGGTACAGTCATGCAGTCCATTTTGAAAAATCCGCTTGCGTCCTCCTATACTCTGGGCGTTTCCTCCGGCGCCAGCCTCTGCGCAGCTCTGGTGATGGTCACCGGCGTTACGTTCCCGCTTCTGGGGAGCCTGTTCACCCTGCCAGCAGCGGGCTTTGCCGGGGGGCTGGCCACGGTGTTTCTGGCCCTGGCCTTTGCCGCCCGGCTGGACGGCAAGATGGAGAATCAGACGGTCATCCTGGTGGGTATGGTGTTCTCTCTCTTTGTCAACGCCATTCTGACACTGATCACCGCCCTGTCCCGGGAGCACCTGCAGCAGATGGTCTTCTGGCAGATGGGCGGCTTCACCGGCCGGAACTGGTCCCATGTGGCAGTGATGTTCCCGGTTCTGGTCCTCTCCATGCTGGTATTGCAGCGCTTTACTCCGGAGATGGATATCATGAGCTTTGGAGAGGAGCAGGCCATGTCCATCGGCGTGGATCTTAAGCGGATCAAGCTCCTTTTGATCGGCATTGCCGCCCTGCTGACCGGCACGGCAGTGTCGCTGGTGGGTGTTATTGGCTTTGTGGATCTGATCGCGCCCCATGTTGTGCGGCGGATCTTCGGTTCCTCCCACCGTCTGGTGCTGCCCTTGTCCGCCTTGTTCGGCGGCACATTTCTGATGTTGGCGGAGTTGGTTTCCCGCACGGTGATGGCGCCCACGATTATTCCTGTGGGAGCCGTGACGGCACTGGTAGGCGCTCCCTTCTTCGCACTGGTGTTCTTCCGCGGCAGAAAGCTGAAATGAGGTGGAGTTTGTATGCTGCATCTGAAAAATATTTGTGCCGGATATGGAAACGGAGATATTCTGCACGAGATTACCTTTGATCTGCCTCTGGGACAAAATCTGTGCATTCTGGGGCCAAACGGCTGCGGGAAAAGCACATTGCTGCGTACCATCTCCGGTCTTCTGGACAGCCGCGGGGAACTGACCCTGGATGGAAAACCGGTGGCCGCCATGCGCCGGCCGGAGATTGCGTCTCACATAGCCATGATGAGCCAAATGAGCACCGTCTATTTTTCCTTTTCGGTCTATGAAACCGTGATGATGGGCCGGTACCAGAAGCTGCGCCGGGGACTTTTTGCATCCCCGTCCAGAGAGGACAAGCAGTGTGTGGAGCAGTATCTGCGGGCCACCGGGTTGGAGCCGCTGCGGGAACGTCAGATCTCCGAGCTGTCGGGCGGCCAGCTTCAGCGGGTATTTTTGGCCCGGACGCTGGCCCAGGAACCGGAGATCATTTTACTGGATGAACCCACCAACCACCTGGATCTGAAGCATCAGACAGAGCTGGTGAGCTATCTTAAAAACTGGTCTCAGGAAAAAGGACGGACTGTCATCGGCGTACTCCACGACATCAACCTCTCCCTGATGCTCTCCGAGCAGCTTTTGTTTTTGAAAAATGGTTCTGTGGCAGGGATGGGGCCTGCCAATATGCTTCTAACAAGAGAGTTTCTCCATGAGGTTTATGATATGGACGTAGCCTCATATATGATGGCCTCCCTCAAGCGTTGGGAGCAGGTATCTTAACGGTATTCGGACATGCAGAAAAGCACATGGCCTGTCCCTGCGTCGGGTACAGGCCATGTGCTTTTTCTATTTTTCCCAGGGCGTGTACAGACAATAGGCCGGACAGAGCTCGCCCATATAGATCCATACATTTTCTCCCATTTCGATGGGCTCCCCGAAAACCAGGTTAGGAACCATCAGCTTCAGAGTGGTGCGTTTGAGACCCTTGATGTTTTCCCCCTCCTGAGTGGGAGCCTTGCTGAAATCCTCAATCCGCTGGGCCAGATCGCTGATTCCCAGCTCCCGGGAGAGCCGGGGGATTACCTCATCCTTTACGGCGTATACCACATGATCCGGATTTTCAAACCAGGTTCGACTTATCATAACGCTTGCCTCCTGTCAGTTGGTTTTTTGCGCCAGTTTTTTGATCTCGCCATACTTGCCGATGATATAGTCATAGCCCTCCCTGCGATGGGGAATCAAGCAGCCGCTGCAATCCTTAATCCCCCCGGCAATATAGGTGAAGTTTCCGCCGCATTTATCTCCCAGTGCATACAGCGGGCAGTAGCAGAACAGGCAGTTAAAGTTTTCCGGGTCATTGGTGGAATGGCAGGGGAAGTATTCGCATTTGCTGTTGGAAAAGAACTGAAAGTGCTTTTCGGACGTCGATGATTCCATACCGCTTCTCCTTTCATTTTACTGACTGATACATCACTCATGATATACTGACCGGCGGTGAAACAGAAAAAGGAGGTGCCCGGGCGGCACCTCCTTCTGACAAAAACACGCTGGCCCTAACAAGAAGGCCAGCGAGCAAAGCAACGTACACAACGGAGGACACGCCCGCTGTTTCCCCCTGCATCCTGCCATGGTGCAAGTCTCCTGACTTACGTTATGAGAGCTTGGCTCTCTGCGTCCATTTCCTACCTTCTCACAGGGTCTTCCCCCGCAATGGCGGACTTTCGTCCAGACGGCATACGCCGCTTCGGAATGGCCTCACGTACACAGTGCCGGTCGCGCGGGACTTGGATATCCCATTCGTTTTAGCTGCTGCCTGATCCTTGTCGGCAGGATCGTTACAGCAAACAGCCACACCATGCAATAGATACAGTGATATGAAATTTTCAAACCGGCGGCAAACGCCGGGCCTGGAACCAAGAATGGATTTAAATATAGCATAGCACGCCTTGTGCAGGTTGTCAAATGCTCTTTAATTTGTTTAGAAACAGGGCTCCAAGGGCTCCTTTCTGAAGAAATTTAAAAAATAGCAAAAACAGAATAGCATTTTGATACGGCTTGTGCTATAATGCAAAAGCAACAAGGAAAATTAAATATGAAATCCGGCTTTTGTGGCAAATGCGCGACCCGGCTCTTATGAGCTGGACACGCATCCTTGTTTCTGAACAAGGGAATCAGGTGAGAATCCTGGACATGTTTCGTCCGTGACCCGTCCGTGAAAACGGCGGCAAAGGGGCGATTCTATAGCTGTGATTGTGGAGCAAATCCGTTTTCTGCGAAAGCAGGTCACTGGCGGCTGTAATGGCTTAGCTGGGAAGGCGGCGGATTTGCGTTGGCGGGCATAGCTCCGCCTGGACACATCAGTCAGAAGACCTACTAAGAGCTTACCCCCGGATCTCCGGGGCTGCTCTGACAAAAAATGCCTTATGCGGCAGCACGTTTGTGCTGTCGCTTTCACGCAGTGACGACACAGGAGCGGACAGAATTGTCCGCTCCTTTTTTGTCAGGTACGGCCCCGTTCCAAAAGCCCTGTTTTTTGAAAACAGTTTTTATAAAAATGGTTTGAAGGAGTGGAGCTTTGTGAAAAAAAGGATTCTTTCGTTTTTTCTGGTGCTGTGCCTGACCCTTGGACTTCTGCCGTCAACGGCACTGGCCTCCGGTACGGCGCAGCCGGTGTCCAGCGTCGGTGAGTTTGCCGCCATGGAGCCGGGTGGGGATTATATTTTGACAAGTGACATTACAGTGTCCGCCCCCTATGGTCAGGCCTTCAGCGGCAGCTTTGACGGCGGAGGGCACAAGGTGACCCTCGCCATCTCCGGCGACAGCAAGCTGGGGCTCTTTTCTGAGCTGTCCTCCGGCGCGACCGTCCGCAATGTCATTACTGACGGTTCGGTCAGCGGTACCAGTCAGGTGGGCGGCATCGCGGGCCTCAGCTCCGGTACGATTGAAAACTGTTTGAATACGGCGTCCATCACCGCCGGCAGCAAGTATGCGGGCGGCATCGCAGGACAGTGTACCGGCGGCAGTATCACCGGCTGCGGCAATACCGGAAGTGTGGCGCTCAGCGGAACTGACCAGTACGCTGGCGGCATTGCCGGTCAAACCAAGGCCACTGCCATTACCAACTGCTATAACCAGGGTGAGATTTCCAGTCAACGGAACCGTTCCGGTGCAAACCTGGGCGGTATCGTCGGCTACGCAGGAGATGATTACGGTCGCGGCAGCAGCCTGAACAACTGTTATAGCACCGGCGCCATTACCGTGCAGGAAAAGGCTACCAATTTTGGTGCCATTGCCGGATGGATGTACAATTCCACATCGGAAAACTGCTATTATCTGGATAGCAGCTGTACCATCGGTATCAATGGTAATGACCAGACGGTTGCCGCTAAAACATCGGAGGAGATGAAGGGTGCGGACTTTGCCGCCGTGTTGGGCGAGGGCTTCCGGGTAAAGACCGGGGACTATCCGGTCCTGTCCTGGCAGATCTCGACCGCTTCCGCTGTGTTTACCATCGCGCCGTCCAATGCTGAGCTGACCATCCGCAGCAGCGACAGCGTCGTGTACTCCTCCAGCCAGGGGGAGACGCGAATCGCGGCCCTGGCCGCCGGCAGCTACAACTATACGGTCAGCTGTGAGGGCTATACATCCCAGAACGGAGCACTTACCATTTCCGAAGAGCAGGCCAACAGCAGTGCGGAAATCCGGGTAGATCCCATCACACTGGGGCTGGATAACAACCGGTGGGGAACCCTGCGCTTCCAGGTTGAAGGCGCGGAGGATTATACAATTACCGTGACGCTGGACAGCCAGGAAATAACCGCTGGGGAAGACGGAACTTATACGCTGCTCCTGGACAAGACCTATGACTACGTGGTGACACCGACATCGGAGCAGGTGGAAGGCGCGCAGGGAAGTGTCACTCTTTCAGAGAGCAAAATTGAGACGGTTTCCCTGAAAACGGTCACCGACATTGCGGTCAAAACTCTGCCGAACAAAACGGACTATTATGTTGGCGACACGCTGAATCCTGCCGGCCTTGTGGTAACAGT
Organism: Flavonifractor hominis; assembly: GCF_040095835.1. Lineage (NCBI taxonomy): Bacteria > Bacillati > Bacillota > Clostridia > Eubacteriales > Oscillospiraceae > Flavonifractor > Flavonifractor hominis. The sequence continues at coordinate 349,985 of NZ_JBBMFT010000002.1, forward strand.
CAGCTACTCCGACGGCTCCACCCGGGAGATTTCCGAGGGCTTCACCGTCAACGGATTTGATTCCTCGGCAGCCGGGGAGAAAACCGTTACGGTCACCTATTGCGGAAGCAAGGCAACATTCCAGGTTACCGTGTCGGAGAAGCCCTTCCCCAGCGCTGTATTCAACGCTCTGGTCGGGAAAGCCCAGGTGGTATACACCCATAACGACAAGTATCAAGGAGAGCCCGGTCAGGAGTTTGTGGAGGAGGACGGCGTTCTCCGCTCCAACAGCAAGGGGCAGGGCAATTCGCAGGTCACCGTGACCATTACGATCGACGAATCCGTTGCCCAAGGCAGTCTTTCCTTTTGGTATAAGGTGTCGTCCGAGGGCTCCTGGACTGTATACGACGGTCTGGCCATCAACAACGGTTCCAAAATCGGCGGAGAAATAAACTGGACGAAGCACACCCTGGATGTAAAGGGCGGTGAGACGGTCACGCTGACCTATGTCAAGGACTCCAGCGGCGACAAGGGAGACGACTGCGTCTATCTGAAAGATTTTACGCTGGAGACCCTGCATACCGCGACATTTACCCTTAGTCCGGAAAATGCCCAGATCGTTCTGGCACCCCAGGGCGGCGGGGAAGCCATCGCGCCTGCCTCCAGCAGCGGCGGAACAGTAATCTATGCGCTGGCTGACGGCACATATGACTACACGGTGTCCTGCTTCGGTTATGCAGAGCAGACAGGGCAGATCACCGTGGACGGCGCTGACGTGACGGAGACGGTGACGCTGGATGCCAGCGCCCGGCAGACGGTCACGTTCCAGGTGACCCGTCCGGAGGACATTTCCGCGCCGCATATGATCAGTGTCCTCTTCCAGGGGGAACCGGTCGCCCACAGCGGAGACGATGCCGATGTCTATCAGCTGCCGGCCGGCGAATATACCTACACGGTCAGCTGCGAGGGCTGTGAGCCGGCCAGCGGTTCCTTTACAGTAAGGGAGAACGCGGTCACCGTCCCGGTGACGCTGGAACGCCAGTGGACACTTTCCGACTACTTTAAGGCCATTTCCCCTGCCATAACCGCCGAGAACGGCACACGCTACGGCTTTGTCCGGGACACGGAACAGGATGGCGGACTGATATCCGATAACGCCGGAAAGAGCAGTTCGTCCGCTGCCATGACCCTTACCTTCTCCCAGGCTGCCCGGCTGGATTTTGCTTATTGGGTGTCTTCGGAAGCAAATTATGACAAATTCACACTGAAGCATGGGACGGACACGCTGGTTACTGCCAGCGGCAACGGGGAATGGACGCAGTTCGCTGTTTCCGTAGCCGCCGGCGACTCCCTGATCTTTCAATACGAAAAGGACAGCGGTGGAAATGAAGGCAGTGATACAGTTCGCCTCAAGAATTTCCGTGTGACCACTCTGTACCCGCTGACCTATACCGGCCTGCCGGAGGGCGGCACCTTTACGGTGCGCGATTCCAAGGGACAGACCATTGCGCCCCAGAATGACGGCACCTATCTTCTGCCGGAGGGCGCGTATACCTATACCGCCTCGGCGTTCGGATACGAGGCGTCCCAGGGCAGCTTTTCGATTCCCGACCAGAGCAGCGTGACCGTCTCTCTGAACAAACTTCCGACTTACAAGGTGACCTTCCGGATCCCGGAGGGCGCTTCCCTTACGGTAACGCACCCCACCGCCGGCAGTATGGATGCCTTCCGTCAGGGAAATGCGTTTACCCTGCCTGCCGGAGAGACTTACTCCTATGAAGTCACCAAGACGAACTGCCTGCCCAGCCGCGGCAGCTTTACGCTGACGGAGGAACGCACCATCGAAGTGGACACCCTGACGGATGCCGGTGCGGGCTGGGACGGCACGACTGTGACCAAGCCCACGCAGGCGGAAGGAGTCTATCAGATCGGCAGCGCGGCGGAGCTGGCCTGGTTTGCCCAGCAGGCAGAGCGCGAAACCGACCTTAAGGGCCAGCTGACCGCTAACATCAATCTCAACGGAAAGCCCTGGACCGGCATCAAGCAATTTGCCGGAACTCTGGACGGCGGCGGGCATGTGGTCTCCGGCGTCACCGCACCTCTCTTTGACACGGTAGGCACAAACGGAACCGTCAAAAACCTTGTGGTAATGGGCAGCATTACCGGCAGCGGTCACCTGGGCGGCATTGTCAGCACGCTTTCGGGCACTGTGGAAAACTGCGCTTTTGAGGGCAGCGTCACGAACAGCGGCCCCGCTTTTGGTTCCATCAGCCTGGGTGGTATCGTTGGCCGGGGGCAGAAAGGCAGCGTTATCCGCGGCTGCGCTGTTTCGGCGGAGCTCAAAAACAATACCGCGTCGTATAACACCGCACTGCATACCGGTTCCATTGCCGGCTATGCCTACGGCGTCATGGAAAACTGCTACGCCACGGGAAGTGTCTGGGCCGATTCCGGCCGCGACACCAACTCCGCCCTGGGCGGTCTGGTGGGTACCCTGTATGCGGACGGCACGCTGCGAAATGCCTATTTCTCCGGCACGGTCACCGGGCCTGAGAATGGCATCGGCCTTGTGATCGGCGCCAATAAGGGTACAGTGGAGAATACCTTCTTCCTTCCCAACGGATCCATTCCCGCCGTTGCCGACAATACCGCGTCCACTGCACCTGCTGTCACGAAAACCAGCGCAGAACAGATGCGAACCGACGCCTTTGCCCACGGACTGGGCAGCGCCTTCCATATGGATACCGACGGGGTCAACAGCGGCTTCCCCATCCTCAGCTGGCAGGGCGGCAGTGCACCGGTGGTGAGCACCGATGAAGAGGACGCGGCGGCGGATCTGGCGGCGCTGAACCTGCAAACAACAGACGGCAAGACCCTCTCCGCCGACAGCCAGGGCATTTACCAGATCCGGAACGCCCTCACCCTGGCACTGCCCAAACAGGGCGAGCATGGCAGTGCCATCACCTGGACGGCATCGCCGGAGGGCGGTATTTCACTGCCTGACGGTATGCTCACCCTTCCGGAAAACGGCAAGCTGGAAGTCACCCTGACCGCTCAGGTAAAAAAGGGAGAGGCCTCTAAGCAGAAGGAATTCCGGCTGGTTCTCTGGTCCCAGGGCGCGCAGGATCTGGAGACCCTGGAGGCAATCCGTGACGAGGCCCAGTCCGGCGGTACGTTCATCCAGCCTCTGGAGGCTTATGGCCACACCAACATCCGCCAGGCCATGGAGCAGTATCTGCTCCGAAAGGACTATCCGGTGGATATGGCCCAGTATACATATGATGATGACCCCCGTGCCATAAAAGTGGAGTTTGTTGCGCCCGGCACCAAAGTTCTGCCTCAGGCCGGCAGCTACCTGGCCAATGATGGTACGATCACCTATTACAGAGATGAGGGCGGCCTGGGCATCAACTACGCAATCTATCGGGATGTGACCTTCCGGCTGCTGCTGGGTGACCAGTCCGTGCAAGTATCGATGACAGTTCACATCGGTTGGGCAAATGACTATCTGGAGGACTATCTCTCCCGTGCGGTAAACTCCATCACCTGGGAGCAGATCCGGGGCGAAAACACCAATACCGCCACAGTGACCCAGGACGAGGGTTGGTGGTATACAGTCGCCGTGGACGGTCAGGTGGACAAAGACCTGATTCTCCCCACACATGTGGATACCTATGGCGATGTGCGCATTCAGTGGTCGTCCACCGACATGAATGCGCTGACGGTGCAGACAAACCCGGATGGATCCTATACCGCTACGCTCAACCGCCCGCCGTTCGGTGGCGATCCGTTTACCTTCCCGCTGATCGCCACAGCCCGGTTCAACCGCCTGGATGACTACATGATTCAGGAGGCAACTGCTGAAGGCGCTGTACAGGACTGGTACGCTGCCATTCGAAAATTCGTTATTACGGTGGCACCCAATGATGTGGATCAGTCCGCCCAGATCAACGCGGCTCTGGAGAAGTATCCCTCCCTGCTGCGGGACTTTGTGGACAAAGAGAAGCCTGTGACTCCTACCCACGTTACCGCGGATCTGCAAATGCCCACACCTGGCCAGCTGGAGTCCGCCGGAATCCTGCCGGATCGCTATAATCAGAAAGTGACTATGACCAGCGGCAACACCGATGTGCTGGAATTCAGCGGCTATCACGCTGTGGTCTACCGCCCGCTGCCCGGCAGCCCTGCCGCGGATGTGTCTTATACGGTGCGAATTCTGGATCGCCGCAACAATGCCCTGCTGGGAGAGAAGACGTTTTCCCTGACCGTGCAGCCGTTGACAGAGGATGAAATCAGCGCCGCTGCGGCGTTTATGGACGGCGTCTGTACGGAGAACGCCTACTGGAACGGCATCCGTGGAAACAATACGGATAAGACCCAGGTGACAGAGAATCTGGAGCCGTTTGCGGAAGTTCTGAGCGGCGATCAGGGACAGCCGCAGTATATCTACGGCGCGATCAACCTGACCTTCGGCGGAGCAGAAGTGGACGATCTGCCGGGTTACGACCCCATGAACGCCCAGCCGTGGCGGGAGTACCGCTCCAGCCGCCCCACCGTCATCGCCTGCGAAAATCTCCTGGTCACCCGCCCGGAGTACGACACAAAGGTTACGCTGGACAGTGTCCTGACCCACAGCGTATACGGGAAATACTGGGAGAAATTTGGCAGCAATCCGGACTATGCGCAGTTTGAACAGTTCTATAAACGCCCGGTCTCTGTGACGGTAACAGTAAAGGGAACCAAAGGCGGAGAGAATCCGAATCCCCAGCCGGAACAGATTCAGGCTACGGTTTCTGTCAGCGGCGGCGGCTTTGAAAACTTTGCTGATTTGAGTGCGTACACCTTTACCGGCAGCGGCAACCGGGACTGGACGGCGTGGGATGCGCTGCAGGCGGCTTTGCGTGAGGCGGGATATCGCTATGAGGGCAGCGGCTCCTATGTCAGCGCTGTGACGGATTCCAACGGCGTTACCCTTTCCGAACTGGAGCACGGCGAAGGCAGTGGTTGGATGTACCGTGTCAACGGTACACTGCCGGAGGTGACGCTGAACCAGTATTACCTGAGCGACGGCGACAAAATCACCTTCTTCTATACCGGCGACTACCATACAGTTCCCGGAACCCACGGCTATGACGATAACCAAAAGGCGGCCCAGGCGGTGGAGAAACTCATCAATGCCATCGGAACTGTTACCAAGGACAGCGGTGATAAGATCGAAGCGGCCCGGAAAGCATATGATGCCTTGACCGACACTCAGAAGAAGCTGGTTCGCAACTACGACGTGCTGACAGAGGCTGAGGCGGCTTTCACGGCTCTGGAAGCCGGTCTGCCCTTCACCGATGTGGATAAGGACGCATGGTATGTTGAGGCGGTTCAGTACGTCTATAAAAACGGCCTGTTCAACGGCACCAGTGCAACAGCCTTCTCCCCCGACGGGGAGATGAGCCGTGCCATGCTGGCTGCCGTGCTGTACCGCCTGGCGGGCTCACCCGCCGGAGACGGTAAAGCCCCGGCCTTCACCGATGTGGCGCCGGATACCTGGTATACTGACGCCGTAGCCTGGGCCAATGGGAACGGTATCGTCACCGGTTACGGAAATGGTCTGTTCGGTGGCGCTGACAGTATTACCAGGGAGCAGCTGGTTGTTATGCTTTACCGCTACGCCAAGTTCATGAAGCACGATACGGCCGCAGCCGGTGATCTCTCGGCATTCACTGACGCCGGGGACACCAGCGACTGGGCGGTTGAGGCTCTGCGCTGGGCGTATGCGGAGGGCCTGATCACCGGGCGTACCGCAACCACCATTGTACCGCAAGGCACCGCGACTCGGGCCGAAGTGGCCATGATTCTGATGCGTTTTGGCGGGGAACTGGCAAAGTAACTGCCGCCTCGTTGAAGCATACTTCCCTCTCAAGGATCTCCGGGATCCACAGCATCCCCGGCTGCGGATCCCGGAAGTCCGATCCTGAGAAAACAGCAAGTTTGACCCAAAGAACCAGCCCGGCAAAAGTCAGCAGCTGAAGACAAGGACAGCCATAGGTGTTCTTGGTTTCGGAGTCCCTTGACAACGCCATAAAAAGTAGATAGAATGTCTTCGTGAGCAGGTCATATGCTTGACATATGCCAACTGACAAGCCGGTGAGAATCCGGCGCAGTCTTACCTCTACTGTATTTGGCTCCGGCCATAAGCCAGGATTGTCAGCCTGCTCCATGGTAATTGATCAAGGTGGTATCCATTGCCGATTTTTGCAGCCATGCCCATGTGTGGGGATGGCCAGGGTTTTTGTGCATTTTTGATGTGCAAACGCTCGATTTGCAGGGATCGGCAATGGATATCTGCTTTTTGCCGGCAGACACCATTGTCTGCCGGTTTTTTGTTTTCTGAGCCGGCAGCAGATCCCGAAACTGGAAGGGGGTGAAGACCGTCAGCAAGAGAAGGCAAGCTCGCCCAGCCAAACTTACGCCGCAAGAGGCAGAACAATACCGCAATTTGATACAGAAATGGGCACAGCAAGCTCCACCAGAGTACACAGGCAACGGCGAAAAGCACCCTTATACATCTCTTACGCTGTCCAGTGGGCTTGGCAGGGCTGTCTATGCCAGCTATTCCGACGAGGATTTGCTGGCTGTTCTGCACGATGCGGCGTCACGCCTGGGACGTGCGCCCACACAGGATGAGGTCTTTTCTCTGTATCGCATCTACCTGAAAGCGCGGTTTGGCACCTGGCCGGGCGCACTGCGGGCGGCGGGAATGCGGCAATTGCCAATGCCGGATTTAAGCATGCCGGATTGGACACAAATGCTGGCGGAGGAACCGGAGCTCTGCGGTGCTCTGGAGGATGTGACCCGTCGCAGACGCCGCCTTGGATATCCGCCGCGCAAGCGTGATGTCCCGCAGGCGAAAATTCTCTGTGAACGATTCCATTCGTGGGAGAACGTGATTGCTGCCGCGGAGGATTTTGAGAAATGGCAGGAAGCGAGGAAGGATAACTGACAAGTAAATAGGAGCATTTATTGTGGCCCTGTCTCGGTGGAAGCAGAGGGAGGGATGAACAAGGGAATCGGGTGCAAGTCCCGAACGGTAACCGCCGCTGTAAGCGCTGAGATACCGGATCGTTGATGAAAGTCAGTCACTGGGGAGACCTGGGAAGGCAGATCCGGCGTTGTGGGGAATTTCCCCGGAAGCGCAAGTCAGAAGACCTACAAGGAATGCAAAGGGTCGTCGAAATGCGACCCGACCATGGGAACACGGCTGTGGCGATCATTGGGATCTGTCACGGCATTTTTTATGCCCTGACAGATCGAGAGTCGAAAGGAGAGACGGAGCAAATATGAAGAAACGAGTATTGAGCCTGCTGCTGGTGCTTGTCATGGTACTGGGACTACTGCCCGCCGGCGTTCTGGCGGCGGAGGGTGTAACGGAGGTGTCCAGCCAGGCGGAACTGGCCGGAATGACTGACGGCAGCTACATCCTGACAGCGGATATTGAACTGAGCGAATGGACAGCTATTGACTTCTCTGGCACCCTGGACGGTAATGGTTACACCATTACTGTGGCCGGCCAGCCGCTGTTTAACACGCTGAGCGGCACCGTACAGAACCTCTGCCTGGACGGTGAAGTAGCAGGCGAGGACGATACCGTAGGTGCGCTGGCCCGCACACAGACAGGCGGAACAGTGAATAACTGCTGGTCTGGGGCCGGATATGATTATACCGCGTGGTGCTTTGCCGGGTTTGTTGGCACAATGGCTGGCGGCACCATTAAAAACTGCCTCTCTACAACGGATAACGCCGACTCCGGTTTTGTTGGTGAGGCGACCGGTCTGCCTGTCATTGAAAACTGCTATTATACCCTCTATGACGCTGTATACAATGGCGACTTTACCGATACGAACAACAAGAAAATCAATGCTGACGAATATCCGTATGCCATGGCGCAGCTGAACGCTGTCCACGAGGCCGGGCTGCTGTACTGGGCTATGGACGAGGACGGTGTGCCCAAGCCGATTGCTTCAGAGAAACCTGCGGCGGATCGCACGGCACTTCAGGAGCTGTACGACAGGGTAAAGGACAATACAAATGCCGTTCCTGACGAAGAAGATGTTACTTATACATCTGAGAGTTGGGAGGCCTTTGTGGCAGCCCGTGACAAGGCAAAAGCCGTTCTGGACAATGCAGACGCCACCCAGGCCGCCATTGATGGGGCAAGGAAGGATTTGCAGGCCGCAATTGACGGCTTAGTTCCCGACCGCACCACGGCAACGGCGGCGGAACGCGTGGCCCTTCAGGACGAGATCGCAAAAGTGCCCAGTGAAAAGGGCCGGTATACCGATGCCAGCTGGTCTGCCGTACAGGCAGCCCTCAAGCCTGCCAAAAACCTTTTGCAGAATCCAGCCGCTACTGCGGAGAAGCTGGCCGAGCAGACCGCTTCCCTGAAAAACGCTGTCGACGCTCTGGTTGAGATCGTAGATCCGGCTGCGGTGACGGAGCTGCCGGAGGGCCAGGAGTGGACGATGATTTCCACAGCCGAGGAGCTGGCGGAGCTTTCGACAAAAGGCGGCGCCGGCTACTATAAACTGAAAAACGACATTGTGGACTATGTGGGTACTTACGATCCGTTTGGTACCCAAATCAAGCCTTTCAATGGTGTGCTGGACGGCAATGGCTTTACCGTAACCTTTGCAGGCGCAGACAAGTATCCGAATCCTGTCATCAACATTCTTGGCCCCAGCGGCGTGATTCAGAACCTGGGTGCCAACGGCAGCATCACCAATGTGCCCCTGGTGGATAAACTCTATGGCAAGCTGATCAACTGCTATTCCTGGGCGGACACCCAATATGGCGGTCTTGTGGGAACGATGTTCTCCGGCTCTGTCATTGCCAACTGCTATGTGAATCAAATGCCCGGCGGCAGCGGCTCCGGCGGGCTGGTAATGACCGGAAACGGCGGACATATTCTCCACAGCTACTGGCCGGAGGGAAAAGCAATTGGCACTGATAGCGGTACTTCCATGCTGGACAGTCAGGTAGTCGCCAAGCAAAAAGAGGACAGCTTCCGCGCCATGCTCAACGCGCACCGCTATGGCGGCATGGAGTGGCACCAGAGTGACAAGGGCCTTCCCTGGCTGGGGGAGGAGCAGGAGTATGTCAAGCCCGACTTCAAGGCTGTAACCGTTACAAACCTGATTACCGAGGAAACTGCCTCGATTGAAGAGCCGGATGATGTGCTGAAGGTAAGCGTATTTGGCGAGCAGGGCGGCGATGTAGCCGCGCTGACCATTGACGGCTACCAGGGCGATCAGCTGGAGTGGGAGACCCCCTCACACGCCACCGACGCCCCCATCATGGTATATTATGACAAAGACTCGGAGCAGACCAGAGTATGGGTGCGCGATGCCGGTACGGTGACGGTCACGGCGTTCTTGAAGGGGACAGAGGGTGCGCCGCGAAAGGAGCTCCAGTCCTTCCAGATCGAGGCCAAGGTGCCCAGCTATTTTGATCTGAAGCTGAAGATTGGCGGCGAGGACTATACCAATAAGACCTATGCGGTGGAGGGCAGCCAGGGCTTTGAGCTGGTTCCCTATGTATCGGTAGAAGGAAAGGAGATCCCGGTTTATTACGGGCTCTTCGACTGGGAGAGCAGTAATTCAAGTGCGATCCATGTGGATTCCGATGCCTGGGTGACCATCTATAAAGAAGGAACTGCCAACCTGACGGCGTCCCTCAACGGCGTCTCCGCCGCCGTCCGGGTAACGGCCGGCTACACAGCAGCCACCGGCATCAAGTGCCTGTTTGAGGGCGAATATACCATTCACCGCCGCAGTCCCAACTCCGTCGGCCAGAACGGCACCCCCGGCGAGGCCAGCTTCAACCCGCTGCGCCATGTGGATGAAAATGGAGAAGCAATTGTGGGCAGCGAGGAGCATATGGCCCAGGTGGAGCCCGAAGGGGCTACCTATGCTGGCAGCTACGATGTCACCACAAGCGACAAAACCATTATGGAATTCCAGAGCGCTCTGGTACAAAACCTGATTCCCATGAAGGCAGGGACGGTCAACGTCACCGTCACTACCAAAGATCCCAAACTGGATAAACAGTTTACGGATACCAGGGAAGTAACGCTGAACTACCTCAATCCCCTGCAATCCTTGACTGCGGAGAAAACAGAACTGACCGTCAAGGTGGGTGAGACCATCGACGCCGGACTGATTTTCACCGGAGAGAATGATACCAAATGGCCGGAGAAGTATCCCAAGGGTCTCCACGTCTCTGAGAGCTACATGACCTGGGAGCAGAGCGGCGAAGGCCAGGTGCTTGCCTACCGCAGCTATCCCGTCATCATGCAGGGCGATGAAGACTTCTCCCTGGAAGAGGGCACTGTTTCCAACGACCAGTGGCTCATCAAGGGCGTAAAGGAAGGAACCGTCACCCTCAAAGGCACCGCCAAGGATACCACCAACGGCACCAAAACCATTGAACTCACGGTTCATGTTGAGGCCGGCGACCCCGCCCTCAACAAACCGGTAGAGGAGCAGGTGGCCGATGTCCTGGCCAAGACCGGCGCATACCAGCTCAATGCCCTGAACAACGCTCCCGCCTTCCTTCAGGAGTGGAGCATCCTGGGCTTGGCCCGGGCAGGCATCGAAGTTCCCGAAAATTTCTATGAGACCTACTATGCCTCCGCCTATGAAAAGGTGCAGGAGCAGAAAAAGGTAAGCTCCCGCCCCTGGGACAATAAGATCACCGAGACCCAGCGGCTGGCCCTGGCTCTGACCGCCATCGGTAAGGATCCCACCGATGTGGGCGGCGTCAATTTGTTGGATTACAGCTGGAACAAGGAAACCTATTGGAATGGAGCTGTGTTGGGCGATATGCAGGGCTCCAATGAGCTGATTTACGCCCTGCTGGCCATCAATGCTCATGCCAGCCTGAAGGAATCCCGCCCCGAATCCGTCACCATGACCGAACAGCAGATGATTGACAAGCTGCTGGGCGTCTATCAGGCCGAGGAAGGCGGCTTCGGACTCAGCGGTCCGTCCTTTGACGTGGACATCACCGGCATGGCACTTCAGGCCCTGGCTCCTTATTACGACACTCGCAACGATGTCAAGACGGCAGTGGACAAGGCGGTGACCCACCTGTCCCAGGCCCAGGGCACCGACGGTTCCTATGGCAATCCGGAGGCCACCAGCCAGGTGATCGTGGCCCTGTGCACCCTGGGTATCGACCCGGATCAGGACGAGCGCTTCATCAAAGTGGGATCCAGCCTGGTGGACGGCCTGCTGATGTACGCTTTGGAGGACGGTTCCTTCCGCCACTCCATGAACGGCAGCTCCGACGGCATGGCCACGGAGCAGGCCCTGTATACCCTGGCGGCCCTCAGCCGGTTCTACGCAGAACCCAGAGGAAACAGCCTGTATGACATGAATGACGTGACCATCGGCGGCAGCGGCGGTACAACGGTTACCGGCGTGACTCTGACGCCCGCCAGTGCAAAGATCGAGACCGGCAAGACGGTACAGCTCAATGCCCTGGTCATTCCCGCTACGGCGGCAAACAAAAACGTGACCTTCTCCAGCGACAAGCCGGGAGTGGCTACCGTCAGCAAAACCGGCCTGGTCACCGGCGTGGCAGAAGGCACCGCTACTATCACCGTCACCACGGCGGACGGAAACAAGACTGCCACGGCCTCCATCACCGTTACCAAGGCCGGAGAGATCAAGCCGGAGGACAAGGCCACCGTCACCCTGTCCATTGATAAACTTACCATCAACAAGGGCTATGTCCTGTGGCCCACCGAAATAGAAATCACCAAGGGTGAGACTGTGTGGGATGTGCTGAAGCGGGAGATGGATCAGCGCGGGATCAAGTATCAGTACAGTAACAACAGCCAGTATAACAGTGTTTATGTAGAGTCCATTGACGGCGACGGAGAGTTTGACCATGGCTCCGGCAGCGGCTGGAAGTACAGCGTAAACGGCGTCTATCCCGACTACGGGTGCAGCCGCTACACCCTCACCGGCGGCGAGGTCATCAAGTGGCGCTACACCACTAACCTGGGTATGGATCTGGGGGACGATCCCAATGCCGGACAGACCGGCAAGCCGGAAGAGGGCGGTACCAGCACCATTACCCCGGAGGTCAAGCCTGACAAGAACGGCAGCGCAAAGGTCACAGTGGATGAAACTCAGATGAAGGATGCCATCGCTACGGCCAAGACCGAGGGCAGCAGCGCCATTGTCATTGCTCCTCAGGTTACCGGCGAGGCCAAAAAGGTGATGACGGAAGTTCCCACCCAGTCCCTGAAGGACGTGGTCAAGAACACCAACGCGGCCCTGGAGGTGCAGACCGCTCTGGGCAGCGTGTCCATCCCCAACGAAGCCCTGGACTCCATTGCCCAGCAGGCCGGTGGCAGCACCGTGACCATTACAGTGGAAGCCAGGAAGCCTGAGGATGTCAAAGATCAGGTAAGCGCTTCTCAGCTGGAAGGCGCGGTGGTAGTGGAGGTGACCATTACCTCCGGCAAAAAGGAGCTCACCACCTTTGACGAAAAATCCTTGACCGTCACCATTCCGGTAACTGGCTCCGCCTTTGTCTCCGGCGAGACTTACAAGGTGATCGCGCTCAGGGCCGACGGCTCCAAAGAAACCGTTTCTGGAACCTGCATCAAGCAAAACGGGAAACTGAGCATGCAGGTGAAGATCACCTATCTGAGCACCTTTGTGGTAACCACGCAAAAGACCATGCCCTTCACCGATCTGTCCGGCCACTGGGCCGCTGAAGCCATTACTTATGTCTATGGAAACGGCTTGATGAACGGCACCAGCGACACTACTTTTGCCCCTGACGAGTCCCTGAACCGGGCCATGCTGGCCACCATCCTGTATCGTCTGTCCGGCGAGCCTGCTGCAACGGGTGAAGGTAAAACATTTATGGACGTGGCACCGGATACCTGGTATACCTCTGCCGTGGCCTGGGCCAGCGCCAACGGTATCGTCAGCGGCGTCGGCGATGGCAAGTTTGCACCCACGCAGGCGATTACCCGCGAAGAGTTGGCTACCATGTTTTACCGCTACGCCAAGTACAACAAATTGGACACCAGCGCCAAAGGCGACCTGAGCAAGTTCGCTGACAGCGATCAGATTGCCGCCTGGGCTTCCGACGCCATGGCGTGGGCGGTGGGCGCCGGACTGATTTCCGGCAAAACCGCCAATGTCATTGACCCCACCGGTACGGCCACCCGTGCCGAAGTGGCGACCATCCTCATGCGCTTCACAGAATTGACGAAATAACAAACGGCGTGCCGGGGCGCAAGACGCCCCGGCACGGAAAGGAGTTCCTATGAAAACGGTTTTCAAACTCGGAACAGGCTTTCTCCTGGCTTTCATGCTGCTGCTCAGCCTGAGTGTCCCCGCATTTGCAGCGGAGACGGATCTGACCGCCACAGTGCATGGCAGCGCCAAGTATATGCTCAACACCGTTCGTGAACCTCAGGTGGGATCCGTGGGCGGCGAATGGGCTGTCATCGGCCTGGCCCGTTCCGGCTACGACGTTCCCCAGAAATACTGGGATGATTATTACGCCACGGTGGAGGACTATGTGGAGGAGCACAAAGGTAACCTCCACGACAAGAAGTACACCGAATATTCCCGCCTGATCGTGGCCCTCACCGCCATCGGCGCCGATCCCTCCGATGTGGCGGGCTATAACCTGCTCACTCCTCTGGGAGACTTTGACAAAACCATCTGGCAGGGCATCAACGGACCCATCTGGGCGCTGATCGCGCTGGACGCAGGAAATTATGATATGCCCCGGAACCAGAACGCCAAAACCCAGGCCACACGGCAGATGTATGTGGACGAGATCCTTGCCCGGCAGCTTAACGACGGCGGCTGGAACCTGACCGACAAGGGCGGTGCCGGTCAGAGCGACCCCGATATCACCGGCATGGCCCTGCAGGCCCTGGCCGGCTACCAGTCCCAGCCCGAGGTCAAGGCAACTATTGACCGGGCGCTGGATTACCTGAGCACAACCCAGGAGAGCAACGGCGGCTATGCCAGCCATAATACCAGCAGCTCCGAAAGCGTGGTACAGGTCATCGTGGGTCTGTGCGCCCTGGGCATTGATCTGAATGATGCCCGCTTTGTGAAAAACGGCCATACCTTGTTGGAGAACCTGCTCAGCTACCGGCAGGACAACGGCAGCTTCCTCCATACCTCCGCTGGAAACGGCGACAGCCAGATGGCCAGTGAGCAGGGGCTCTACGGCCTGGTGGCCGCAGAGAGAGCGGCTGCCGGAAAGAGTGCGCTCTACCACATGGATGACGTGACCATTCATGTGACCGGCGTAACGGTGGAAACCATTGGCCTGCCCGGCAAGCACGCCGACGTCAAGCCGGTACCTGTCAGCGGCAGCGTCTCCTTTGCCGATGTGGCCGGTCACGCCAACCAGAAGGCCATCGAGGCGCTGGCTTCCCGGGGTATCATCAACGGTAAGGGCGACAACCGCTTTGACCCCAATGCCACCATGACCCGTGCGGAGTTTGCCGCCATCGTTGTGCGGGCTTTGGGCATGACGCCCAAGGCAACCGACGCCTTTACCGATGTGTCCTCCGACGCATGGTACGCTGGTTATGTAGGGACTGCCTATTCCTACGGCATCATTACCGGGGCAGGCAATGGGCGCTTCAATCCCGACGGCACCATTACTCGGCAGGAGGCCGCCGTCATGGTGGCCCGTGCCGCCAAGCTCTGCGGTATGGATACACAGCTGGAAAACTACGAAATCCTCAATGTTCTGGCACAGTTTACCGACTATGTGACCATTGCCCAGTGGGCTCAGGAGGGCGTTGCATTCTGTTATGGCGAGGACATCCTCAATCAGAGCGATCTGAATGTGGAGCCTGCCCGTGCGATCCTGCGCTGTGAGATCGCCGAAATGCTGTATCGTATGCTGGGCAGCGCCAAGCTGCTGTAAGGAGAATCCGTCATGTGGTGGAAACAGCATAAATGGAAGGTACTTATACCGGTTCTGATCGCGGCAGTGCTGGCCGGCGCGTTTTGGTATGGGGGCAACGCTCCCGGCGCACGGGGCTGGACCGTCCCGGCAAATGAGGCATCCCAGCCGATGCTGGAAAGCGATCTGCACAATACGGCGGAACCGGAGCAGACGCAGGAGCCGTCAGCAGTTCCGGAACCCGAGGAGACGGCTGCGGAACATACGCCGGAACCGGATACAAAGGAAGAACCGACAAAAGCCACGCCGGAGCAGACTGCTGAGCCGTCCGCTTCCAGGCAGCCCCAACAGTCCCGGCCATCCGACCAGCCGGAGATGGCCATTAACCCGGAGACGGGAAAGGATCAGTATCTGACCGATCCGGTGCCGAAAGGCAAACCTCTGCCGGTGGAGCCTCAGGATGTGACCATCGGCACAACAGCGTACAGCTGCACCATTTCCATCTCCTGCGCAACCATTCTGGATAATCTGGATCTCTGCGATCCGGAGAAAAAAGAGCTGGTACCGGAGGACGGATGGATCCTGGAGCCCATGACCGTCACCTTTTATCAAGGGGAGAGCGTCTTCAACGTGCTCCAGCGCACCTGCAAACAGCAGAAGATCCATATGGAGTTCGAGGATACGCCTATGTATAATTCGGCCTATATTGAAGGCATCCACAACCTCTATGAATTCGATGTGGGCGAGCTGTCCGGCTGGATGTACAGCGTCAACGACTGGTTCCCCAACTACGGATGCAGCCGCTATCAATTGCAGGACGGCGATATCGTGGAGTGGGTCTATACCTGCGACCTGGGCGCAGATGTTGGACGCGGATTTACGGAGAACAGAGGAGCGAATTGACCATGCGGAACCGGGATGCTTTTTCCAGCTGCCATCCGGTCATCAATTTTTTCTATTTTTTTCTTATCCTCCTGATAACCATGTTTTGTCTACATCCGGCCATTTTGGGGATTTCTCTGGCCGGCAGCGTGGTCTATGCGGTATATCTCAACGGCCGGAAGGCGGTGCGGTTTTCCCTGGCGTTTCTCCTGCCCATGATGCTCCTGACACTGATAATCAATCCCGCCTTCAATCACCAGGGCATTACGATCCTGGCCTATCTGCCCACGGGTAACCCCCTGACGCTGGAGAGCATTCTTTACGGCGTTTCCGCCGCCGCCATGCTGGCCGCCGTGATCTCCTGGTTTTCCTGTTATACTGCCGTGATGACCTCCGACAAATTCGTGTATCTGTTCGGCAGAGTGATCCCGGCCCTGTCCCTGGTGCTGTCCATGACCCTGCGCTTTGTACCCAAGTTCAAGGCGCAGCTTCATGTGGTCAGCGAGGCCCAGCGCTGTGTGGGACGGGACATCTCTGACGGCGGTCTCCTGCGGCGAACCCGAAACGCGGTGACGATTTTCTCCATCATGGTCACCTGGGCACTGGAAAACGCCATTGAGACGGCGGACAGCATGAAGAGCCGGGGCTACGGACTGCCGGGCAGAACGGCATTTTCCATTTACCGCTTTGACGAGCGGGACAAGATGATTCTGCTGTGGCTCTGCTTCTGCGGGGGTGTTCTCGGCTGGGGCGCGTTGACAGGCGGCCTTTTCTGGCGGTACTATCCGACCATAAAAGGCGCACCGCTGACACCCATGACAGGGTGTATTCTGCTTTGCTGGGCCGGGCTGTGCCTGACGCCGGTGGCAATCAATGTCCATGCAGACCGCGTGTGGCATGCGCTGCATGGTGAGGAGGCTGTAAGATGATTCAGAGTATAAGCCTGCCGCTCTATTCCGACACACTGCGGGAGTATCGGGACTGGGCAGATCTGCAGCAGGAAGTGCGCGCCCTGGGTTGTGACGGCATTGAGGCTATATGGGGCGGAGAAGCCATTCCGGAAGAGCTTCCGGCTGGGCTGGTACAGGGATATCATCTGATGTTTTTCCATGACTGGGTGGATCTCTGGAACGGTAACTGGCCGGCGTTGAAGGAGAAATACGGCACTTTGGAACAAGCCTCCGCTGTGTACGGCGGACTGGGCCGGGAGACGCTGCTGCGGCAGTACCGTGACGACCTGGAACGTGCAAAACGCCTGGGCGCCGAATATGTGGTGTTCCATGTTTCAGACGTCTCCATGGAGGAGTGCTTTACCTATCGCTTCTCCCACACCAACGATCAGGTCATCACCGCCGCTGTGGAGCTCATCAACGAGCTTTTGCCTGGAAAACAGTGGCCGTTTGCTTTTCTGGTGGAAAACCAATGGTGGCCGGGCTTTACCTTCACCGACCCCAGGCAGACAGAGCGGCTGCTGGACGGCATACGCTATGCCAATAAAGGAATCCTGCTGGATACAGGGCATCTGATGAACTGTTGTACCGAACTGCGAAGCCAAAGTGAGGGAGCCGCCTATATCAGCGCTATGCTGGATCGGCACGGCAGCCTCAGCGCTATGATTCGCGGCGTCCATTTCCATCAGTCCCTCAGCGGTCCCTATGTCCAAAGCCACACGGGCCGGCTGCCAGAGGAATGGCCGGAGGAATTCGGGCAGCGTTTTTCCATCAATTATGCCCATGTGCTTCAGATCGACCAGCACCGGCCCTGGACAGATCCAGCCATATTGCCCGTTCTGGAGCGGATCGCCCCGACATGGCTGACCCACGAATTGACCTCCCGTGCCAGAGCGGAACGGGTACAAGCGGTAGAGATCCAACAGATCCTGCTGCGGAAGAGAGAGAATATTCCATGACAGACACCTTTGTAATTGAACACCTTTGCTTTTCCTATCCAGAGCAGTCCGGGGTTATCCTGCGGGACATGAGCCTGACTGTCCGGCGGGGAGAATTTCTGGTACTTTGCGGACCCTCCGGCTGCGGAAAGTCCACGCTGCTGCGGCAGCTGAAAACAGTTCTCGCGCCTCACGGCAGACGGAGCGGCACCATTCTCTTTGAAGGACAACCGCTGGATTCCATGGATCAGCGGCAGCAGACGGAGCGAATCGGTTTTGTCCAGCAGAGCCCGGACAACCAGATCGTCACCGACAAGGTCTGGCATGAGCTGGCTTTTGGGCTGGAGAGCCTGGGCTATGAAACGCCGGTGATCCGCCAGCGGGTGGCAGAGATGGCGGCCTTCTTCGGCATCGAAAACTGGTTCTACAAAAATGTGACCGAGCTGTCCGGCGGACAGAAGCAGCTGCTCAATCTGGCCTCCGTCATGGCCATGCAGCCATCGGTACTGATCCTGGACGAACCCACCTCCCAGCTGGATCCCATCGCAGCGTCGGATTTTCTGGCCACCCTTGGGCGGATCAACCGGGAGCTGGGCACAACCATCATTCTGACCGAGCATCGTTTGGAAGACGCCTTCCCCCTGGCCACCAGAGTTGCCGTCATGGAGGAAGGGCGGCTGCTGTGCAGCGGCACACCTGCCGAGGTGGGCGCTGCCCTGCGGACGAGCGGGCACACCATGTTTCTGGCCATGCCCACTGCCATGCGGGTGTGGGCGGTAGTGGAACAGAACGGTTCATGCCCCGTTACAGTTCGGGAAGGCCGGGAGTGGCTGACAGACTATGGAGCAAAGCATCCGCTGCATCCAATACCGCCGGAACCGTCACGGGTATATCCGGAAGAGCCTGTACTGGAGGCATCGGAGCTGTGGTTCAAGTATGAGAAAGACAGCCCGGATGTGGTGCGAGGATTGAGCCTTACCCTGAAAAAAGGGGAGTTCTACGCCCTTCTGGGCGGAAACGGCGCCGGTAAATCCACGTCTCTAAAGCTGCTGGCCGGACTTTTGAAGCCCTATCGGGGAACGGTAAACTGTCAGGGCACAATCGGTGTTTTGCCCCAAAATCCCCAGGCCCTCTTTGTAAAGAAAACGGTTCGGGAGGATTTGGCAGAGATTCTGGGCGGCAGAAAAGCCGAGCAGGCGGAGCGGATCGCCCATGTAGTGGCCCTGTGCCGGCTGGAAGGGCTGTTGGATCGTCACCCCTACGACCTGTCCGGAGGTGAGCAGCAGCGGGCGGCACTGGCCAAGGTCTTACTGCTGAATCCTGACATTTTGCTGATGGACGAGCCCACCAAGGGACTGGACGCGGAGTTCAAACAGGTGCTTGCGGAGATTTTGCAGGTGCTTTTGCGGCGGGGCGTCACAATTCTGATGGTCAGTCATGATATCGGATTCTGTGCCCGCTATGCCCATCGCTGCGCTCTGTTTTTTGACGGCAGCACCGTGGCAAAGGGTACGCCCCGGGCTTTCTTTTCAGGCAACAGTTTTTATACTACCTCTGCCAACCGTATGGCGCGGGAGCTTGAGCCTGAAGCTGTGACGCCGGAGGATGTAATTACCCTGTGCGGTGGTCATCTGCCGCCCGCGCCGGAGCTACCGGATGATATCCCGCCCCTGCCGGAGCCGAAAGAAGGAAGCCCGGCGGAAAAACCCAAAAAGCTGCCCTGGTGGCGCAAGCTGCTGGCGGCCTTGTCAGCAGGGATCGCGCTTTTTCTCTTTCTTTCTTTTATGGGCGTGGCGGATCTAACCGAATTGGTCACCGCCGAGGGGCTGACTTCCCTGGCGGGCGAGCAGCTGGTGCTATACCTGATTTTTTGCATTTCCCTAATCGTGTTTGCCGTCTGTATTACACGCCGCAGCCATCGGCCGGACTATCTGAAGCAGACGCCGAAGGAACAGCGGAAGCTGGCCAAACGCACACTGGCGGCAACGGTTCTGATCTTGCTGCTCATTCCGGTGACGCTCTTTGTGGGGATCACCTATCTGGGCGGGAAGAAGTATTATTTTATCTCCCTCCTGATCCTGCTGGAAACCATGCTTCCCTTTTTCCTGGTCTTTGAAGGCCGGAAGCCCCAGGCCCGGGAGCTGGTCATCATCGCGGTGCTGTGCGCCATTGGCGTGGCGGGCCGGGCATTCTTTTTCATGCTGCCCCAGTTCAAGCCGGTGATGGCGGTGACCATCATCGCAGGCGTGGCCTTTGGCGGGGAAACCGGCTTTTTGGTGGGAGCCATGACTATGCTAGCTTCCAACGTCATGTTCGGGCAAGGCCCCCTGGCACCATGGCAGATGTTTTCCATGGGTATCATCGGATTTCTGGCGGGCATTTTGTTCCGCAAGGGACTTTTGATGAGGACCCGGGGCGCATTGTGTGTCTTTGGTGCTCTCTGCGCGATTCTGATTTACGGTGGTATCATGAATCCAGCTTCGGCCCTGACGGCGAACCGTGAGCTGACAGGCGGCATTCTGCTGAGCAGCTATGTGGTGGGAATGCCCTTTGACTGCATCCACGCCATGGCCACCTGGCTGTTTTTGTGGTTTGGTGCGGAACCTATGCTGGAAAAGCTGGATCGTATAAAGGTCAAATATGGTCTGGTTGAGTAAATGCGTTGAGAACCTCAGAAGGATATCTTTGTTAACAGCGTATTAAAATCATCTTCCTTCACCAGATTCCCTCAATAGAGTGAAGATAGCATACGGCTTTCCAGGATATTCTCGCTCTATTTTTACCGTTTCTTTGACCACACACCCAGCCACAGACAGGGTCGAAACAGCCGGAAAGTGTGCGTTTCAAACGCATCGGAAAACAATCTATTCGGAATAGAAATGGCGATAAACCGTCAAAAAAGATTAGGAAAAAGCAAAACTTGGTGTTGACGTGCGGGAGGTCACAGGTTCAAGTCCTGTATCGTCCACCAGAGCAAACCCCTAAAGTCTCACGACTTTAGGGGTTTTTCTTTTTTCCAAAAGGCACCCCAGCGTTTTATGAAGAAATGAATATCTATACGTTCTTATTTTGGGTTTGCCGGGTGACAGGGAATAATTTTTTGTTTTTTCCTCGTTTTTTAAATTTATTTTCATATATTGCTTGACTTCTTTTCCTATTGTGTTATCATCATGCTGTGAGAGGAGAGCGCCAAATTAGCGCATAAAAGAGGAGAAGGAGAAGTGATTACTGTGTACACAGCCCCCTACCGTCTGACCAGTGCGCAACTGTGCACCGAAGACGGCGTTGTATACCAGACGTATGGTATTGCCCATGAGAGCGGTCTGGGCATTGTGGACGTCGGCTGCAACAAGGCCTTGGTCTCGGCCATGGTGGAGTTTTTTAATCATGCCTGCACCCCTCCCCAGCAACTCAAACGCATCGTTATCAATCTGTTGCCCTGAGCCTCCCCCGCATATTTTCTCTACATGACCTGTCGGTTCCCACCGACAGGTCATGTTTTTTATTTTCTCAACGTGTTAGAACTCTATGAAGCATGACTTTGTCTGCTACAGGCAAAACTTTCTTCCCAGCAGTTTCTTTTCTTGTTCTCCCAAATCAAACGTGTTATACTGGACAAAAAGGAGGGACCAAACACGTGTATTTGACGCAACGTCTGGACAGTGAAACCAGCAGAGCTTATGCGCTGCGCACCATCCGGGATAATATTGTGCGTCTTGGACTTCCGCCCGGATGCAAAGTCAGCGAAAGTGAACTGGCCGCTGAAATGGGTCTGTCCAGGACCCCGGTGGGCGAGGTGCTCAATGAGCTCTCCAGAGTAAAGATCGTAGAAATCTATCCGCAGCGCGGTAGCATCATCTCTCTGATCGACTACGATCTTGTGGAGGAATCCCGCTTCATCCGCCAAGTGCTGGAGTGCGCTGTGGTGGAACAGGTCTGCACTATCTCTGCCCCTGATATGCTGCGCAAACTGGACGAAAACATCCACTTGCAGCAATTTTACCTGTCCAACAACGATCCGGACGCACTGCTCCGGCTGGACAACCAGTTCCATAAGACACTTTTTGAGATCGCACGCAAACCCCAGGCCTATACCATGCTGGAGAACACCTCCATCCACTTTGACCGGGTCCGGCGTATGTCTCTGTCTACCGTCAAGGACCTGAAGATCGTCCAAGACCACCAGCAAATTTTGGAGGCCATTACCGCCAAGGATACCGCAGCGGCCAGCCTGCGTATGAGAGAACACCTCAATCGCTGGAAAATCGACGAGACTGTGATACGCAGCAAATACCCGGACTATTTTAAATAGGCCGGGTATTTATTAAGTACCATTAGTAAAACGTTTTTTTGACAGTTTGTATAGTTTTCCTCTTTTAAAAAAAGCGCATTGCCGAATTTTTCCTTTGGTTGCGCATTTTTCTTGCATTTTTTCGCGTAGTATTCTAGTATTTATTTGTACACTATGGTCTGAGCACCGTTTGGTGTCCTCAGGAAATAAAGGAGGAGAAGGTAAGGATGAAGCGTATGTTATCTCTGGTCCTGGCACTGATTCTTGTGCTGGGACTGGTTCCCGCTTCCGCAGTCGCTGCGGATATGGGAGCCGAGGGCGATATTGTGCTGGCTGATGCGTCCGGCGCCGCCCCCATCTACATCGATGCCAGCGGACCGGCCTATGATGGCTTGTCCCTCATCGCCGAGGCAGTCGCCGGCGACATCGAAGCAGTGACGGGTCAAACCCCCGCCATTGTCAACGAGGAGCCGGCCAGCGGCGTAATGATTGTCGCCGGTCTGGTAAACGAGCCTCTGATCACCGACCTGGGTCTGAGCTGGGAGATCTCCGCCAGCAACGACGACTTTAAGTCGGAGCAGTGGGAACGCTACCAGATCCAGGTCAAGGAGGACGGCGGCAAGACCATGGTGGTTGTAGCCGGCAGCGATAAGCTGGGCACCATCTATGGTCTGTTCCACATCACCCAGGATCTGTGCGGCGTGAGCCCCTGGATCTGGTGGGCGGATGCTAAGCCGGCCCATCAGGATACCCTGAGCTTTACTGCCGCCGAGCTGGAGACTACCTCTGAGCGCCCCTCTGTGAGCTTCCGCGGATTCTTCCTCAATGATGAAAACCCCGTACTGGACGGCTTTGCCGACAGCCATTTCGGCGGCCTCAACTACATGTTCTACGACCATGTCTTTGAGCTGATGCTCCGCCTGAAGGGCAACTATCTGTGGCCCGCCATGTGGTCCAACAACTTTAACCTGGACGGCATGGAAGGGGTCACCGGCGAGTTTGCCGAGTTGGAGAAGGACTACCACTATAAACTGGGCGGCGTGATGTACGTTGACCAGCACCCTGAGGACCCGGATGAATCCGGCATCGTGGATATCAACGCCCTGGGCGGTGAGAAGATTGACAACGGTACCGGCTATCTGGTAGAGGGCGAGTACCCCATGTATTTGGCCAACGCGGTCCTGGCCGACCGTTACGGCATCTATGTTGGCGCCTCCCACCACGAGCCCATGGCCCGTGCCGGTCAGGAGTGGGGCCGCTTCAAGGGACAGTACTATAACGATCCCACTGACGTCATCGGCGACGACGTGGGCGTGTGGAACTATCTGCTTAACCCCACCAATATCAGCAACTTCTGGAGCGACTCCATTGCCCGTAACGGCAGCTTCCAGAACCTGCTGACCATCGGCATGCGTGGTGAGAACGACTCCGCCCTGAAGGGTGAGGACGGCCATGAACTGTCCACTGAAGAGAACACCGAGCTGCTCAAGCAAGTCCTCAAGGAACAGGATGAGATCCTCACTAAGTTCGGCCTGGAGGATACCCCGCAGTTGATTGCCCTTTATAAGGAAGTAGAAAACTGCTGGTACGGCGGCAGCCGCAACAACCCCTCGGCTGCCGGCGACTATGCCCTGCGCAACGATCCTGAGGTCACCACCCTGCTGGGCAAGGACACCAACCGCATCGTCATGCTGTGCGAGGACAACAACGGCTACCTGCGCACCCTGCCTGAGCTGGACGAGAAAGACGAGTTTAACTGGGGCATGTACTACCACTTTGACTATGTGGGCGGCCCCCGCACCTCCATGTGGGTAAACACCATGCCCCTGCAGCGGACCTGGGACAACATGACCATGGCCTACGACTACGGCGTGGACGACGCATGGATCGTCAACGTGGGCGACCTCAAGCCCATGGAGCTGCCCCTGTCTTACTTCATGGACATGGCCTATGACTTTGATACCTATGGCTCCAGCAACCCCAACAGCGCCGACGAGTATACCCTCAACTGGGTCAAGCAGCAGTTTGCCGGTGCTGAAGGTCTGAGTGAAGAGGACTATCAGGCCATGGCTCAGCTGCTCACCGACTATACTGACATGAACGGTCAGGTCAAGCCGGAAACTCTGCAGAGCAGCGGCGATCCCAGTTACAGCACGGTCAACTACAACGAGGCTCAGGAACACCTGGCCAAGGCCAACAGCATCATCGACCGGGCCAACGCCCTGTTGGAGAAGCTGCCCAAGGGTTCGGAGCTCTATGACGCCTTCTATGAGCTCATTTATTATCCGGCAGTGGCCTCGGCCAATGTCAACCGGGTCCAGATCTTCCAGGGACTCAACCAGCTCTACGCCAACCGCGGCAGTACGCTGGCCAACGCCTATGCCGACCTGGTAAATGCGGGACTGGCCCTGGATGAATCCCTTACCGCTGAGTATAATACCCTGGGCGGAGACCTCAACGGCAAGGATAAGTGGTACGGCATGATGTGGACCACCCCGGACTATATAGGCAAAACCCCCACCGGCAAGGACACCAAACCTCACATGAACTATCAGGGCTGGAACGCTGAATCGGCCGCCAAAATTACCCCCACCTATGTGGAAGGCACTCCCGGCAGCACCCTGATGGTCGACGTTCCCGGCACGGAGGACATCTTTACTGACGGCACCACCGCCGTGCTGCCCGATTTTGAAAATCTGTTCCGGCAGGCCTATGCCGTCACTCTCAGCAACGGCGGCAACGAGGCCCTGGAGTACACCGTTACCAACGACAATGATTGGATCAAGATCGACGGTACTCTGAGCGGCCGGTTCTACACCGGCACCACTCTGGGCGTGTCCATTGACTGGGACAAGGTCACCGAGGACAAGACCGGCACCTTCACCGTCACCAGCGGTGAGCAGACCGTCACCGTCCAGGTTAATGCCAAGGTGCTGGACGCTTCTCAGGCCAGCGACAACGCTTACTTCCCCTCCAACGGCGAGGTGGTCATTCCCTCCAACGGCTACGCGGAGAAGAGCGAAGCGGTAAGCGGCGTGCAGTGGAGCGAGCTGGAGGGCTACGGCAAGACCGGCTCCACCATGAAGATGCTTCCCACCTACAGCCAGGACTTCGCCGCCGGCGAGGGTCCCTGGATGGACTACAAGGTCTATCTGCCGGAAGGCGGCGACTATCGCCTGACCATCTATGTGGGCCAGAGCAACAACGTCTCTTTTGACAACGGCACCCACCTGAACCTGGGCCTGTCGGTAGACAGCGGCGCTGTAACCACCATCAACGCCCTGCCCAGCGGCTATGTGGCCGGCGACAACGGCGCAGCCTGGGGCAGCAGCATCATGCGGGCCGGGCGCACCGTGTCCTATGATCTGACTCTTGACGCCGGCGAGCACACCCTGCGGGTGTACGGCATGGACCAGAACCTGCTGCTGCAGAAACTGGTACTCACCGCCGGCAAGGCAAATCCCAAGGATTCCCTCATTGGCCCCACCCAGACTTACTGCAAGGCCATGGGTGAGCCCCAGCAGCAGAGCCTGGTGGCCTTTACCGGCTATGAGCAGACCATGCTCCTGCCCGGCACCATTGCCGCCACCGACTGCACCAACGAAGATGTCACCGATGAGGGCGTACTCCACGCCAAGAGCGGCGTGAGCTATACCTACCCGGTGAAGGTCACCGCGGACGGCAACTTCCTCTTCACCCTGCTGGGCCAGTCCGCTTCCAATGCCACCGCCACCCTTACCATCGGTGAGCAGAGCGTCACCTTTGCCCTGACCGACAGCCAGAGCGTGGTGGAGGGCAGCAAAAACCTGACTCTTACCGCCGGAGACTATACCGTTACCCTGACGGTCTCTGCCGATGCGGATCTCACCTCCTTCACCGGCGAGATCTACGACGCTACCGAGGGCCGCCTGGTCACTCTGAGCGGCGTGGGCGGCGACGACGCCAACCTCAACCGGGCTATGGACCGGAAGAAGTCTACCTCCTGGCAGCCCACGGAGGAAAACCCCTCCATCACCCTGAACCTGTGTGAGACGGCTTATGCCGATCACTTCACCCTCACCGGTGATTTCTCCGCTGTTACCAGCTACAAGCTGGAGGTAAGCTCTGATGGTGCCCAGTGGACCACCGTCTATGAGTCCGACAGCAAGCCGGTCAACGGTCAGACCGTCTACTTCCAGGGCACCCAGGCCTTTGCCGGGTCCCAGTGGCGCTTCTCCTTCACCGGCAAAGTGACCGCTCTGTCCGAGATCGAGCTGAACACCTACATGAACTGGTCTCTGGCCGACGCCGACAAGACCTTTACCACTGGTGGTCTGGACCCCAACCGCGCCAGCTCCGATCCGACCAAGACCGCTGACGGCAACCGCATCGGTCACCCCAAGAATAAGAACGGCTGGATCGCTGAGGCCGGCAACCTGACCATTACCTTTGATCAGAACGCTCACCCCATGACTGGCATGTACATCGTAGCCATGCAGGAATCGGTGGACAACAGCCAGGACGGCGTGATCCCCACCGATACCCTCACCTCTACCAAGGCTCCCAGCGCATATAATATCTCCTATCAGAAGGCCGACGGCGAGTGGGTCAACCTGGGCCAGATCAGCAACGGCGGCTCCGGCGGCAACAAGGTGCTCAACTACATCGAGTTTGCCGACGGCGAGTCCGTTTACATCCAGGCTGTCAAGATCGATATCAGCGGTTGGGTCCGCGTGATGGAGATCGAGCCGGTGGATCTGCGCTCCTACACCATTGGCGGCACCGCTGACGGCTGGCCGGAGGACAATCAGCCCATTACTCCCGCCGTACCTGACGCCGATGATCCTTCCACCCTGGGCTATGTAAACCTGGCACAGATGGACGGCGTCACGGTGGAGCTGAGCGGCTCCTATGAGGGCAATGGCAGCGACCCCGATGGCAAGTATGGCGACCGCCTCATCGATGGCGTTCTGGAGGATGACAACAACTCCCGCGTCCGTTGGGAAGGCAAGCTCATCACCGAGGAGGATCCTGCCTCCGTGATCATTGATCTGGGCAGCGAGCAGGAAGTCTCCTATGTGGAGCTGGTCAGCCAAAAGAACGACGGAGACGGCACTCCTGTCAACCGCGACCTGGAGTCTACCCTCACTCCCAGCGCCATGACCTTCTCCTATTGGAACGGCTCTGAGTGGGTAGAGATTGACTCCATCACCGACAACCACAAGGCCTGGGTGCAGTGCAAGCTGGATCAGAGCATCAAAACCCAGAAGATCAAGGTGGACTTCCCCGCTGACGCAGCCACTTCCGGCTATGTCCGGGTATTCGAAGTGCTGGTCTGGGGCATTGAGCCCATGGACGAGAGCCTGACCAACTATGCCCTGACCGGCACCGTCTCTGTTTCCGCCGGCGAAGGCACCTCTGACGGCTCCGTTGTTACTGCCCTGAACGACGACGACGTCACCTACAACAACGGCAAGCGCTGGCGTACCAACGTACTGCCTGCCTGGATCGAAGTGGAACTGGCGGAGACCGAGAGCATCCAGCGCGTGGATGTGTTCAGCCAGATGCCCGACAGCGCCAAGGTGGACGGCAAATACCCCACTCCCACCGGCGCCACCGAGACCAATCTGGGCCTGAAGGACATTGAACTGTCCTACTGGAACGGCTCCGAGTGGGTCAAGTTTGCCACCGGCGACCCGGACAACGTCTATGTCCGCCAGACCTTTACGCTGGACACCCCTGTGGAGACCAACAAGATCCGCATTGACGTGCCTGATACGGCTGCTACTGCTGATACTTGGGTACGCCTTATTGAGGTCCAGGTTTGGGGCACCGAACCCACCCAGCCCGAGCCTGAGACCTACGCCGTCACCTACACCCTGACCAACCTGACCGCCGAGGGCGCTCCCGCCCAGGTGGAGGAGGGCCAGCCCCTGAGCGTGACCCTGACCGCCGAGGAGGGCTACCTCCTGCCCGAGACCGTCACCGTCACCATGGCCGGTGAGACCCTGACCGCCGGTGAGGGCTACACCTATGATTCCGAGACCGGCAGCCTGTCCATTGCCGCCGTCACCGGCGACGTGGTCATCACCGCCGCCGGCGAGGCCGAGGTCCTGCCTCCCGTGGTCACCGGCGTGACCGTCTCCCCCGCCACCGCCAGCGTGCAGGTGGGCACCACCCAGCAGTTCACCGCCGT